>NZ_JBGSQY010000072.1:0-478534 GCF_041737835.1 Bythopirellula sp. | reverse complement strand
CGATGTCAGCAAGCGCGAGGTTGTGTCGCTGCTATGCAGCACATTTGCAGCGCTGGGGGTAGGCTCTGAGTCGCAAACGATTTCGCTAACGTGAGTTGCGGCAAAATCAGCTTCGCCTTCGATTCCCGCCGCCTCCACTCCTGTTTGTATGCCATTAGTAAAAAGGCACTTATGTCGACTAGAGTTGCGGGTTTGTAACCCGCAGCCTCTAATTGAATGACACAATTTGGCAACTTCTAGCATTGATTGACCCAAAAATTTTGGAAGTGGCCGTACCAAATGCAGACACTGTGCAGACGGCGTTTCAGATATTTGTGTCTGCTAACACGTCCAGTCGAGGCCTGATCACCTGGGCAATAACAATGAATACTCTCAGCAATCAATGAAACTTGGCCTGAATCGGGTTAAGATCCCGAGTAGTGAGATTGTTAGCAGCAAGCAGGAAGGCTCAGGTACTTGTGTCAGGGCTGAGACCCCAGTCGGTTGACCGTACTGTTGTTGCCAGATATGCAAGTCAGCTTGATTGACCTGGCCATCACCATTGGCGTCTCCATCGGCGAGTGTCGCGCCTGAGTTTAGACCAACGCGTCGTTGCCAAGTAAGGAAGTCGCGACCATCCACGTCGCCATCTTCGTCGAAGTCCGCATTGCCAGGACCTTCTAAGACAAACTGCAGGACGTTGGCTGTGATGCGAAGGGCGCCGACGCCCGGGGCTCCTGTGAGATTGAAATTATCTATATCTGGATAGTGGCTGCCCGAGACTCCGGGAATTGAATACGGTGCCGCGCTAAAATCGATGAGATTGTAGACTCCCGCATTGAGAGATTCGACTTCGGAGAGATCGATATTGATAGAGTCTTGCATCTGAGTAAATGTCGGCACGCCCCCGATTGTGATGACGTTCGGTGTGCCAGCCAGAAATCCGCCACCGACAGTGAGCAATGGGCCGGTTAGCGTGCTATCGAAGTCGAATCGGATAGTGCTGCCATCTTCAGCCATCAGGCGGTTGCCGAAGCTCAAATCGACGTTTGCAGGATCGGCGTTGAAAACTTCTAGTGACGATTGCGCGTCGATCGAGCTATCACCAAATACCGATCCTTCGATACGAGCCTCGCCCGCGATAAGGTCCAAACCAGAGCCGGTGATGATGGCCCTCCCGGTTAACGAGCCGTTCTGCACAGATATGCCATCGTGAGCTCGCACAAAAGCCAGATTGGTGTCCGTACCGCGAATACTGAGGTGCCTAAACGTTTGTGAGGTCGTGCCAAACTGTGTTTCCCCATCAATTTGCACGTCGACAGTGCTACCGAACTGGTTGCTGTTATTTGTAACTAGCGTGGCGCCGCTGCCGATCGCTAACACACCGCCGACTGCGTTGACGCCCGCGGGCTTATTCAATCGTAAGGTACCGCTCGTCACTTCCATAAAACTAAGCGTACTTGGCGTCGATCCACCGAGGGTCATGTTCAACCCAGTTCCGCCGAAGGAGAGGAGACCGACTCCCGTTAGCGCGCCTGTGAACTCTTGAGCGGGCAGCGTCGCCGGTGCGTTGATATAGAGTGTGGTGTCGGCTTGGACGGTACCGGTGTAGCCAAATAGCCCGCCGATCGTCGACGGGGCGGTGGCCGCGCGAATCGTTCCACCAAACAGGTTTGTGTCGGGCAAGGTAGCGCCGTTGAGAATTAGCGTGCCGCCGCCGTTCTTGAGGATGGCGCCGGCTGTGATTGTGCCGCTGTAGGTCGTTACGCGCCCGCTCTCGGTCGGAAGCGTTAATATTCGCTCGCCAACGCTGAGGTTGGCATTAATCTGATTGTTTCCGTGCAGCGCAACGACGTGATCGATGTTGGTCGGCAAGTGGAGAGTGCCGCGCGTTGTGTTGGTCGTGGTAAGGCTAGAGCCAGTCAATGAGAGCGAAGCAACGGCCTCGGTTTGGCCTTTAAGGTCCCAAGTCGAACCGCTGAGGGTGACGGCGCTGGTATCCGCAATCAGATTCGACGCATTGCTGGTTAACGTGCCAGCGGTGACGCTTACGGCATCGTAGAGACGGGCATTGGGGCCGAGGATGAGATTTCCGCCGCCCAGCTTGTTGACGCCTGGCGAAGTCGCCGTGCCATCGAGCAGCAGCGACGCGCCGCCGGCGATGTCGAAGGTCATCGCGCTGCTGGCTTGGAGGTTGCCATTGATTTGGCCCGCGCCCGAATGCGACGTGACCCGCGAGTTCTGCAGTCCGATTGTCGGCGCGCTGCTCGTGACGGGCCCGAGATAGAAATTGCGAGTCCCTTGTAGCACGCCGCCGTTGATGACCAGTTCCTTGATCGTCTCCGGTGACTCGCCGCCGATTTCCCAAAAGCTATTCGCGTTGATCGTGACGGTGGCGTCGTCTTTAATTTGATGGCCCCGCACGCTAAATAACTTCGCTTGCACGCCTTCGTAGCCCACTGTCACATCGCGGAGAGTTTCTGGCCCGTTGGTTCGATTGAGCAGCAGCGTAGTCGACTTGATGAACGTCTCATTGATTTGGTTCGAGCCTGTACCAGCCAGCTGCAAACCACGCGAGAGTGCACCTGCACCTGTCGACTCGCTAGCCTCGATCAGTAGCTTGTTGGCGTTGATTGGCACGTTAATCAGCCCGGCATTTTGAAACGACGAGTTGACGGGTATCGCATCGTACTGAAAGGTGATGCGGGACATGCCATCGATCGGACTGGGGGCAATCGACAAGTAGGAGCTTCCGTCGGCAGGCGCCCCGGCAGCATACTGGATTGTCGAAGCTACCTCGGCGATTTGTGCCTGCTGAGTGATCGTGACGCTCGCAACGCTCAACGGGCCTTGAATTTCGAGAACTGGCGCACTTCTTACCGCATGCATCCGGAGATCTTTGAAGACGTTCCCCATGGTCGCCAAACTCGTGAACTTCGAACTGTCACTGATACGAAAATCTGTGGAGTTGAGCGTAAGATCGGTCGACGCGGACGGAACTGTTTGCTGATGAAAAATCATGTTCGCCCCGTCCTGGACTTCAATTTCGCCTACTTGCGTCGAGCCGCTGAAGCGAGTGAGCTTCGGGGCGTCAGTCGAGAGCTTCCCGGTGAAGTTGAGCGTACTGCTGTACAGATTGATGTTGGGCAGCCTTTCAAAGTGCAGATCCGAGCCGCTCACATTGCCCCAAACATCGAGTTGAGAAGGACCATCTGAGAAAATGCCGTCTTCCTTCCAAACGGCGCCTGGGCCCAGTTGCAGGTCCAACCCGATGATGGTCTTAAGCGGTGCAGTGCCGTCTGCGTTTGCCGCCATGATCGTGAGGTCACCCGACGCAATCGTGAGGAGAGCCCGCCTAAGGACCCCGCCGTCGTTGACCGCCGAATCAAGAATGATCTCTCGATCGCGATCGATCACCAGCGCGCCAATGGTGAAGTCTTGTCGCGCGCTCGGATGGAAACGGTTAGCTCCCTCGACGTCACGGAAAATAAGCGTATCGTTCGCCGTGAAAGGCCCGAAAGGTGGGCCGTTGTCCGCACGATCCCAGTTGGATAGGAACGACCCGTCGCGGTCGTGCCAATCAGTGCTCTCTGGTGCGGGATCAATTCCGGGGTAGAGAGGCGCGGTCAGGCCGATGTAATTGGCATCGATATGCCCTCCAGCGGTCCAGACATATTCGAGGGCGCAAGCTGGCGAGATGAGCATCGCTACAGCTGCTAGAAACGTCGCCACTACTTGTCGATACCGAGAGGTCGATTGATTTTTAGATCGAAGTCTTCTGAATCGCCTAGTTGTCTGATGCGGCATTCGGATTCTCCAGCTTTCGGTAGGCCGCATAGACTCGTGGGAAAGCCCAAGATCGCTGGCCGGTTTACAGTACTTAGATGTCGACTTAACATGAGTCAGGGTTACATTTTAAGCGATACTACCTAGCTATACTGGTCTGGGCACCGAAAACTAACGCGTGACACTATAAATTCTGAGATTTCATCGTGGCGCTGAAGGCCGCGCAGTAACTTTGAGGTCCGCGGCAATGGAATTTCTTGACGGCTCTTTAACCCCAGCCTCACTACTCTGGCGGGTACGAAACCCGGCTGACCAACAAGCCTGGGAAGAGTTCGTGGATCGTTATGCTCCTAGGATCTTCGCTTGGTGCCGTGCACGGGGATTACAGGATGCCGATTGCGAGGAAATCGCCCAGAATGTGCTCGTCAAGCTTGTCGTCAACATGCAGCGATTTGTCTACGATCCGAGTCGCGGCAGCTATCGTGGTTGGTTGAAGACCGTAACTAACCATGCCATTGCAGACGCCGTACAGAGTGGTCAACGTCACACGACAGGTCAACAAGCTCCGTATGCAGCCCTGGACAACGTCGAAGCTCGAAAGAGTCTCCAAGAGCAATTGGCTGAAGACTTTGACCTTGAGCTTCAGGCGGAAGCTATGCGTCGCGTCAAATCGCGAGTCCAGGAATCTACCTGGTGTGTGTTTGAACGTCGTACTCTCGAACGACAATCGGCCAGTGAAGTTGCCTCGGCGTTGAGTATGTCTGTTGCTGCCGTCAACATGGCCAATCACCGTGTGAAGCTGCTTTTGAGGACCGCCGTCCAGGAACTGGAATCTGGCGACGAACCATCCGCATGATGAACCAGTGTCCAACGCGAGAAGCCGTTCAACTGATCTTGGAAACGTCAGAGAACGATACTGACTTCCACGAACTTCTTGCTCACGTCCAAGTATGTCCGAACTGCCAAGAGCTTTGGAAGGAGTTCGATCAACTAGAGAGTGGCGATGATCCGAAAGTGAGGAGCTCTACCGAGGATGTTCTGCCAACGGATGTACGACGACGGCTCAAGCTATCGAACTATGCGATTAGTGCGAGGTCCGGTCGCAAGTCTGACGACAACTCAAGTCGTCTAGAAGTTCGCTGTCCTAATTGTCGCTCACCTCTCGAAGTTGCCGTCGATACGTTACTGACGGACCTGACTTGCCAATCTTGCGGTAGTCACTTCAGTCTCGTCGATTCGTCACCAACTCCAAAGGCGGGGACCTTGTCCAGGATCGGACGGTTCGAACTCATTGCCCGTGTAGGGGTTGGTAGTTTCGGTAGCGTGTGGAAGGCGCACGACAGTGAACTCGACCGTGACGTTGCCATTAAGATTCCGCGTCATGGCGCAATGACAGCGGATGAGCAAGAAAAGTTCTTTCGTGAAGCGCGCGCGGCTGCCCAACTGCGGCACCCTAATATTGTGACCGTGTACGAAGTTGGTCGCGATGGCGAGCACGTTTATATCGTTAGCGACTTCGTTCAAGGGATCACGCTAAGTGATTGGCTCGTCGATCAGCGTCTCACCGGACGCGAAGCCGCCCAACTTTGCTCTAAGATTGCTGAAGCGCTTGAACATGCCCATGCGCAAGGCGTGGTGCATCGCGATCTCAAGCCCGCCAACATACTCATCGACTCTGAAGGAGAACCGCACCTTACCGATTTTGGCCTCGCACGGCGTGAAATCGGAGAAGTAACTATGACCCTCGAAGGCCAAGTGCTTGGCACGCCTGCGTATATGTCGCCTGAGCAAGCGCAAGGCGATGCTCACACTGCAGATCGTCGCAGTGATGTCTATTCGCTGGGTGTGATTCTGTTTCAAGTTCTGACAGGCGAGCTGCCGTTTCGTGGTAACGCACGCATGATCATGCATCAGGTCATTCATGACGAGCCACCTAGCCCGCGTCACCTCAACTCCAATCTTACCAAAGACCTTGAAACAATCACCTTGAAGTGCATGGAAAAATCGCCCAGTCGACGGATATGACTCAGCCCAGGAAGTGGCCGACGAGCTCCGACGATACCTCGCGGGCGACCCCATCGTAGCGCGGCCGATTAGTTGGCTTGAACGGCGCTGGCGGTGGTGCTTGAATCACCGAGCAGCCGCGGGGCAAGCCGCGGAGCCATTCCAATCCGTCGACTTCCATCCTAGCGGACAGTGGATTGCCATTGGTGGCTGGGGCGGCGGTGTTGAGGTTTGGGATCTGAAAAAAAGGCAATTGTTGGCCAGGCCTCGCGAGACAGGGAATATTTGGCGAGTATCCTTTAGCGAAGATGGAAAGAAACTCGGGGCCGCTGGTGAAGGAGGTGTTTGGCTGTGGAATCTCGTTGCGGAGCAGAAAGTCGACTCGGCTGAGGCTTCACTTAAAGTTCAAGAGGTGGCAAACCTCGAGATGCCGGGCGTCTATTTTTACTGCACATTCGCGCCTAAAACTAACGAGTTTACTTGGTGCAGTCACTGCGTTACTCAGTACGATGAGATATCACATCTTCCGCGCGAAGTGCCGCAAGCTAAAGTGGCGCCCGAAGTGAGCCCTCTCGGGTTTTTGCCTAACGGAACACATGTCTTGCTCGTTAGTTCGGAGGGTAATCTGCAGCTTCACGACATTAAAGCAGATCGCGTGATTCGAGATGTCCTTCGCTCCGACCCACCTGATCTTCGCGTCTCCGGGGTCAATGTAAGTCGCAGCGGAGAGTGGGCCGCAGTAAAGTGGAAACGTGTGGGTTTGAGTTTAATAAACATCGACCAACCCAAAATAAATTTCGATCTGCCTAATTCTCCAACAAATAGTGGGGTTTGGTTCTGGCAATGGTCACCCGATGGAAAGTGCCTTGCCCTCGCCTGTGCGGATGGAAAGATTTATGTGTGGAACATCGCGAAGGTTTCTGAGCAATTGTCATCGATAGGACTTTAGTCCGCCCTTGCCGGGCGGCGTTCCGGAATAAGGATTTCATTGCCAGGTTCGATTGCGATATGGGGATGAGCGGCCCACAAGTAGGGGAGCGATTGACCGCCGGTGTTCGTGAGCTGATAGTCAACTTCGAGAGCGTCAGTCGTCAATCTTAGCGTTAGCACAAATCGAAGCGGTAAATCGTCGGGTTCGACGTGCAGCGTTAGCTCTATCGCCTGAGCCTCAGTCTTTGGATTGACGATCCGCCATGGGCGATACCACAGTTCGCCGTGATCGGTGAGTTGGAGATCTCCCCACCCTGTTCCTGGCATTGAACAGGGATTCACCGTGGGAAAGATTTCGTCCCATCCCACCGAGTCGTGTAAACCAAAGTCGGTGGTGTCCTTAACTGGCTTAGCGAATGGTATGTGAGGATTCTTCCACAGCCACTCTCGGCCGGTGCGAAGTGACAAGAAAGAAACGATCTTGCCGCCAAGCTCGGGAACAACAACTAGACGCCAAGACGAAGACATTGACTTTACGGCCAAGGATCAAGCAATTTACGTGTTCTTTTCCAAATGGCCAGAGGACGGAACCCTTTCGATTCGAGCGTTGTCGAAGTCTCAATTTGCCGGAAATATTGCGAAGGTCGAGCTTCTTGGTTCGACGATTGCTCCGACTTATTCGCAATCGCCAGAAGAACTTAGGATCGAGTTGCCGCGGGAAAAGCCGTGCAAGTCTATGTGTTGTCTTAAGGTTCACATGGATGAAACACCGTAAGGAACTACGGAACGATCAATTCCCAGCATTATTCTAGGGGTATCTTTGTTCTCCTTGAGTATTGCCAGCTTGGTCAGGTTTGCTTGGTTGGCGGCTCTTGTTGGTGCCAAGCAGCGGGAAGGAACTTTGTCATCTTGATCAACTTTTGCAACTTCGTCACGCCTCCGAGTGATCAAGTTCGATTGGACAGTCGGTAATTTCAAAGTAACGCGCAGCATGGGGTGCCACTCGCTGGCTTGTCTTGTCCGGCAGTGTCTTTATTGCTCGGGCGTAGGCCGGAACGAGTAACGCTAGTTCCGGCATGGCATTACGAACACACGTTCATTGCCGGAACTCTCTCCACTCGGTCCGACCTGCAAAACTCCCCCCGCTTACGCGGGAGGCTCGTCAGATAAAACCATATCACATCCGCGCGGCCATTTCATGCGCTAAATTTGGCCACCGTTGCGCGCTCGTCTGCGACGCGCTGCGCCTCGCGGCTAACGAGAATTCTGTGGCTGAGGTCTTTGACCTCGGATTCTGTAAGTAATCCGGCCGCGCACGAAAAAACCCGTCGTTGATTGCTCAACGACGGGTTCTTAATTTGGTGAATATCAATTCAACTTACAGGCCCGCCGTGTCAACGGTTTCGCCAAAGTTTCTCGTCGCCATCGCATTAAACAAAGCATTGTTGATGTCGAACGAGTAAAAGTGAACCGACGCATCTGCGTAAACCACGTTCATCCCCGAGGGATGGGCGGCACCGAAGAAATACACGTCGCTTCCATTCAGGCCAGAACACGCATTGGCAATCTGAGTATCAGAGTTAAAACAGATCCCGGCATCCCCGTCATTAATTGGCTGAAGACCTGAAAATCGCATGACATCAGGATCCCAGCCATCGCTCCACCCCAAGTCATCGGAGGGGAGTGCACCACCGGTGTTGGTATTAAGTCCTTCGTAGAGGTCCGAGCGAACAACTTTCTCGCCGACAACAAATGTATTGCTTGTCCCATCAGTAATTTGCCCTGGCTCGACGGCACGGGGAACGTTGACAGCAAACTGGCCACGAGCGGCAGTCGTTGCGGTTGCTCCAGCGCAATCTGAGGCAGGATTACAACCAGAAACTCGGTAGGGAGTTCTGACGATCACGCCATCGTAAACGGCGTTGTCCGGTAAAGGTCCACCATTGCCGCCACCCGTGCACCAAAAGGCTTGCTGTACAAAAGTTCTAGCGGTTGGCGTATAGGGTGAAAATCTTTCAACAGGGAATGGTGGTAAAGAACCGCCTGGTTGCGACCAAGGAA
Organism: Bythopirellula sp.; assembly: GCF_041737835.1. NCBI lineage: Bacteria > Pseudomonadati > Planctomycetota > Planctomycetia > Pirellulales > Lacipirellulaceae > Bythopirellula > Bythopirellula sp. Next base: position 469,774 of record NZ_JBGSQY010000072.1, on the reverse strand, counting down.
TTTCTCCTGCGGTAGTGGGGCTCTTGTAGGTATAGGGCTGTGCCGCGGCATAATCCATCAAGGCTCGCTGACTAACCGAATTGATGGTTGGAGCACGACGCGAGGGGCAAAAGTAGCCCTCGATGATGACTCTTGATAATTCATTGGTTTTCTTCATCGCACTCGCGTTAGCTTGTTCCAAATAGGGCAGAATTTGATAAGCCCAACTTAGTCCTTGAGTATTCGCTGAATTAGGAGCGCCCGGGTTGTTGAGACTTCCTTTTGTATAGTCTTCAATTCTGGCACCGTTAACAGAACCACCCGTCGGGAACACCTTGAGTGCGCTCACGTGGTTCTGCATGGCGATGCCAATTTGTCGCAGTTGGTTCGAGCATTGCGTTCGGCGAGCAGCCTCACGTGCCGCCTGGATAGCCGGCAGCAGTAAAGCCACTAAGACACCGATGATCGCGATAACCACCAATAACTCGACGAGCGTGAATCCCTGTCTCACGGTTCGATTGGTATTGGACATGATGGACACTTCTCCTCGAATGATCTGCCTGTTCTCTTTCATCTGTTCCAAGCTTAATCACCAGCGACTAAGCCCATTCCCTGTCACACAGGGCGATATCCCTCTTCCCTTAAAGACAAGGGAAACCGAACCGACTCGGCATCGATTCGGTTTCCCCTCGTAACTTCAAAATCCCTCTGGTGCGAATAGCATTCCGCTATGGAAAGTATTCGCAACCATCATTCAATGAAACAATCCGTCACTTACGCAATGCGACCGCGACGGCTCAAGCCACAGACCACCAACCCGACAGCCAAGCTGAGGATCGTGGTTGGCTCGGGAACGCTACCAATTGCAGCCAGATTGCCGCCGTTGTAAGCCGCTTGCCAATCAGCCAGGTTGCCAACGCTGGGGTTGCGCTGCCAAGCCAGGAAATCACGACCATCGACGTCCCCATCGTTATCGAAATCGCCCGGCAGGCTGGCGTTGGCCAACATGAGGGAAAAATCGTCAAAAAAGGCCGATTGTGCGCCAGTGGTGGTGACACCATTGAGAAGCCCACCGCCAACACGAACGCTGACTGCACCGGCAGGAGCCGTCGCTTCGATGGTGTGCTGCAGCCACGCTCCGTCGTTGAGCTGGCCGTTATCAACCAGATCAAGAGTTTCGGGAGTTCCAATCACATTGCCACCGCCATCGAGGAAGGCCACTTCGAAGAAGGTACTTTCGGTGTTGTAGTTCGTCTCGAAACGAGCCCAGCCACTGAAGGTGTACTCGCCACCCGGAACAGCTTCCACGGTTTGCGTGATATTGCCACTCACTGGCGTGGCGACCTCACCAAGGAAGGAGCTAATCCAAACCCCGTTACCACCCCCGGCCAAGCGATTGGCAAAGCCAACTCCACGAAATAATTCTGTGGTCGGTACAGGCGCTGGATCGTTAATGACAATATCCCAATCCTCGAGGCCGTTGGGAACAGGGGGAGAAGCATCTTCCAAACCAGGATTCAGCAAGATCTCAGTCACAGGATCGCTCGTCGTCTTCAGCGAAAAGCTATCGTAGAACGCTGATTGGGCGGGATTGGTGTTGAAAACCATATCCCGAGCAGCAGCTGTGACGCGAACTTGCGCGGTGCCCGCGGGAGCCACGGCATTCAACGTGTGCTGATAGAGAACATTGTCGTTGGCGAAATGGAATTCGGGATCGAAGCCGATTTGGGCAATGCGATCTTCTGTCACATCCAAGATAAAGGGCGAGCCGATCACCGAATTGCTGCCATTCAAGAATTCGATCATGAATTCGTTGGTCGTCGGTGACGCCACGGCACCCAACGGTGAACTGGCGGCAAGTGTTTCCACGCCGCCGGAATAGTTAGCTTCGTAACGTGACCAGCCCGAGAAGGTGTATTCCTGACCGGCGGTACCCGTCACGGTTTGGGAAAGGATCGCATTGGTCAAATTATTGGGACCCGCCGTGCCGCCTCCAGCAAAAGCTTTGAGGAACAACTGCCGAACACCCTCTTGCGCGGAGTTGGAATTGTTCAGCACTTCTGCCGAATCGATCGGCGTCAGTGTCGTTGAGACAAACTCCTGCAAATTCCAAAAAGGGGCCGGTTGCGGTGCAGGGGCAGGAACAAAGCCGCCGTTGGTAATGAGCTCAACAGCCTGAGCTTGATAACAACTCAGTGAAGCCAGCGCCATCAGCGTGGCTGCAAAAATACGCAGTTTCATATATCACTCCCTCCAAAAGTAGATCTCGAATCATCGATGAGTGTCCCGGGTGTTTTGTCTGCCCTCTTACAGTTACGATTCCATCGAACAGCCCTTCGATGGGACGCGTCGAACGCTGGAGAGAAAGTCACCGGGACAGGGACTTTCGCCGCCGCAGCGCCCACCAAACCTCTGCTGCCCGCAAAGAGGTTTTGGTTGGTGTTTTTGCCTCACATCCACCTCAACTCGTTCTTTCCGCTAGCTTCCGCCGTCTCGCCCTCAATCAGCAGTAGCGATTCCCTAGGAATCAAACCGCGAACAAGAACCTCCTGGCCATTTCGTAGGAACACGAATCATTGGAGCTCGAACTGAACTAAAGATCCCTCACCAACACACATCCTGACCCGATGTGTCGTGTTGCATGAAAAGCCAGACCATGAAAATGGCTCTGATACCGATTGATTATAGGCAGGCCGCCAATGAATGCAAGCGCTTTCTTAAAATCGCGTGACATACGGCTGACCACCGTTTTCGCTTGTTTTTACAGCGTAAAAGTGAGTCGGGAAGGACCATGCTATCCCGAATGGGGAACTGCAATGCCCATTTTTCCGATCATTGCCAGCAAGCGTGTTGCTATTAGCGCGCTTACGAGTTGACCGTTGGTACAGTGCCAGGTAATGCGGATTACAGAGGGAATCAACGACTATTTTCGGCAAGCCGCTTGAAATTTCGTAAGTTGCCGATTAGGATCGACAGTTGCTTGGAAGCGCTTTCAAGTACTTGCCTCCGCGGCACGGCTGAAAACGCTTCCTGTACTTGTCCGCGTCTCATCCTATTTGCGAGTTGATCGGAGTCGGGAAACATCCTGACGAGGTGATCGAGAGAATCGTTCCCAAGGCACGAGAGAGAGGCACTCTGAACGTGTCGTTAGTGGATTTTTGCACTTAATGGGAATGCTGAGCAGGTTTGGCTGGAGCCAAACAGGTGACTGGGAAAAAGAGAACAGAGAAGAAGGTCGTAGAGTGCTGCGCGTAACGTGGCCTCTAGTTGCTTCTGTGATAGGCTCTTTTTTATTTGGGAGGTGTTCTAATGAAGAAAATGACAATGCTGATGCTCGCGTCGGGCATCGTCGCTTGTTTTGCGCTCTCGGCGCAGGCACAAGTGTTGATTGGTGGAAACCTGAACAACGGCAATATGGATTCTACATATTCCCAGTTGATCATCGACAATGCCCCTCCGGGGCCTGGTCCAGAGGACCTCAATTTTCCCAAGCCAGCGGTTTGGATCAACGAAGGCAGCCGCACCATCGGCGGACCTTATGAAGATGATCTCTCCTCGGAGCCATGGTCCGGTCCTGCTCCAACTCCCGTGACCACGGGTGGCAGCGGCTTGCCCGGTCCTGATGGTTGCGATGGCCTTGATTGCGGCGTGTTCTTTAAGCCGTTCTCGGGTGGTGGTGCCAACGGTCCCGCAACCTCGCATCTTTATCAAGATCTTCCGGCCATTGCTGGCAAGACCTATACCTTGACGGGTTGGGCAGGGGCTGAATCCGCTGCTTTGATGGTCGATGCTCAGATGGCCGTCGAATTTTTGGATGGTGGCGGAAGCGTGATCGGTGGTAGCGTGCTAAGCCTGTTGCCGACGCTGACGGTCGACAACGGTTTGGCGTTTGATTACAAGCTGTACACCGTGTCGGCGTTGGCCCCTGGTGGAACTGCCGAGGTACGTGCTCGCGTTTCGATGATCGGCGCGACCTCGAATCCCGCCGGTGGTGGACAAGCCTTCGTGGTCGACGATTTCACGCTGACCGCTGTGCCTGAACCAACGTCGTTGTTGTTGATGGGCTTGGGCTTCGTGGGTGCCATGGGCATGCGTCGCCGCGGTTAATTGAACACCATCGATCAACTAGATCGATGCCGATAACTTAAAGCACCCGCCAGCAGATTTCACAATTTGCTGGACGGGTGCTTTTTTTGTTTATGCTACCCTGAGGGACGGGATTCTAAGCGATTGAATCACCGTCGACTTGCATTGCCGTGCGACCCGACAGCATGGCGATCACCGCGAGCAACTCGCCCGGATCGACCGGCTTGGTGACATGATTTTGAAAGCCGGCGAGCAATGCCCGGCGGCGATCTTCGCTCCGTGCGAACGCCGTGAGTGCCACCGCGGGGATTGTTCCCCCCTGCTCTGGCGAGCGAAGCCGAATCTCGCGGATCAGCTGATAACCGTCCATATTCGGCATGCCGATATCGCTCACGATGACATCTGGCCGTTCGAGATCGAAAGCTTGTAGAGCTTGCTGCGCGCTGCTGGCTGTGGTGACTTGCGCGCCACGATGCGTGAGCAAACGTCGCACGACGTTCGCGGCATCCATCTCGTCATCGACGACAAGTATTTTTAAGCCGGTTAAATCAATGGCGGTTTGGGTCGACGATTCTTGCCCCTGAGTGGGATGAATACGTTCTTCGTTGGTAGAATGCCGCGCGATTTGCAGTGGTAGGCAGACGACAAAAGTTGCCCCTTGGTTTTCGCCGGGACTTTCCACGCGGACGCTGCCGCCATGCAGTTCGACCAGTTGCTTGACTATCGAGAGTCCCAAACCCAACCCACCATGGCGGCGAGTCGTGGATTCTTCGGACTGCCGAAAGCGTTCGAACACGTGCGGCAGAAAATCGGCGCGGATGCCGCAACCCGTGTCGGCGACACTGATTTCTAGATGCGAATTCACGCGCTCCAAGGAAACTTGCACGCGGCCACCTTTGGGGGTGAACTTTACGGCATTGGAAAGTAAATTCCACATTACTTGTTGCAGGCGGTCGAAATCGCCGAGGATCGGGCCGGCCACAGGATCCAAGACTTTGATGATGCGTACATCTTTAGCATTGGAGGCAGGCTTCACTGTTTCGAGGGCGGCTTCAATCACTTCCGCGGGGCTGATCGATTGCACGTTGAGTCGCAACTTGCCCGAGATGATGCGGCTCATGTCCAAGAGGTCGTCGATGATTTGCACTTGAGCCTGGCTGTTGCGTTCAATCGCGGAGAAAGCCTCTTCCATTTCCGCTTGGTCGACCATGCCCATCTGCAAGAGTTGCGAGTAACCGAGGATTGCGCTCAGTGGCGTCCGCAATTCGTGCGACACCACCGACAGGAATTCGTCGGTCATGCGATTGGCTTGTTCGGCGGCGCTGCGGGCGGCGCGCTCGCTGGTGAGCAAAGCTTCGCGTTCGACTTCCGCTTGCTTGCGTTCGGTGATGTCGGCGCAAATGCCGGTCATCCGTTGCGGCGTGCCGTTGCTGTCGTGAAACGCCCGCCCCCGACCTTCAACCCAGCGCGTTTCGCCGTCGGGCCGTTTGATGCGGTACTCAACACGATGTTCTTCATTCATATCCAACGAACGCTGCACGCTGGTGGTGAGCAGCGGCTGATCTTCGGGGAAAACATCTTCAAACACGGCATCGAATTGGCCAGGGAATGAGCCCGGTGCGCGACCGTGGAGCTTCTCGAGTTCCGGCGACCAACGGACTTCACCGCTGGGGACATCCCATTCCCAGGTCCCCATCCGCCCTGCGGCGAGCGCGATCCGCAAGCGTTCTTCGCTTTCACGCAGCGCTTGCTCGGTCCGTTTACGTTCTTCGATTTCAGTGGTGAGTTCGGCGTTGAGCGTTGCGAGGCCAGGAAGATGCAAGGCTTTGGGAACAATCTGCCAGAGCGCGATCACGGTTGCCCAAGAGACGATAGCGGTCAGGAGTTTGACGATTCCTGCGAAACGATACACGGGTTGCCAGAAGATGATCGCTTCGGTGAGATGGGTCGTGCCGCAGGCGAAGATAAACGCGACGAACAGCCAGAAAATTCGTGGAAAAGGAATGTCGTCTTTGCGGCGGATGACGAAGTAGGCGATCACCAACGGGATCGCGGTGTAGGCGCCGAAGATGGCCAAATCGGAAAGAATATGCAGCCACCCGTGACCGGCGTCCCAGTTGCCACACTTCCAGCGCGGCGGGAAATCGCTCGTATCGAAGAGCTTGCTGATAAAATCAAACATAGAGGTGTCCCCAGAAGAACATTGCGCGGTCAATGCGCGTTGATGGCAGAATAGCATCCCGCGAGTCGTGGGCCAATCACTCGATTGCGTGATGGTGGAAGATCAACCACCATGGACGGTTTTCGACTTGGCGAACGTGAGCGAATGCAGCGGCATGACCGTGCCGTCGGCGATGACAAAAACGTTGTCGCTCTCCGTGGGTTTGACGGTCGCGCAACCTGTGAAATCCCCAAACGCGGGGAGCGCAGCATGATGCTCGCCAAACCAGAAGCAAGGAAGCCGCAATTGTTTTCTCCCTTCGGAGAGGGCCACCTGCGGATGAATGTGGCCCGTGAATGCGTAGAGTTCGCTCTCTGCGCCGCTAGCTAAAGCAGCCGCATCATGAGCGAACGAGAATGGACCATCTGCGAGTGAGTTCGCGACTTCAATATTAAGTGTCTCGAATAAATCGGCGCGGCCACGGTCGTGGTTGCCGCGTAAGAGAACAATTTCCAGATCGCGATGATGGGCCCGCCAAGTGACGAGTGCCGCTTCAAAGCCCTCGGCATGTTTTACGTTGGAGTGAATGAAGTCGCCGAGAATTAGCAATCGCTGCGCATTCGTCCGTTCGATCACGCTCGTTAAGCGCGTCAGCATGGCCTGCGTGGTTTCCTCGGGGACAGGAATACCAAACTGACGAAACGTGGCCGCCTTGCCAAAATGCGTGTCGGCGACCAGCAATGTTTTTTGAGCTGGCCATTCGATCAGCTTTTCGGGGAGCAACCGCAGCGTTTCGCCGCGAATTGAAATTGTGTTCTCGTGATCCACCCTGATCCTCATGTTGCGGAAATTGTAATCTTGGCTTCTTTATTTCGTGTTGCAATCAGGCCGTGTTCAATAGCCCCCGCAGATTTTTCGAGTTGTTCTTGCAGCTTCTTCACTCGCTCCCAAAGCTTCTCGCTGGTGAGCCGATCGCGCATTCCGTCGACCAACAGCGGGAACGAAAGGGGCGACGGCTTCATCAAATGGCGTACTAATAATTCGCTGCTGGCGATTCGTTTCAAGGCCTCGACCAGGCGCGAGTATTCCAATTGCTGTTCCAGCACTTCGCGACGAGCCTGGCGCAGCAGCAGATTCTCGGGGTCGTATTCGCTGAACACATCATAGAACAGGTTGCTCGAAGCCTGCACTTGTCGACCGGTTTTGCGCACCCCCGGGTAGCCTTGAAAGATGAGCCCCGCCACGCGGGCGATCTCGCGAAATTGCCGTTTGCAAAGTTCCGTCGCGTTGAGGCTTGCTAGCACGTCGTCGGCCACGGCGTCGGTGTTCCACAAATCATGGCGGAGTGCTTCATCGAACGGGGCCGGATCGCGCGACACGAGTACCAATCCGTAGTCGTTCATCGCCATCGAGAACGTGATTGGCGCGAGGCGGGACATTCGCAGTGCCAACAGCGAAGCCAACCCTTCGTGGGCGAGTCGTCCCGCGAACGGATAGATAAACAGATGATGGCCGTCGCGATTCTTCCAATGCTCGACGAGCACTTGATTGATGTTGGGAAGTGCGGACCAGCTTTGTTGCAGCTCCAGCAGCGGTTCGAGCGAACGCATTTCGGGGCTGACGAACTCCCCTGCCCCGGCTTGGGCGAGCTTTTCGCGTATCGCGTGCGAGAGTTCGCCCGACAACGGAATTCGTCCCCCCATCCAACGAGGAATGGCTTGCGACATCCCCTTCGCGCGGCGGACCCACGCCGTGTTGTCGTGAATCCGCACAAGTTCGAGCAACTTGCCGCCGAGCATGAAATTTTGCCCCGGCTCGACCTTGCTGATGAACGATTCCTCGACGGTGCCAAGTTTCGGCCCTTTGAGATATTTCACCTGTACGGCAACGTCGCTGGTGATCGTGCCGATGGAAAGCCGATGAAACCGCGCGATCTGCGCGCTCGTGACATGGTATTTGCCGTCGATCAACTGAATGCGATGAAAATCGGGATACGCCTTGAGTGATGATCCCCCCTGCCGGGCAAAGTCGAGAACCCACTGCCATTCTTGCTCCGACAGATGGCGATAAGCATGCGCCGAGCGCACTTCGGCGAGGAGTTCGTCGGGATCGAAGCCGCCACCGATGGCGATCGTGACCACGTGCTGGGCCAGCACGTCGAGAGGTTTTTCGAGCGGATGACGCGATTCGATGCGGTGGGCAATCAAGGCATCACGAACCGCGGCGAGTTCCATCAGCTCCAACGCATTCGTGGGAACGAACGTGATGCGGCTGGGAATTTTGGGTTGATGGCCGCTGCGGCCGGCGCGCTGCAAGAGTCGCGCATTGCCTTTCGGGCTGCCGATTTGAACCACGTGCTCGACGGTCGAAAAGTCAACACCCAGGTCCAAGCTCGACGTACAAACGCAGCAACGCAGGCGGCCTTCGCGTAGTTCGTTCTCCACCCAGCGGCGAAGTTCGATATCCAACGAGCCATGGTGCACGGCCATTTTGCCGGCGAAGTCGGGCATGACCTTGAGCAATGCTTGGTACCAAATTTCGCATTGCGAGCGCGTATTGGTAAACACGAGCGTGCTCTTGGCCGCGGCGATCAATTGAGCCACTTCGGGGGCCATGCGCGTGCCTAAGTGCCCCGCCCAGGGAAAGCGTTCGATCTCGGCGGGGATCAGCGATTTGATTTCATACTTTTTCTTGAGATCGCTGGCGATCAATGTGCCGGGTTGCGCTGCCGAACTACCTAGTAATGTGGCGAGCGCTTCCTCGAGATTGCCGAGCGTGGCCGAGAGTCCCCACACTCGTAAGTTGGGCCGTAGCTGTCGTAATCGTGCGAGTCCCAGCTCCGTTTGCACGCCCCGTTTGTTGCCCAACAGTTCATGCCATTCGTCGACAACCACACACCGCAGATCGCTGAGCTTCTCCGCCAAATCCGCGTTGCAGAGCATCAACGACAAACTTTCGGGCGTTGTGATTAAAACGTTGGGATAACTTTCGCGTTGCTTCTGTCGTAGCGACGACGAGGTATCGCCCGTCCGTTTCTCGACCAGCCAAGGAATTTGCAATTGCCGAAGCGCCGTGTTGAGATTCACTTCGGTATCGGTGGCGAGCGCGCGGAGGGGCGTGATCCACAACACACGCAAACGGCGTTGGGCCCGCGCTTGTTTTTGCGGTACCGGCGGCATGTCTTTCAAATAATCAGAGTTCTCGGCAAGCCACTCCAGGACAGATCCTAGAAACACGGCCAATGTTTTGCCTGTTCCGGTTGGGGAATGAACGAGTCCACTCTCTCCCCGAAGGTAAGCGGCCCACGTTTCTTTTTGAAACGAAAACGGCTTACGGCCACGTTCGGCAAACCAACGATTCAAATGGCGCAGCGCTTGAGCATGGGGATTCGCCATTACGACTGCTCCGCCGGGTGGGGATTGGCGCGGATCATCGCGCGGATCGTCTCGAGCGAATCGGCATCTGCGATTTTCAAATCTTCGCGCCAGCGAGCGATGCGGGGAAAACGGACCGCGACCCCCGACTTGTGGCGAGTTGATTCGCTGATGTTTTCAAATGCCAACTCAAAGACCAATTCGGGGGTCACGCTCCGCACGGGACCAAATCGCTCGATGGTGTTCTGGCGAACATATCGATCAACTTTGGCAATCTCGGCGTCGGTGAGTCCGGAATACGCTTTGGCAAAGGGCACAAGGTTCCTCTCATCCCACACGGCGAACGTGTAATCGGTGTAGAGGCTCGCCCGCTTGCCGTGCCCTCGCTGGGCGTAAATCAACACGGCATCCACGGTGTAAGGCTCGATTTTCCATTTCCACCACTCCCCGCGCGGGCGACCCACGCGATACGGCGAATTCAACCGCTTCAGCATCAATCCTTCGGCATGCTGCTCGCGGCTTGTTTGCCGCAACTCGGTAAGTTCTTCCCAGCTCGCGAAGTGGTGAGCCGTTGACAGCAGAAAGCCTTCGCCGTCATTCCCGCGCAGGCGGGAATCTAGCACCACTTGTTCCAACTGGGCCCGCCGTTCAAAGAGCGGTTGTTGCCGAATATCGATGCCACCTAATTCCAACAAATCAAACGCGATAAGTGCCACCGGCACGTCACTCAAGATTTTCTTGCCAAGCTGCTTACGGCCGATGCGACGTTGCATCGCTGCAAAAGGCATAATCTCGCCATCGCGGTAGCCCACGATTTCTCCGTCGATCACGGTGCCGTCAGGCAGGTGTTGTGCGAGCGCGATGAGTTCGGGAAAACGATCGGTCGTGAGATCTTCGCCACGCGACCAGATAAACGTTTCACCAGCACGGCGGATCAACTGAGCGCGAATGCCATCCCACTTCCATTCGGCTTGCCAGTCGAGCGGCTCGCCCAACTCGCTCGGTTCGGTTTCCAGCGGATGCGCGAGAAAGAAGGGATACGGTTTGCTGATCCCCGCGTCGTGCGTATCCGGATTGACCCACCCGGCGAACAGTTCACCAGTCGGTTCCCAATCTCCCATCAACCGATGCGACAGCACATCGGCATCGATGCCGCTCGCTTCGGCAAGACCCCGCACCACGAGTCCCCGCGACACACCCACGCGGAACGAACCCGTGATAATTTTGTGAAACACAAACCGCGTGGCTTCGTCGAGTTCGTTCCAGGCTTGCTCGACAACTTGTTTTTTCTGTTCAACGTCGCTCGTGTGGAGCGGCAAAAGTCGCTCGGCCAGCCAGCGATGCAGCGGCAAGTCAGCGGCTGCTTCGGCGGGGGAAAGAATCAACGTCATTGTTTCCGCCAGATCGCCGACCACTTCATAGCATTCGTCGAACAACCAGCTGGCGATGCCCGCGCGCTCGGCGGACCACTCGCGCAAGAGTTTCGTCGGCACGAGTTGCCGGATCTTGCGACCACAGAGAAAGTAAACGGCCCAAGCAGCGTCGTCCGGTGACACAGTTTTGAAATAGTCGGCCAGTGCGGCGATCTTCTCGCTCGTCTTCGTGGTTTGATCGAGCGCGGAGTAAAGGGCGGCGAATCGCTTCATGACCGTACCTCCCCCTCTTCGGTACTGTTTGGAACGGTAAGGGGAGGAGGGGCTAGGGGAGGAGCGATTTGAGCTTCAACCTCGTCTTCTGTTGCCGCAACGTCGTCATCCTCTTCTTCGTTGCCGTATTGCGTGGCGAGCGCCGCCGCATTGAGACCGATCTGATTCAAATATTCGACGACCTGCCGCACGTAACCGTGAGTGACCCAGACGGTCTCCGCACCGGTTTCGCGAATCGCGGTGAGCATACTCGACCAATCCACGTGATCGGACAATACAAATCCTCGGTCAACAACCTTGCGGCGGCGAATCCCGCGCACGCGCATCCAGCCCGACGCAATGCCGGTCGACACGCGGCCGAAGCGGCGCATCCAGGGCGTGCCGTTGGCCGAGGGAGGCGCGACCACGAGCGCGCGGCTCCAGTCGAAATCGCGGTCCACCGACATCACGCGCTGCACTTCAGGCAGAACGACGCCGCATTCGCGGTAGGCTTCACAGGCGTTGATGATCGCGCCGTGGCCGAAGATGGGGCCAATCGTTGCGTCGATGCCCGCGAGCAGCCGCTGGGCTTTGCCGACGGTATAGCCGTAGAGCAAACTTGCTTTGCCCTGCTCTTGATTCGATCTCCACCAAGAGTTGATCTCGGCAAAGACTTCTGACGAATCTTGCCAGCGATAAATGGGGAGCCCAAACGTCGATTCGGTCACGAACGTGTGGCAACGGACCGGCTCGAACGAGCGGCAGGTGAGATCGGCTTGCAATTTGTAATCGCCACTGACGACACAGACTTCGCCTTGATATTCGATTCGCACCTGGGCCGCGCCGGTCATGTGGCCGGCGGGATGCAGGCTCACCTGCACGCCGTTCATCGTGCGCGTTTCGCCGTATTCGACGAAATCGAAATTCGCCTCGTGACCCAATCGCAAATGGAAGATCGCCGCGCCTGCGCGGGCCGCGAGATAGTTGTCGCTGCCCCAGCGGGCATGATCGGAGTGGGCATGCGTCACCACCGCCCGCGGCACGGCTCGCCAGGGATCGACATAGAAGTCGCCCTGGGGGCAATACAAACCATTTTCAGTGGTACGCAGAAGCTTGGTCATTCGAACGGGCTCGCAACAATGGGGGGAACTCACGCGAACCGTGTTCCACAAGCCAGTGTTAACTGGAGCCAATTTCGAGCAACAAACATTCAACCAGTTCTGTTCAGCCGCCTGCCAGAATGGTCGAGATGAAAGCTATTGGTGGAGAAGTTGGTCGAGGCTGACGAATTCGTAGCCACGTTCTTTAAGCTCGTCAATGAGCTTGCCGAGATTGGGTGGCATTTTGTCTTTGCGCAAGCTGCCAAGGTGCAGGAGCAGCAAATGGCCGTTGAGTCCGTCGGGTTCCTTGGCTTCGTAGCTGAGTATGTCGGCGAGAATCTCTTGAGACGGTTTGAACGACTCGTGATCCTCGGGAGCCCAGTCGCGATTCGACCCGCTGCCAGAACTGAAATTCACGAGCGTACAGCCGAGGTCCTTGGCCCAGGCGGCGTGTTGTTTATTGTACCATTCGTAGGGTGGCACGAAGTAAATCGGCCCATCCTGCTTCGCGCCGAATTTCGCCAGCTCGTCGAGATTGCGCTGCAAATCGTCTTTGAAGTCTTTCTCGCTGACCAACGATTTCTGGCGGTTCTCCCAAGGGGCATAAAGCAAATGGCCGTGGGAATGCGGGCCGAGGAAATGTTTTTCGGCGACCATGCGGCGCAGTAGTGGCGCATGTTCCGACTTAGCGACATAACCCCCCGTGACGAAAAACGACGCAGGGACCTGTTTAGTTTTCAATGTGTCGAGAATCAACTCCGTTCCCTCACCGTGATCGCCGCCGGTGAAGATGAGGGCCAGTTGCTTTTGATCTTTGGGCCCACGCACGATGCCGTCTTCGATGATCGTGAATTTATCGATGCTGGCGGGTTTCTTTGTCGTTTGAGATTTCTTCAGCGCCGGGGACGTAAGATCGACGTCGCCAAAATGAGCGAGCAGCGTGATTGCATCGGCTGTGCCGTCCATCGTGGGTTCGTTCGTGGAGTAGTCGCCGATGTCGTCGTGATAGACGACGTGCTCATTCTGAAAATCGGCGAACTCGTCGTCTTGCGTCAGATGCAAGCCGATGAGGTTTTCGTAAACCGACGTATAGACGGGGCCATCGACGATGCCCCCCGGGACCATCTTCTTGGTGAGATACCATATGCAGGTATGAACGTCTTCGGGATACTCACCATCGCGGGGTATGCCGGTGAACATCGAGGTGCCCCACGGATTGCGGCCCAACAGCCAATCGCGTTGGGCGAGCATAAAATCATGGTACTGCATGTCGCCGGTCATTTTTTCATACAGCAGAATCTGCGTGATCAGTGCGCTTACCAGATTGTTGGAACACCACACGAACGGCACGCCGATTTGATAGGAATTCTTCTTGCCGCGGGCGACACAGGCTTCGATTCCCTCGCGATAGTACTCGGCGAGCTTTTTCTGCATTGCGGCACCGACATGCGGGTAAAGCGCGAAGTGCCCCACATTCATGAACGGATAGAATTCGTAGTGCCCCACCTTTTCGTGCGGCATCCACGACGTCGTGGCGATTTGTTCGGCGTAGCGCTGGGCATCAGCGAGATAAGACTTGTCGCCGGTGGTTTTGAATAACTCCGCGGCGCCCCATTCCATGTCGTCGGCCCAGGTATTTTCCATATAGCGATAAGGCGCCTTGAACGAGTTGCCTTGCTGATAGCCTTCTTTGTCCTTGCCGAGTTGATACAGTTCCTTCGCCGCAACTAAACACTTGTCGGCGAACACGGGGTCGTTCAGATCGCTGCGCCAAATCCGCGCGGCGATGGCCATCGCCGCCGCCGAGCGCCCCGCAAGATTAGCAACGCCGGTGGCTTCGCTCTTATGCTTGTTGAGCCCTTGAGGTTTGCCGTCGGCGAAGTAAACCACGCGATAGCTGTTCGCGCCCCAGCCGTAATCGGAATCGTCCTTGTCGGGATACTTCCAGCCGGTGTGGTCGCGGTCGTCGGCGACCTGATGATACAGGTGCGTGGGATGGGGATGGAGCTTGTGCAGCCAATCGAGTCCCCACTTCGCTTCGTCGAGTACGTCGGCTATGCCGTTGGGAATCGGTCGGCCCATATCGTCGACGCGATCACCGAATTTCTGCGGGTCGAGTTCGTAAGCGAGCAGCATTCGTGCCGTGGCGTTGCTCGAAGTGATCAGATATTTGAGTTGATCGCCGGCGTCGTGCCACCCGCCGCTCGCATCGACGAAACTCTCCGCCGGGAGCGGGCCATAGGCTGTGCGTCCGTCGCGTTTGTGGCAAACCATGTCCAAAAACGGATTGTAACCACAGCGTTGCTGCCGCATGAAAACGAGCAGATCGTCTTGATAATTTTTGTAGGAGTCGTTGCCGATGGCGAACGGGCGCGATTCCGCGCCGCTGGGATCGAGCTTGAGAATATATTTCCCGGGCTTCTTCACGGCGCTGAAATCGAGTTCGTAGCAATGAGGAAACTTCCCCCAAGCCTTGGCTTTGCCAGCAACAAGCGGTGCCGAGAAAACTTGCTTTTTGCTGTTGGCATCGAGGACTTGGAACGTGCCATCGAGCGGCTGTTCGGCAAAGGCGATCCCCACTTTGGCGTCGTCGGTGAGATAGCCGATTTGATTGATGCGCAGATGGGGTGTGACAGTGTCTTCCGCTCCGGAAGCGGTCCCCTCCACTTGAAAGCAGTAAAAAACGATTGCGGTCACGAGGTAAATATAAGTGCGAATCCAAGACATGCGTTGCTTACTTCTGTGTTGTACTTGTGTAACTCGTAGGTGAATTTGTCGGCAGAGAATCTACTTGGTCGCTTCCGAAGTTTCTTTGGCGTGTTCGACCGTCCCATACAAATGCCCACCATGGTCAGCGCCGCTCCAGAAGCCGGCGTAGTGGTCGTTGTAGATCATCACCCGCGCGGTGTACGTTCCCAGGCCGGGGAAGGCCATTTTGTCGACCGTGATGACGGGGGTATCGCCGGCCCACTTGACGGGGAGCGTGATCGGCAACTTCACGTCGTGATCGCCGTAGATAATGCGAGCGACGAACATCCAATTCCCGTCGCCGACGTGCTTGACGCTGATCAGTTCGTAGCGCTCAGGCTTGGCGCTGCTGGCTTCTTGCCCCGTGACGGTGAAATGCCCCGCGAGCGTCGAACCGCTGAGCGACGATTCCAGCTCGGCGTAGAGCTTGGTTTGTTCGGACGTGAGCTCGGCGGCTGACGAAAGATTTATCAGGCATAAACAGGCGAGAATAGTGGCAGACCGAAGCAACATAAGGGCCTCCTTTCTGCGATGCAATGATTGGTAGTATTAGGCCCAGTCTATCAAGTCGCGCAATATGCGCGCAAAAAAATCCCCGATCAAATGACCGGGGATTTATGTGTATGTTTGTTTTGGCTGCTGTTATTTCGGAGTCGGAAAATAGCTACCGACGTTCATGAACTGCAGACTGGAACCCGTGGTGGGGACACCGGCCAAGGGGTTCTTGGCGACCATGCCCCGCGCGGCGGCGGCACGTTCTTGCTGGCGCATGCGTTGGTATTCGCGTGCTTGGGCTTCCGCCGCGGCTTGATTTTGCAATTGCGGCAAGACAAAGCCATAGAAATTAGGAACACTCGTGGCGGATTCCGGCACGAGATCCAAATTCAAATAGGGGCTTAGCGTGGGAGCTTGCTGGATGTGTTGAAACGGCTTAGAAGTTCCACCCTGCATCGGTTGGTTGGAAGCCACGTAGGCAGTGGCTCCGGACATGCCGGGTGATTGGGTATTGTAAGCCGCTTGGCTTTGACCGCCAAAGTATCGTGCCGCTGGAGTACGCAACGCTTGATTGAGTTGGCTGAATGCGGCTCCTTGCATCAAGCAGACCATCAAGCATCCTGCTCCCAGTCTCAAGACTCGTTGAATTCTCATGTTCTCGTTCCATTTGTTTCCAGGTACTCGCCCGCCAATTTGGCCGCACAATTTGCTTAATCGGCAAAGTTTGCCAGCGATCTGCTGTCTAAAGCTGTGATTTTCTCGGGAAATGCTAGCACGGGCGCGAAAATTCCCGAGATTTTCGCGACCAATAGAAGAAAGGCGTCGATATTTGTAGGTGTTTTGACTATTCTTGACTAAGTTGACCATTATACATATGATTGCCATTCAATCGGGTTCAGGGATTCGGTCCCGTTCGTTTGTTTTGCTCCCAAGGAAAGCCAAGATGTCGACTATAACTGCCACCAGCCAACTGGAGCGCCCCAAGAAAATTGTTGCCGCTCGGGCATCGCATCAGCTTGAACCGACTCCCGAATTGCTGGCGGAGTTGGCCGAGGCGAGCGCCCGGCTGGAAACCGCCACGCCCGAAGAGATCATCACTTGGGCTCATGAACGATTCGCGCCCTATCTGACGATGGCCACGGCCTTTGGTCCCGAGGGGTGCTTGATCCTCGCGATGCTCGCCAAGGTTGCTCCCGAGACCTATGTCTTCAATTTGGATACGGGCTACCAATTCCAGGAAACTCTCGACCTGCGCGACCGCATCGCCGAGAAGTACGGCATCGAAGTCGACTTGTTGCAGCCTGAACTCACCGTGCCTGAATACGAAGCGTTGCACGGCGGGCCGTTGTATAAGACGGATCCCAATCAATGCTGCTTCGATCGCAAGATCAAAGTTT
Source organism: Bythopirellula sp. (assembly GCF_041737835.1). Taxonomy (NCBI): domain Bacteria; kingdom Pseudomonadati; phylum Planctomycetota; class Planctomycetia; order Pirellulales; family Lacipirellulaceae; genus Bythopirellula; species Bythopirellula sp. Next base: position 452,809 of record NZ_JBGSQY010000072.1, on the reverse strand, counting down.
TGACCAAGGCAGCCGAAGGGATGCACGCTTGGATGAGTGGCATCCGCCGCGATCAGAGCAGCGACCGCGCGCAAGCGGCGATTGTCGGTTGGGACAAGAAGTTCAAGTTGGTGAAGATCAGCCCGCTGGCGAATATGACCAAGAATGATGTCTGGAAGCGAATTCTCGCCGAAGATATTCCCTACAACCCGCTGCACGATCAAAATTTTCTCAGCATCGGCTGCTGGCCTTGCACACGGGCCGTAGCCGCGGGAGAAACCGACGAACGAGCCGGCCGTTGGAGCGGCACGGCCAAAACGGAGTGCGGTCTGCACACGATCCAAGAATCCGATGGTAGCGGTATTTGATCTATTCACCACAAAGACTCAAAGGTCAGAAAGTTCGTTGAATTGCTTAAATTGCACCCCTAGTGTTCTTTGTGTGCTTTGTGTTTAATTCCTCATGAATCTTAGTTCCAAAACGCAATACGCTTGTCTAGCCATGCTCGAACTTGCCCAGCACCACAGCTTGGGCGAGCCGGTGCAGGTACGCCGTATTGCCGAGCGGCATGGGATTCCGTCGCCGTTCTTGGTGCAGATTTTTCAGGAGCTCAAACGGGCCGGTTTGATCACCAGCGTACGAGGAGCATCGGGCGGCTATATGCTCGCGCGGGCTCCCGATGAGTTATCGCTAGCGGAACTCTTGGATGTTGTCGAAGGCTCACACGAACCGACTTGCTGTGCCGCCAACGATTCACCGCTGGCGCCGGTGTTGACGGAGGTCTGCCATGAATTGGCCGCCGCGCGGCGGGAACGTCTCGAAGCGATCACACTCGCCGATTTGTTGGAACGATCGGCCGTGGCGGTCGATCCGATGTGGTACATCTGATGGATTACGGTGTCCGATGACCCAGCAGCTGCCTGCCAATTCTCGATCGACTCTGAACGAGCTAACTCCTCAGGACAGCACGGTTTACCCAAACGCTGTGATTGGAGCGTCCATGCGGAATTCAGGCCACAAAAGGGGACTTCCCCGGCGTTGTCGGTCCGATTTTGGGCGGGTATAATCGCCAGTTCGCTATTTTGCCAACCTTACTTACTTAATACGGCGATGGACCGTTTTGGGATGCCAGCCTATGCGATTTTGGCTACTGGATCGGATACTCTCTTACGAGCCCGATACCCAATTAACGGCCGTCAAGAATGTTTCGCTTTCCGAAGAATATCTGGCAGATCACTTTCCTGAGTTTCCGGTGTTGCCGGGCGTGTTCATGTTGGAAGCGGCGACCCAAGCCGGGGCGTGGCTGATTCGGATGAGCGAGAACTATGCCCACAGCATTGTGGTGCTGCACGAGGCGCGCGCGGTGAAGTACGCCGACTTCGTGGCGCCCGGGCACACGCTCACCATTCGCGTCGAGCAAACGAAAAAGGACGACCGCTACACCAACTTTCGCTTCGAGGGGACCGTCGACGGCAAGGTCTCGGTCAGCGGCCGCCTGGTGCTCGAACGATTCAATCTCGGTGAGACGGAACCCGAAAAGGCCGACGTCGACGCGCGGGTGATTGAGTACCAAAAGATGATCGAAAAACTATTGACCCGCGGACTCGATGCGCCCGCGGTCGTGAACTGAATAGAGACATATTGAATTCAAAGTCGGCCCGCGGCCGCTGAAGTTGGCCGCGATTCGACGCTACACACCATTTCACTGGAGGTTTGTTTAACCATGCCAACTAAAGAAGAAATTTTCGACAAAGTGCGCGAAGCCCTGGTCGATGCCCTCGGTGTTGACGACGACGAAGTCACACCGGAAGCCACCTTGCAAGGGGACCTCGATGCCGAGTCGATTGACTTCTTGGATATCGTGTTCCGTCTGGAAAAAGCGTTCGACATCAAAATCGAGCGCGGCGAGTTGTTCCCCGAAGACATCCTGACCGACACCGACTTTGTTCAAGACGGCAAGGTGAACCCCGCGGGCGTCGCGAAGCTCAAAGAGCGGATGCCGTTTGCTGATCTTACGAAGTTCGAAGCCAATCCGGTCGTGCAGAACCTGGGCCAACAGCTCACGGTGCAAGACATGTGCAACTTCGTGGCTTACAAGCTGGAGAAGAAGTAAAGCGAGTTGGCGACGACATGTCATCCCGAGAGAGCCTAGGCGACCGAGGGATCTGGCAGGCAGTACCCTCACGTATTGATAACTATTAAAATTAGAAGCCAGATTCCTCAAGTCGTAGAACTCCTTTCGGAATGACGGGAAGCTCGTTTGCGGTTTTTGGATTTTAGGAAATCGACATGCGTTGGTTTTGGATAGATCGATTCACCGAGTTCGTCTGCGACACTCGCGCCGTGGCCGTGAAAGGTGTCTCGTTGGCCGAGCCGCACATGCACGATCATTTCATCGGTTATCCGATCATGCCCAACTCCCTGGTCACCGAGGGGATCGCCCAGGCGGGCGGGCTCTTGGTGAGCGAGCATTACGGTTTTTCCGAACTCGTCGTCTTGGCGAAATTGGCGACCGTGAAGTTCCATTCGATCGTTCGCTGTGGCGAAACGCTCACCTATCGGGTGACGGTCGACACCTTGCGGCGCGATGGGGCCGCGATTTCGGCGACCGCGCACGTGGGGGATCGCCTGCATGCCGAGGCCCAATTGTTTTTTGCCCGTTTGGGGGACTCGCACGAAGAATTGTCCAACGCCCGCATGTTCCGTCCTCGTGACCTGCGGCATTGGTTGGAGTTGGTCGGTGTGTTTGAAGTGGGCGTGAAGGCCGACGGCACGCGCATGCGTGAGTCGGATTACCCGCTCGAAGAATTGCCGATTGCTTAGTTACCGCTGTGAGCCGAGGGCCGCTAGCGACGGGTGCGTATTGCATGACCCGAAGCGAGATGCCGCTGCGTAGTGCCCACAGCTCAGTCACGTACGGAGTTAGGGAAATGCGTCGTCGCGTTGTGATTACTGGTGTGGGTTGTGTTACTCCTTTGGGAACCACGGTTCCCGAGTTGTGGAAGAACTTGCTGGCTAGCAAGAGCGGCGTGGGTCGAACAACGATATTCGATTCGACCAACTTCCCCACCAAGATTTCCGCGGAAGTGAAGAACTGGTCGGTGGCCGACGCGGGACTCGACGCAAAAGAATGGGCCGATCGCAGTCGCCATACGTGCTTTGCCGCGGGTGCCGCCAATCAAGCCGTGAAAGAATCGGGCGTGCTGGGCACGGTTGAACCTCAACGCTTCGGCGTCTATTTGGGTGCCGGCGAAGGAAGCCAGGACTTCTTCAATTTCTCACAAATGATGTGCGCGGCCGTTGCGAGTGGCGAGCTCGACATGAAGGCGTTTGTCGAATCGGGGCTCAAGATTCTCGATCCTAAGGCGGAGTTGGAACAAGAACCCAACATGCCGGTGGGTTATCTGGCCGGAATGTTCGATGCCCAAGGGCCAAATGTGAACTGCCTTACGGCTTGTGCCGCCAGCAGCCAAGCCATCGGTGAAGCGACCGAAATCATCCGCCGGGGCGAAGCCGACGTGATGCTTTCCGGTGGGGCTCACAGCATGATTCATCCTTTTGGCGTGACGGGTTTCAATTTGCTCACCGCTTTGAGCGAACGCAACGACGAACCCGAACGGGCTTCGCGACCCTTTGATAAGGGGCGTGACGGATTCGTCTTGGGCGAAGGGGCCGCGATGGTCGTGCTCGAAGAATACGAGCATGCCCGCAAGCGCGGCGCCCATATTTACGGTGAGTTGTTGGGCTACGGCACGACGGCCGATGCGTTTCGCATTACCGATACGCATCCCGAAGGCCGTGGCGCGATCAGCTGCCTGAAGATGGCGCTCAAGGACGCCGGTAAAAACGTCACCGACGTTGATTACATCAATGCCCACGGCACAAGCACGGCGGTCAACGATCGCGTGGAATCGTTGTCGATTCGTAACGTCTTTGGCGAACACGCCGACAAGGTGCCCGTCTCGAGCACCAAGAGCATGACGGGTCACCTCATCGCCGCGGCGGGTGCCACGGAGTTGATCATCTCTTTGATGGCGATCAAAGACGACGCCTTGCCGCCCACGATCAACTACGAAACACCAGATCCGGAATGCGACTTGGATTACATTCCGAACGTCGCCCGCGAAGCGAAGTGCAACGTGATCGTCTCGAACAGCTTTGGTTTCGGCGGCCAGAACGTAACGCTGGTGGCGGGCGGGATTTAAGGCTCACTCAGCGCGATTCTTTGTGGTTGTTCTTGAACCATTGAATCTTTGACTCTGCGCACATTCTTCCGATTATGCCGATCCTGCGGCGAGGCATTTTCCCCTTCGGCGTGAACTACATTTGAGTGGGTAATTATCCCGCCGTCGGCCAGGAGACAGGGCAGTCGTCTCGTGGCGCGTTCCGTATTATGTTTTGCCCCCTGCAAAGTCCGCGCGCTGCTCATGAATCTTATGCAATTGGAACATCGTTCCTCGTGGTCTCGCTTAATACTCATCGTGTTGATCGCGGTGACGGTCGGTTTGCTGCTTGCGCTCGTGTGGATCGATCTCACGTGGCGAGCCTTTGCTAATGCCGCCAAAGAGCGTGATCTGCGCGTTCGAGAACTCCAAGGTGAGATCGTCCACTTCGACGAAGTGCTGACCATGTCGGCCTTGATGGCCGCGACGACGGGCGATGAATCCTGGCGGCGACGGTATGAAACTTATGAGCCCCTACTGGGGCAAGCTTTGCAAGAAACAACGTTGATTGTGCCTCACTATGGAGTCGCCGCGACGAAGCAAACCGAGGAAGCTAATCGAAAGTTATTTGCCCTGGAAGCAGAAGCCTTCGCGCTCGTCGAGCAGGGCCGTGCTCAGGATGCCCAAGCCCTGCTATTGAGTCCTGAGTATGCTCAGCAAAAAGCGATCTATTCCGCCGGGATGAGGGCCCTCGACCAGACATTGGAGGATTACATCGCGAATTCGGATGCCGACACACTTCGCACGGGGCAACGACACTTGATCTTGAATTTGGGCGTGGTGATCTTGGTGACGCTCGGTTGGGCGATCTTCTTTCGGAACATGATCCGTACAGAAGATGCCTTGGTCGACAGCCATCAAAATTTGACGCGGTTGGCCGATGAACTTGCCGATGCGAATCAAACCTTGGAAACCCGCGCGGAGGAGCTCGCGCACGCGAACTCGGAATTGGGCGAAACGAATCTGAACCTTTCGAATGAGATCGAGACCCGCATCGAGGCCGAGGCGATTCAGAAGGAATTGCATCACCAACTGCTCGCTGCGACACGGCAGGCGGGGATGGCGGAGATTGCCACGGGTGTGCTGCACAATGTGGGCAACGCGCTCAACAGCGTGAATGTCTCGGCGACCTTGGCTCACGATCTTGTGCTGCACAGCCACGTGACCGACCTCGAGCGGGCCGTCGATTTGCTGATCCAACACGACAACGATCTGGAGCATTTTTTGACAGCGACGCCGCGGGGACAATTGCTGCTGCCGTATCTCACGAAACTGACAGGCTCGCTATTAGATGAGCATTCGCGACTCAAGGAATATCTGGCCGACCTGGAGAAGAACGTCGATCACACGAAGCAAATCGTGAAATCGCAGCAAACTTATGCCAAGATATCGATCGTCGATATCGAATACGACTTGGGCGAAGTACTGCACGATGTGCTGAAACCGCTCAGTGGCAGCTTGACGACAAATGGGATCGAACTGGTTTGGGAGGGTGAAAAACAGTTGCTTGTGCACGGCGATAAACACAAAGTGATTCAGATCCTCAACAACCTGACGACCAATGCCGTCCATGCCTTGATTGCATCGCCGCTGGAACCCAAGCGGTTGATCGTGCGGATGTCGTCGGATGGAGAGAACATGGCCTGCGTGGATATTCAGGATACCGGCGTGGGGATCGACGCGACGCATCTCACAAAAATTTTTCAATACGGCTTTACGACCAAAGAGTCGGGACATGGTTTTGGCCTGCACCACAGTGCTTTGGTTGCGCGTGAAATGGGGGGCGAACTGCGCATGCATAGTGCGGGGGTCGGCCACGGCGCGTGCTTTACATTGGAACTCCCCCTCGTTCGTGATCCGGAGAATTCCAAGCTGGAATTCGTCGCGGCGATTTAGCTCTCGACAAACTCTTGGTCAGCGACGATTCTGAAAGCTTCATAAATCCTTTGTGATGGCTGACGCATGCGCCGCATTCATTTCGACGTGACCGATTCCACGAACACCGAAGCCCGTCGGCTTGCCGTCGAGCATCCGGGCGAGTGTTTACTTATCACTGCAGCGAAGCAATCAGCAGGTCGTGGCAGACATGGCCGAGCGTGGGAAAGCCCGTTGGGCGGAGCATGGATGAGCATCGTTTGGCCGGCTCGTCAGCCTCCGCAAGCGTATGGCGCCGTTTCTTTGGTAGCGGCGATTGCCGTGAGACGAGCGTTGCTGGACGTCGTGGAAGCCACTCGGCTGAATATCAAATGGCCCAATGATCTGCTCATCGACGATCAAAAAGTGTGTGGCATTCTGTGTGAACAATGGCCCAGCGAAAGCGGACAAGCAGGTTCGCTGGTGATTGGCATCGGCGTAAACGTCGATTTCGATCACGGGCTGTTTCCCGCTGACGTGCGTCATCCCGCGACAACGCTAAGCAGCGCCGTGGGCCGAGCGATTCCGGTCGAGGACGTGATCGACGCGGTGAGCGAACAAGTTGTTACGGTTCTGAAAGCATTTGAAAGCGTCGGCTTCAACACCGACCTCGTGGAAGAGCTGCGCGGTTGCCTAGCCTATGTGGGGGACGAACGAAGTTGGCAATCACCGCGCGGAGATATCACCGGCAAAGTCGTGGGAATCGACGACACGGGCCGGCTGCTGCTGGAGGTTGACGGCCAAACCACGGCCCATGATGTGGGCGAGTTTGCCCCTACGCGAGCGTGATCAGTAGATCCCCTGCTTCGACCTGCGTGCCGGTCGAAACGTGAACTGTGGCCACTTTGCCGGCGGATTCGGCGGCGATCGTGGTTTCCATTTTCATCGCTTCGAGCGTCATCAACTTTTGACCCTGCGCGACGGCATCGCCTGCTTGCACGGCCACGAGCACCACCATGCCCGGCATGCTTGAACCAATTTGCTTGGGGTTCTGCGGATCGGCTTTCACGGCTTTGACTTTGTCGGTTTCAAGCGATTGATCTTGAACGGTCACTTCGCGAGGCTGGCCGTTGAGCTCGAAGAAGACCGTGCGGGTGCCGTCGGCATGGGGATCGCCGATTGCGAGAAACTTGATGATCAGCGTCTTGCCAGCTTCGATATCGACGGCAATTTCTTCGCCTGGTTCCATACCATGCAAATACACGGGAGTCGGCAGCACGCTGGTGTCGGCGTAGAGCCCATAGTGTTGCGAGTACTGCTCGAACACCTGGGGATACATCAAGTAGGCCACAACGTCTTGTTGACTCGGCGTGCCATCGATCAGCTTGGCGACTTTCTCCGTGGCGGCTTGCAAATCGGCGGGGGGAATACTTTCTCCGGGGCGGCCAACGACCGGTTTTTCGTTACGCAGGATGCGGTCGCGGACCTTCGTGGGGAAGCCCCCTTCGACTTGGCCCATGCGGCCACCGAGCAAATCAAGCACCGAGCGTGGGAACGCCAGCTCGCGGTCGGTCTGCATCAACTGATCGCAGGTGAGGTCGTTCGCCACAAGGAAGAGTGCCATATCGCCCACGGCCTTGGATGTGGGTGTGACCTTTACGATGTCACCAAAGAGTTGATTGACGTCGGCGTAAATTTTGCAGATTTCCGGCCAACGATTCGCCAAGCCGAGAGCCTGAGCTTGTTGGAACAGATTTGTGTACTGCCCGCCCGGCATTTCGTGCTGATAAAGGTCAGCCCCCGCGGCAAGGACGGGGCTTTCAAACGCGGAATAAAACTCGCGAGTTTCGCGCCAGTATTCGGAAATCTCATCGAGCGCTGCGGCATTGAGCGACGAAGCCCGGGGCGTAAAGGCGAGCCCTTCGACCATGGTGTTGAGGTTGGGTTGCGACGTGCCGCCCGACATCGAGGCAATCGCCCCATCGGCAATGTCGAGGCCTGCTTCGGCGGCATTGAGAATCGCCGCGGCTTGAACCCCGCCGGTGTCGTGCGTGTGGAAATGAATCGGAATGCCGATCTCGTCGCGAAGAGCCTTCACCAGCACGCTCGCCGCATGGGGTTTGCATAGGCCCGCCATATCCTTGATCGCCAGGATATGGGCTCCCATCTTTTCCAATTCCTTGGCGAGGTTCACATAATACTTGAGGTCGTATTTCGACCGTTTGGGATTGAGGATATCGCCCGTGTAGCAGATGGCAGCTTCGCAGATCGCGTCGGTCTTTTGGACCGCTTCCATCGCGACCCGCATGTTAGGGGTCCAGTTGAGCGCGTCGAAGATGCGGAACACGTCCATGCCCGCGGCGGCCGTTTCACGCACGCACAAATCCACGACGTTGTCGGGATAGTTCGCGTAGCCCATCGCGCTCGAGGCTCGTAGCAACATCTGGAAGAGAATGTTGGGAATCTTTTCGCGCAGTAGTGCCAGACGATCCCAAGGGGATTCTTTCAGGAACCGCATCGAAACGTCGAACGTCGCACCGCCCCACATTTCGATCGAGAACAAATCGGCGCAGTTCCGTGCATAGGCATCGGCGATCCGGCAGAGATCATACGTGCGGAACCGGGTGGCGAGCAGCGATTGATGGGCGTCGCGCATCGTGGTGTCGGTCCACAAAAGGGGCTTTTGCTCTTTGACCCACGTGGTGAAACCTTGGACACCCAATTTCTTGAGCTTGTCGCGGGTTCCTTCCGGAAGCGGTTTATCTTCGGTATTGGGAACGGCAACCGGCTCGCGCCGTACACCCTTAACCTTGCCCGTGACCGTGGGGTTGCCGTTAACCATCACTTCGCCGATGTACTGCAGCAGCTTGGTGGCGCGATCGCGTTGCGGCACGAAGTCGAATAGCTCCGGGGTGACGTCGATGAAGCGCGTGGTGCACTCCCCGGCAAGGAACGTGGGGTTGGTGATCAGGTGGATCAGAAACGGTATGTTCGTTTTCACGCCGCGGATGCGGAATTCTTGCAGCGCACGTTCCATCCGCCCGGCGGAATCGACGAAGTTGCGACCCCAGGCACTCACCTTCACCAGCAGCGAATCGTAGTACGGGAACACAACAGCCCCGGAAAACGCGGTGCCTGCGTCGAGACGGATGCCCATGCCGCCGGCCGAGCGATAATGCGTCACGCGGCCATAGTCGGGCATGAAGCGATTCGACGGATCTTCGGTCGTCACACGGCATTGAATCGCGAAGCCGTTGGTGCGGACTTCTTTTTGTGAAGTCAATCCGATTTTCGGCGAGGAAAGTGGCTCGCCCCCAGCGATCAAAATCTGTGAGCGGACGACATCGATGCCGGTCACTTCTTCGGTGACAGTGTGTTCAACCTGCACACGGGGATTGACTTCGATGAAGTAAAACTTCCCGCTATCGGCATCGACCAAAAATTCCACCGTGCCGGCGTTGTCGTAGCCAACTTCGTTACCGATTTGCAACGCCGCCGCGCAGAGACTATCGCGAACAGCTGTGGGCAGATTCGGTGCGGGGGCAATCTCTACGACCTTTTGATGGCGACGTTGCACCGAGCAATCGCGCTCGTAAAGGTGAACGAGATTGCCGTGCTTGTCACCGAGGAGCTGCACTTCGATATGTCGGGCGCGTTCGATAAATTTTTCGACGAAAATCTCGGGGCTGCCGAAGGCGGTGAGCGATTCACGCCGGGCCGCTTCGAACGAATCTTCAAAATCCTTGGCTTCGTTGACAACGCGCATCCCGCGGCCACCGCCACCATGGGCCGCCTTCAAAATGATGGGGAAACCCATTTCAGTCGCGGTTTGCTTTGCGGCGGCGACGTCGGTGATCGGTTCGTTGCTGCCACCCAACACCGGTACGCCCACTTTGATGGCCAGTTTACGGGCTTCGATCTTGTCGCCGAGATTCTCGAGCAACTCCACGCGGGGGCCGACGAAGATGATCCCATTCTGCTGACAAGCCCGCGCGAATTCAGGGTTTTCGGAAAGGAAACCATAGCCCGGATGGATCGCGTCGATCTCATACTTCTTGGCGAGCTCGATGACCCCCTCGATGTTGAGATAGGCTTGCAGCGGCTTGCCTTCGACGCCGATCGGATAAGCCTCATCGGCTTTGAAGCGATGCAAGGCGTAGCGATCCTCGTGCGAATACATCGCAACCGTACGGATGCCTAGCTCGTGGGCACTGCGGAAGACACGGATGGCAATTTCGCTGCGATTTGCGGCGAGCAAACGTCGGATCGGTTTCATGGCAAATCCGGGAGAGGTGGCGGGGGCGACGCCATTTTAGCGGGCCAAAAGCTGTGAGCGAAGCGGCTCAGGCGGAAAACTATGGTCTTAATATTGCCGGTTCACCCGCGCGATCGGACCAACCGTGTAACCCGGGTTTTTTTGCAACGCGGCTTCGGCCGCTTGCGCGCTGTTGCGACCTGGAACCACCACATAGAGCGGCCAACCGGACATATTGGGACCAGGATAGAGCATCACCTCCCAAAGACTGAACAAGCCGGCCTGATAAGCCTGCATCTGCAACTGCATTTTCAAAAGCTGGTTGGTTTCCGTACCGCCCTGAGCTTGCGTCTGTAATCGCAATTCCGATTCTTGCTGTTGCTCGTACGTGGCATGTTTTGACGACCATTCTTCCCAACCTGGTTTCAAAACTTTCAGGGCTTCGTCGCTGAACAAGAAAAACGGCACGGCATAGAGGTCGCCGTTTTCCATTTCCATTTGCACGCCGTCATAAGTAAAAGTTTCCGGTTCCCCCTTGCGGCGTTTGAGCCAATCGAACAAGCCCGCTCGGTCGGTGATCGGTCGCTTCGTGAATTGTGCGGCAATCAACGGCACAACGCGCTGTTGGATTCCCGTCAGATTCTCGAACAATTGATCGTTCACATAAATTTTCCCGCGACTCATGCTGAACGTCATTTCCTTTTGGACGTAATCGACAACGTCGCCGATGACTTCCAGGCCGCTGGCCATCTTCCAGACCTGCTGCTTGGCGCCCCGTTTGTCGACTTCCTCGGCGGCTTCTTTCGACTTGATATATTCCTGATCGGCGGCAGAGAGCTGTTCCATGTCGACGGCAACCAGCGTCTTGTCGGCCTTTTCCAACACGAGGTCCGTGTCGTTGAAGGCCACGAGATTGGCTTCGAAGGTGTAATTGCCCGAGACATCGGTCCACACCCGGGCCTCGACCGAGGCCAGGCAAGAGAGAATCAAAGCCGTCGCGACGACAAATCTGAACATCGAAAATGCTCCAAAGAACAAATAAGTATTGAGGGCGGACTTCCCAGTATAACCTGCGGATTAGGCGACTGTTAGCCGCGCAACCAGGGCCATGGCGGCGGTTTCGAGCCGCAGGATTCGTTCTCCCAGGCCGATCACCTGCCAGCCATTTTGCCGGGCCAATTCGACTTCGTCCTCGGTAAAGCCCCCTTCGGGACCAATGGCTAACAATGTGGGGGCGTTCACGTCCCGAGTCATTGATTCCACGGTCGATCCGCCAGGATGAGCGATCAGCCGCGTATGAACGGCAAAGTTTCCTACAACTTCGGCCCATGTTTGCGGCTTAGCGATTTCCAGCAACTGATTGCGGCCCGATTGCTTGCTCGCCTCGACAACATAGCGGGCTAGCTTCGCGGGTGGTTCCGCGGCCGAGGAGGTGCTGCGCGCGGTGGTAAGCGGGATCAATTTTTTCACGCCGAGTTCAACCGCTTTTTCGACAAGCCAGCGTTGGCGATCTCCCTTGGGGAGCGCAATTGCCAACGTGAAGTCAACGGGCAGTTCGCGCTCGACCGCGCGATGTTTTCGGAGTGCGAGTTCCACGTCGGTCCGGCCCAGCTTGGTGATCTCGGCCCACCATTCGCCACCTCCGCCATCGAACACGATGATCTCGGTTCCCACCTTGGCCCGCATGACGTGCAGCAGGTGATGGGCTTCGCTGCCGGTGAGCGTGGCTGCTTCGCCGCTGAGCGGTTCTTCGGAAAAATAACGGTCGGCCATGGCATGTGCTAGCGTCGCTAGCGAGAAAATGTCAAGTTGAGAGTGGCGATTGGCCCTAAACAAAGAATTGATCCATCAGGGGTCGATATTCCGATTGTCGTTCATTCTTCGCCGTGCTGGAAGTCGGAAAGGTCAACGCGATGCACGCCACGCATTGGGGATTGGAAAAGCCCCCCTTTCCCGCGGGTACAGCCGAGCCGGTGTTTTTCGCCGGCCTGCCACAACAGGAAGCGCTCGCGCGGCTGCGGTTCCTCGTACATAATGGGCGGCGGCTCGGGCTGATGTTGGGTGAAGCGGGCTGGGGTAAGTCGCTCGTCCTCAATCTATTTGCCGAGGAAGCAGAACGGGAGAATTGGCACGTGGCATCGCTCAACTTGCTGGGCTTATCGGTCCGCGAGTTTCAATGGCAATTGGCCGTGGCGCTGCACGCTGCTCCGCGGATGGCAGACGATGCATTGCGGCTAGGGCGACGGCTGGACGAACGGTTTCAGCAAAACTCTCTGCAAGGCGAAACAATCGTGCTGCTGTTGGACGACGCCGATCAAGCCGGGGCAGACGTGCTGACTCAACTCGCTCGGCTCGTGCAACTACCAACAGGCCGCGTGGGGAATCTCACGATTGTGCTGGCCGGCAATCCCACGCAGATGCATCGCTTGGGGAGCCGGATTTTGGAATTGGTCGATTTGCGAATCGATCTCGAACCATGGGATGGCCAGGACACAATCGGCTACTTGCAATTGGCGCTCGTGGCCGCAGGGGCGGAACAGCCGATCTTCGACGACGACGCCTTGGGCGAGATTCACCGACTCAGCGGCGGCGTTCCCCGACAGGTGAACCGGCTGGCGGATTACGCCTTGGTCGCGGGTTCGAGCGCGGGACTGGAACTGGTCGATGCCGGAACTGTGGCCGCGGCGTATGAGGCGATTCGTCGGCGCTAAGCCGCGAGCGGCTAGTTCTCGAACGAAAATTCTTCGGCGTCGACTTGCTCGATAGTCAGCAAATCCATGCCTTCGATTTCCTTGAGTTCACTGCCGATGATCCCTTGCAAGTCGCCATAAAGACCTGTTGTGCTTGAGAGTGCTCGGTCGAGTTGCTTTTGCCGCTTGTTCCAGTGTTTGTTGTAAGCGCGTTTCTCGGCCTCAAGGTCGGCCTGCATGTCGATGAAGGGCTCCATGAGCCCGCGAATGCGATTGCGAAACTCGGGGCCCGCCAGATAGTTGTAAACTTGTTCCTTCTTGCATTCTTGACCGGCGGAAACAACTCTTGCGCGGGCCGTTTCGAGCAGCACACGGCGCAGGACCGTGGCGATGCTGCGTGCGCAGGTCCAACTCGCCACCCACACGCCATTGAGTTCGCCGAAATGTTGAATTGACGACGGAATGACTGAGCTCACGATGCACGCACACGCCGCCTTGGCCGATTGCTGGTCGTCGATGGCTTTGCTTAGCCACTGTTCACTCCAGTTTTTCGTGCGTTTGGATTCCCAGAGAATCGCACCACATTCACGGCCATTGGAATCGATCACGCGTTGGATGACGTCGGCTCCGCGAACACCCTTGCCGACTTCTTCAATCACGTCGGTGGGAAAGAGTGACAACAACAAGTCTTGCAGCACAATCTCTTGGGCTTCGCCTTGGAGCTGTTGAGAACCTTGCTCAGCTCTGCGTTGAAGATCGTCGATTTGCTTACGCAACGATTCGATCATCAGTTTGTCTTCGGCTCGCTTGAGTTGGCCTTGTTCTTCGGCCTGTTTGAGGGCGACTTCGCGAATCGCCTTGCGTTCCTGTTCCAGTCGTCGAGCGATTTCAAGTTCCTGATTCTCGGCTCGTTCCTCCAACTCGCGATTCTTCTTGTGAAGTTCGAGTTCTTGCTTCTTGACTGTTTTGAGTTGTTCTTGAGTCGCCTTGAGTTGCTCCTCGCGATCTGCCAAATCGATGGCGACGGCCTGCTGCGCTTCGGCTCGGGCTTTGGAGAGGAGTGTGGCCCGTTCGGCGGCGAGAGTTTGTTTCACTTGCTCGTCGATCTGCTGTTTTTGTGCTTCGACTTGCTTTTGCAGTTCTGCGACTTTTTCGCGCTCGCGAATCAAGTTCTGTGTCTTTTGGCCGAACTCCTGGTCGAGCTGGCTACGGTATTCGGCCGTCAGTTGAGCAGAAATCACCTGATCGATTTGAAACTCGTTCGCGCAGTGGGGGCAAGTGATGACACCGCTCATAGCTGATCTCCCTATTTCGCAATGATGCTCGGGTGTATGAACACCCGTCTACTAACGAAAAGTATGGCGGTTTTTGCCGTGGCGGGCAACTAGCGAGGCGTTCGCGTCGATAAAACGAAACCGGCTATTTTTCCGCCGATTCTGGGCCGACGCTTTCGTCGCCCAATTGTTCCAGCAGTTCGCTCCAAGTGAGACGCACTTGGCCAATGCGGCTGTTGAGCCGATCCGTGAGCGAATGATAGCTGTATCGCGAGCGGGCGGATGTGACTTCATCTTCGAGCGCCGCGAGCCAGTCGGGCAAATCCAAGCCCGCGCCGGAGGGTTCGTTCGCGAGGCTGGCGATCTCGCGTTCGAGGGCATCGAAAGCTTCTTGGCGTGCCGAGCCCTCAGCCGTGAGCGCGGGTTCCACGAGTGCCCGTACGCGGTCGATCAACAGCGGTCGTACGAAGCGCTCGCCGATGCGGTCGGCAATCGTGGCGAGCCGCATGCCGTATTGTTTACTTAAGCGTTCGAGCCGCGCTTGATGGGAATCGGCGGCGTCGGTGGTTCGTTCGGCAAAGGCCTGGCACCAGATTTCAGCAGCCAGCAATCGGCGATGACGAATCAGAATCTCATGCGCCCAAATCACCGGCTTCAAATTCCAGGCCACTCGGTCGTAGGTCGCCCGCAGCCGTAAGAAGTCGACGAGCATATAAAGCAATTCGCCGTGGTCCGATTGGGTGGTCGTTGTATTGTAGTCGCGATACACACGATAGTTTTCGACGACCGCTTCAATCGCGAGCGTGAGCAATTCAGCGGCCTCTTCCCGCGGCCAGCCATTGTCGAGCTCGCCGATGAGTTTCATATCGTCTTCGGCGTCGGGATCCTCTTCGAGCGTTTCGAGCCACGTGTCGACCCCTTGATGCAAGATGCCGCGCAAATTGCCCAGACTGCTCATCAAGCGGTGATCGAAAATGTCGGCCCCGTAACGAGTGATGAACTCAACGAAGCGCTGCCAATCTTTTTCCTCGGAGAGCCGTTCGACGACGCTCAATCGCAACGTGCGGCTATGTTGCAGCCAGCGATCCAATTGCCCTTCGGTTAGTAGTTGCAAGGCATCGATCAACAAGTGGTCGGCGTGTTGCGAATCGTCCTCGGAAATTTCGCTATCCCATTGTTCGGCCGACGCGATCATGGAACGGACAATGGCTTGATAGCCATTTTCAAAGAGACGGTCGAACTCGGTGACGGCCCCCTGCCCCACGGGATGCTCGCTTTCCATCTGTTGGGCAAGTTCCAAGAGTTGGCAGGTTTCGCGAATCATGCCGAGTTGCGGCAGCCAGCCCAACAGGTCGTTGAGCAAATGTTGCAAACAACGGGTGTTGACGATTTGCCGGGGTTCACCGCCGCGTGAATGGGGCACATACAATAGCGGTTGCGGACGCAGCGATTCAAGAAAATCGGGCCATAGTTTCCGCACGTCTGCGGCATCACCCGCGAGTACTTTTTGTAGGATCTCCACCGAGCGCAAATCAATCGGTTCGACCAAGGGTTCCGCGGATTCCAGTGAACGGGCACCCCGCGTGGCCGCGAGCAACCGGGCAGCGTCAGCTGTTTCAACGCAGGTGGTGATGATTTCTTGAATCAGTGATTCTTTGATGGTGCGTAAGCGATCGTATTCGGCGAGCGAATCATGCGAACCGCTGGGCAAGGCAAAATGAAAACGATGCACCGTTTCCAGCAACTCGACAAGGCTGGCATAATTCTTGTTGGCCTGTCCCAACCAAGCTTCAAAGAGCTCCGCGGGGCTCGAAATATTGTCGGCGACGATAATCTCGGTGGCATGCCCGCCCCAGACAATCACCGCGTGCTTCCACAAATTGGCGACCGTCGAGAGAAAATCGAGCCGCTGCTCGAGGCGTTGAACTTCAAACTCCCATTCGGAATCCTCGTAGTCGACGCTCTCGCCGAAGATTTCCCCTTCGTTGCCATCGTCAGAGGAATCGCGGAAGACCATTTCGTCGTACGCGGCATCGAAGAGTTCGCTCTCTTCGTCGTCCTCCTCGTGTTCGTCGAGTTCAGCCTCATCGTCGTCTTCGTCGTCGAAGTATTCGACGTCGTCGAGATCGTCGAACAATTCGCCCAACGTGCCGTCGAGCATCAGCGAAGGGGCTTGCCAATATTCTTCGGCATTCGCTTCCAGAAAATCGAAGAAGCGCACCACTTCAGGCCACCGATTAACGCCCGATTCTTCTTGCAGTTCTTCGACCGTCGCGAGCCAGCGGAACGACAATCGTCGAAACGAGCTTTCCCCCTCTTCGAGCGGCGTGCGATCCTTCTGGCTGACCCACTGCATCATCAAAGCCATTGAAGCGACGGTGTCGCCGTGGTCGAGCAAGGCCTCGATCACCAACTCAAAGGCTTTGGAATTGTCGAATTGATCCACAAACATCCGCCAGAAGCTGACGTCGCCCGAGGCCGCCCCCGCTTTGTGCCAAGCATTGAGGGCCCCCGCCACGAGATTGGCCGAAACTTCGATCTCTTTGGCAACGAGCCGATTGACCCCTTCAACCGAGTACGTGGCGTATTGATCCCACCACAGGGTCAGCCGCGCGAGCATGGTCGAGAAAACTTTCTCCATCTCGGCGTCGTCCACCGCGGCCGATTCGCTCCACGCCCGCGCACATAGGTCGAGCACTTGCTCGACAAGTTCGATCAGTTCGTCGACCCGCCAATCGTGAACGCTGTTTTCAAGGGCCGGAAAGAGCGAGAAATTGCCGGCAAAACCGACCACGTTCCAAGGATCGACCAATGCACCGCATTCGATCGCGCGGTGCGTGAGATGTTCGATTTCCTGCAGATTTTCGACGACGCGCGCCATATCGCCGTTGTCGATAGCGTCGTGCCCCTCGGTGAGTCGGCAATAGATTTCGCTCAACATGCGGGCCGCGGGAACGCGCACGGAATCGGCCTGGCGTTGAGCTGCTGCGGGGTAACCCAGGCGAGCGTACAAATAAGCCAAGTGAACCCGCTGCATTTGTAAAGCGCGTCGCCGGGCGAGCTCGTGATTCAAATGTTGCCGCGCCGCGCCGAAGGGTTGCCGAAAGCGCTCCGCTTCTTCCAACAAGCGACTCCCATGATCCCCTTCAATTTGGCTGAGCAATTGCTCGTAGAATTCATCCCGATAATTGGCGATATGCGGGAGCAGCGTCGACAACGTGACGTTGGAATCGTGACGCGTGGGACCGTCGCCGCTGGTGCCTGCGGCCATCAACATCGTACCAGCCAACACTGAAGCTGCTTCGAGCCAGCATTCCTCTTCATCGGAATCTTCAGGGTACGTCTCAGATTCGCAGCGCGACAACAACGCATCGAGCGTCACTTGTTGCAAAACAAATCGACTATAAAATCCGTCGCCGGTGATGTGATGCGGGTCCCACTGCCCAAAGTGATAATTGGGGCGGCGGTTCACGGGGTGATCGAAATCATAAGCACGCGGGTCGAGGGCGATCTCTTCCAAGCGATCTAAGTCGAACCACGCCTTGCCGAGCAAGTGCTCGTCGGTGTTGGCAAGGATATTGAGTGCGAGCGTGATGATCCGTTCGTAGCGGCCCATCGCCACACCTGCTCCGCGGATGTATAGCGGGATCGGCCGGACGAATTCGTGCGGATAAGGCTCCGAGAGGCTTCCCGACTCGAGGGTCGCGACAGGCCGATACCCAACGAAATCGTTGATTTGTTCAAGCGCGCCCGCGACGATGCGGTCGGTTTCGTCCCAAGGGGACCCTTGCGACAAAATCGCTTCGCAGGCCCGTCCAACGAAAAAGGGTTGCCACAAGTCGTAGGATTCCTGATGAAAGAGCAAATCACGATGAAATTCCCGATACTCGGGCAAAAAATGCTCAATCAGTATTCTGATGACGGCATCCGCCTGGGTCGTGTCGGCAAAGGCCCCCCCGTTTGTTTTGAGACGCTCGATGGTTTGGGTCAGAAGTTGGCCAATCAGGGCCAGGGCTTCGTCTCCCACTTCATCGAGGCTACGAAACAATTCGTTGAGATTTCGCAGGAATTTCGGATCGCTCACCCCGGACGAGAAATTGAGATACCCGACAATCTCCTCCAACAGAGAGTCTCGCGAGGAATCAGATTGAGAGCTGGGTGAGTTCACAATTGGGCATTCAGGGTAGTTGTTGGAATCGAACAGGGCAGACCAACAAACCAAGAACGCAACTCAAGGCGCTACCCTCAATATGCTTAAAATATGGTGTCCAAGTCTGCCCACAAGTTTTACGCGCTGCTCCATGGTAAGGAACCACGGGGTCGATGGTCTAGGTGCGAAAAGCAGCCAACTCTTTGGGAAAACTTCGGAAAATGCGCAATTGAGCGTTTTGTCACCGCGAGGCCCTGTAATTAGAATGGAACCGGCCTGAACAGTCCCGGCACGAGCAGTTGGGTTAACTTTTCGTTTACCATAGTTTCGCTCGTAACAGACTTCCTGATCTTCACCGTGTGAGTAATACCCGCAATGACTGCCCCGTCTCGATATTCGTTTGTCTCGCTAGCAAGCACGATGGCTGCCTTTTGCTTGTTCGCTCAATCCCTGCTCGTGGGCGAGTCGCTTGTCAGCTATGAAATGGCGACCCCCGCTGGGTTGGAGCGATCCTGGTTTGGGCAAGTGCAACTCGACGTCACACGGCATCGCGTGGAGAATTGGCTGCTCTACAAAGACAATCTGTTGGCTTTGACCACCGGTGGGGCGCTGCATTCGTTCAATGCCGAGACGGGCGAAACTTTGTGGGTGACTCAAGTCGGACCGCTCGACATGCTCGCCTTGGGGCCTGCGGCAAATGACAATTACGTCGCGTTGGTGAGCGGAGCGAATTTGTATGTCGTTGATCGGTCGACAGGAAAATTGCTGTGGTCTCGCATGTTGGGTAGCGCCCCTGCAGCAGCCCCAGCACTGAGCGACGAGTACGCCTACGTTTCATTTTTCAATGGCCGGATCGAAGGTTATAAGCTCGACGAACCCAAAGCCAACCCCTGGTATTCGCAATCGATTGGCCGGATTTTCCACAGCCCGACCGCGAGTGGTCAGGTTGTCACTTGGCCGACGCAGCGTGGTTTCTTGTATGTGGGCAACGCCAACAGGCCACGAGTGTTGTACCGCATAGAAACGACTTCCCCCGCGACAGCACCCCCGACCGAAGCTGATCCTTTTTTGTACGTCACTTCCGCGGATGGCAATATCTATGCTTTCGACGAATTGAGTGGTAAGGAACGTTGGCGGTATGCCATGGGTTATGTTGGCACGAGCCGCCCGGCGGTGGTGGGCGACCGGCTCTATGCGACTTCCAGCGAACCAATGCTGCATGCCATGAATTCCCAAACTGGCGAGCCATTGTGGACGGTCCCCAACATTACACAATTTGTGGCGCAGGGTGGTAAGCACGTCTATGGGCTCGACGACAGGGGACGCCTAGTGATCGTCGATTTTGAAACGGGCAAATACATCGACACGCTCCCAGGTGCCAATTATCGGGCGGTTTTCAACGAGCAGTCCGACCGCGTGTTTCTGGTGAACAGTCGCGGCCTGGTGCAAGCCTTCCATGAGATCGGCGCGAACGAACCGACCATGTATCGCCAATTGGCTAAGGAAGAAGGCGAACCTGCCGCCGAAACGGCACCTGCCGTGGAACAAGTTCCCGTGGCACCGACCCAGCCGTTGGATGAAGAGCCCGCCGACGAGGCGACGCCGTTCCAAGAAGACAGCAGCGGCGACGAGAATCCGTTTGATTTTGAAGGGTAGGTGAGGCTCTCCCTACGCCATAGCCGCTACGCAGCCCGGAGAGCGTGGCTCTCCGGCTAGCGGGATGGTTGTGATGAGTCAGGCTTGTACCACTTCTCTTGCCAGGTGAGGGCTTTATGTTGACTTTCCGCAGCCTGTTCACAAGGGTTTTTTCTCGGAAAGCTATCGAACATCGGCAGGGCGAGGGAGCATTAGCTCTAGAACATCGATTGTGTTATAAGGCGGCGTAAAAACACGAGGTGTGTCTGTGGTTTGATCGACTACCGTATCTAACGGACTAGCGGCGATTAAACAAATATCTTCTGAAATGTCTGCGTTTGGTATAGCTTCGTCAATAATTCTCAAAAGAAACGATCTTAGCCTGTCTCCTCGATATCTACCTTGAAAGTATATCTTTGGTAAGATCACCCCGTTTTCAAAGGTCATTGGAGTAGATTGTAGTGTTTCTATATACGGCCCTTTGCCATATGTGCCACTGTTTATCTCCGTAACAAATCCAGTCTTGGGGTTGACTTTGATTTCGGAACGAGGTTTCGTAAGCACGACTTGCTTTTCATCTTGATTAGAGATTGCTAGGACGAGCTCATGAACGTTCAACACTTTGGAAGATGGCAAGACACGAAGATCTTCCAAATGAATAGGTCGTGGAATTAACTTTCCCTGAGGAAGAATCGAAATTTGCTGGCGTCCTCCAGGGCCAATAATACGTTTTCTTACGTCATAGAGTCCAAAGGAATCCGTCACCTCTATATCACTATCGGCAGCAGTCCTTTTAACTAGACTTTTGGAGCCATCTAGCCAAACCTGCATTTCTTGCCATGGTGGATCTAAAGCTTTAAGGTCTGGGTTGAGAGCCACTGCGAAGTCTTTTAATGCTTCATTGTCTTTTAGATCGGCAGTTGCAAGTAGCATTCTTACATCATCGCGATTCAAGTCGTGGCCATCGGGAATCTTTCGATGAAATTGTCGACACTTGACAATAATGGAATGTAACGATGTCTTTTGAGCCTTCCAAATATCTGCAATCTGAGACTTAAGTTTGTCGTCTTTGCCAGATTTTTTGATCTCTTCTGCGTTCGATAAAGAGAAAAAAGCGATGCTGAGAGCTGCAACACAGAAAGAGTGCAAAGTGCATTTCATCGTTATTCCTTGAGACGATGGATACGTTGAAAGTCTCAAATATTCATTTTATACCACTTCTCTTGCCCGGTGAGGGCTTGGACCGACGTCCACAACTCTCCTTCGAGCGACATTTCTTTTTTGGCGTCGCTCGAGAGTGCGAGCGGCACGTGAATGAGATGACTGTGCCAGAGGCCAATCAATACGTCGGTCTTGCCTGCCATGCCGGCGTGGACCGCGGCGCGTGCCAATCGCGCGCACAATAAACTATCCGCTGCGTTGGCTGGCACGCTGCGAATGTGATAACTTGGGTCGAAGTATTTCACCGAGACGGGGATTTTGTGATCCTTGAAATGCTTCTTGATTTCCTCGGCAAGATACGGCCCAACGTCGCCCAGTTTTTTGTTGCCCGAGGCATCGTGCCCCGTGGGGCATTCGTCGAGCCATTCTTGGCCCGCTCCTTCGGCCACGACGACGACGGCGTGTTCCTTGACTGCGAGCCGGCGTTCGAGCGCGGCCAGGAAACCGTTGGGGCCATGAAGCTGCACCGGCACTTCGGGCACAAAGGCGAAGTTGGCTTCGCCGCTGGCACAAACGGCCGCCGCGGTGATGAATCCGGCGTGGCGGCCCATGAGCTTTACGAGTCCCACGCCGTTGAGCACCGACTTGGCCTCGACATGCGCCCGATCGATGACGGTTTCCGCTTCTTCCACCGAGGTTTCAAAACCGAACGTTTTGTAGCAGTATTTAATGTCGTTATCGATCGTCTTCGGAATGCCAACAACTGAGATGTCGAGCCCACGCCGGGTGATCTCTTCAGATAGTTCATGAGCACCGCGCTGCGTGCCATCGCCGCCGACGCAAAAGAGGATGTTGATCCCCTGGCTGACAAGAAAATCGACCATCACTTGCGATTCATGCGGGCCGCGTGAGGTGCCGAGGATCGTGCCCCCCTTGTGATGGATGTCTTCCACGTCTTCGTAGGTAAGTTCGACGGGCGGGCGGCCCTCGGCAGGGTTGAGTCCCTGATAGCCGTAGCGAATACCCAGCACGTGCGGCACGCCATAGTTGAGTGTCAGTTCCTGCACCAGACTGCGGATTACATTATTGATGCCGGGACAAAGTCCACCGCACGTGACAATGGCCGCGCACGTTTTCGTCGGATCAAAGAACAGCTTATGCCGAGGACCGGCCAGTTCGAACGACAAATCACACACGGGCTCACCCGGCACGAAACGCGGTTCGTAATACAATCGAAACCGGTCCGAAACAAAATCGCCAATGTCGTCACCCGAAACGAACGACAGAGGTAGCGGCGAACGAAACGTCGCTTCACCTAGTGTTGCGACGTTAAGTTGTTCGAGCGTGAGATCGGGGAGCTGATGCATGGCGCGGCTTTGGGGTCTTGCGGGAAAGCTTTTATTGTCCCCTGTAACCGCTCAGCCGCAAGCGGTTAGAGCCAACCATGCTCGCGATACCAATTGGCCGTATCAGCAAAGCGTTGTTCGAGGGAAAGCGGCGGCTGGTAGCCCACTTCGTGGCGAAGCTTCTCGTCGCTGCATTCCCATCCGCTAGCGACAGCTTCGCGCATTTTATCCCAATTCAGTAGCACGGGACGTTTCCGCAGACGGCCGAAGACCTCGCCCATGCCGCCGGTGAGCCAGAAGATGATTTTCGGTGTGGGAACAACAAGAACTCTTCGTCCCAAACTCGTGGCTGCGAGTCGGCCCATGTCGCTGTAAGTGCTAGTGGGCCCCGAGGTGATGTAATAGATGCCGGCTGACGGATCTTTGGGAGTTACGCGCGAACCGCGCTCAGCAAGTTCGATCATCCCCGTGCACAAATCATTGACATGCACAAGCGACATCGGCATCCGTCGCAGGCCGGGGACGAGGTGCAAGTGTGTGAACCACACACTTTTGAACAACTGCAAGCTGTTACGGTCCGCAGGGCCAAACACGACGGGCGGACGGATAATGGAAAGACGCACACGGTCCGCGAATTCCGTGGCGGCCTGTTCCGCGGCGAGCTTGCTCATGCCATAGGCCGATATCGGAACGTTGGCATCCGTTTCACGGCGAGGCGTGCCGGGGAGGCTCGGTCCACCGGCGGCAAGCGAGCTGACCATCACCACCGTCGGGGGCTGGTCGCACTCGGAGCATGCTTGCATGACCGCGCGTGTTCCTTCGACGTTGTCGACGAAAAATTCCGCCCGTTTCAGAGCCGCCACGCGCCCGGCAACATGATAAACGACGTCGACATCGGCCACCGCGCGAACGATAGACTGCGGGTCTTGCAGCGAGCCAGCGCACAATTCCGCACCCATCGCGGCGAGATCGCCACCACGCCCAGGATTGCGAATCAGGCAGCGAACCGAATCGCCTCGCGCGCGCAGTTCCGCCACGAGATTGGAACCGACAAAGCCGGTCCCCCCGGTGACGAGTGCTCGCTGCATAATACCCTTCCGATTACGTAGTTCTCGGCGCTCAATGTCTTCAAAATTTGCGGCGATTTGCTTGTGCGTCAAGAGCAGTCCGAGCCGGAAGGCGAGAATTCATTTATTGACCGTTCCGCACTCAGCCGATTACAGTGGCAATTCGCTTGTTCCCCTCATCCGCCAGATAAATCGCGGCTATGCCCAAACTGGAAGTCATCCCTGTCTCCACGCGTGCCGAGCGCAAGCTCTTTTTTAATTTCCTCTGGGATCACTATGGGGGCGATCCCCATTGGGTGCCGCCGCTGCGTTTGGTGCAAAAAGAGCTGCTCAACTACAAATACCATCCGTTCTACGACGACGCAGAGATTCAAACATTTGTCGCGCTCCGCGACGGCAAGCCCTGCGGCCGGATCGCGGCGTTTGTGAATCATGCCCACAATCGCTGGTACAAAGAGAAACGGGGTTTCTTTGGTTTCTTTGAAACCGAGGAAGATGAAGAGGTCACCGGCCGATTATTTGACGCGGGGCGAGCCTGGTTCGCCGAACGGGGCATCGAAGCAATCCGTGGTCCGTTGAATCCTTCGCTCAATTACGAGTGTGGCTTATTGGTCGAAGGGTTCGACGATCCTCCCTGGTTCATGATGACCTACAACAAGCCTTACTACGGGCGGCTGATCGAGAACTACGGCTTCCGCAAAGCGCAAGACGCTTTTGCATTCTGGGGCCACATCAGCATGCTCGAAGAGGTCTCGCAGCGGCTGCACTCGATGAGCCAGATCCTGTTCGATCGTTTTCCGCTCAAATGCCGCCCGATGAGTACGAAGCATTTTGACCGCGATGTGAAATCGTTTCTCGACATCTACAACCAGTCGCTCGTTTCGACGTGGGGCTTTGTGCCGATGTCGGAAGGGGAAGTCAAAAAACAAGCGGCGGGGCTCAAGCAGATGATCGTCCCCGAGTTGACCACGATTGCCGAGATCGACGGCAAACCGGTAGGGACGATGTTTGGCCTCTTGGATTACAACCCGCGGATTAAAGCAATCGACGGCAAGTTGTTCCCCTTCGGATTCATCAAGCTGCTGGGCAATCGCAAGGCGATCAAGCGGATTCGTTTGATCAGCACCAACGTGCTCCCCGAGTATCAAAGCTGGGGGATCGGCATCGCGCTCGTGGCACGGCTGGTGCCCGACGCCCTCAAGTGGGGCATCAACGAAGCGGAATTCTCCTGGGTGCTCGAAAGCAACGACCTTTCCTACAAGACCCTCAAAAAAGGTGGTGCGAAAGTAACGAAACGCTACCGCTTCTACGATTACGGGCCGAAGGACACCACGGCCAACGCGAAGTTCATGGTGCAGGAATAAAAGGATTAGCTTTATTCGCTTACGTCGTGAATTCGCGCTAAGAGTTGATCGGGCGTCATGATCAATAAGTCAGGAAACTGCAGGCGAAACTGTTTGCCGGTTTCTGTACTCACATCGTTGAGGGCCAGCAAGTCTCGATCACGACTGGCAATCAGATGGGCGTTGCAGGCAGCGGCGAGATCGACGTAATGCTCGTCGTCCGGATCACGTGGATAGGTAAACACGTGTGGAATGTTGTCGAGAAGAATAGCAAATCGACGGATTGAACGTAGAAAGTCCGTGACACGAGCAGGCGTAAAGCCAAACTTCGCAGCTAGTCCCGGTCGCATACAAACATTGTTAAGTTCCTTCAGAACGTATTCCGAAGCATATAGATCGAACGACGACTTTTCAGCGGCTTCTAAGCAAGCTCCGGCAGGACCGTTTGGTCCAATAAGAGCTTGAAAGTAGACGTTGCAATCGAACACAATGCGATCGCGTGTCATAGGGCTCTTTCACGGCGCATCGCGTGTTTTTCTGCCTCGAAAAGATCAACCGCTTCATCTTCGGTCATGCCCGACTCAAGAAATGCTTGGCGAACCGGTGCGAGAGATTTTTCTAACTGTTCGTTGGCGCGAAGCTGCTGCTCGATAGCGATAATCGCTACCTTTTCGGGGATGCTACCAATCGCGGCGGCGCGTTCTTGAAGCTGGGCGGCCAGATCGTCGGGAACTTCGATCATCAGGGACATAGTAATTCTCCGTGATCCTATTTATATCACTGTCCCATTATATCACGTTGGCCGCTACTGACTCAAATCCGCTCTACCGCCGGTATTTCACGATGCACCACATCGCGTTGATTGCGTCGCGGAGGCCGATTTTTTTGCCCTCGCTGTAGTCGCGGCTGTCGTAGCCGACGGGGACTTCGACAATCGTTTCGCCAATGCAGGAGAGCTTGGCGGTGAACTCTGGCTCGAAGCCGAAGCGATCTTGCTCCAAGTCAAACTGTTCGAGCAGTTCGCGGCGGAAGACCTTGTAGCAGGTTTCCATGTCGGTGAGTTCGTGGCCCGTGAGGAAGTTCGAGAATTTGGTCAGCAGCCAATTCCCTAGCCGATGGAGCCGCGAAGGATCCTGCTCGGCATTGGCCAGGAAGCGCGAACCGTACACGACATTGGTTGTGCCGAGTTCCAATGGCTTGAGCAGCAGTGCGTAATCGCGGGGGCTGTATTCCAGATCGGCGTCTTGGATGAGGATGACATCGCCGCGAGCTTCGGCGAACGCGGTGCGCAATGCGGCCCCTTTGCCGCGGTTGTAGCCGTGGAACAACACTTTCACGTCGGGCTGCTTGGCCAGATCGAGCAAAACACTCCGCGTGCCGTCGAGACTGTAATCGTCGACGATGATGATTTCGGTATGCAGGCCGACTTCGCGGATGCGCATCACGATCTCGGCGATGGTTTCGCGTTCATTATAAACGGGAATCACCACCGACACTGCAAGCGCCGTTGCCTTGCGCTGCACGGCAGGCGGCAGTGCGTCGAGCGTAGCGAGATCATGGATCGCTTCTTCGGCCGCGCTGAGCGTTTTTTCCAGCCGCTCAACATAGCTGACATCCACCGTGGGGGCGGGGAGGCTCAGCGTTTTGGTTTGTTCGTTGGGCAAATTCTCGGTCGACGTGCTCATGATGCGGCTCGGTGGGGAGGCAAGGCGGGCGGGACGGCACGCGGCAGATCAGGCACAACCCTTAAGCCTGACGCAGCGTGCTAAGTCACCTCACAACTTTACCCCACGCCAGGGCGGGTGCCGGGGCAATCGATCCCCCTGCGGCATGTTCTCCGCGGATGTGGTTGCTGCAATCAGTGCGACCGTGCCGAGCGGATTAAAAGGATTGTGAGTGATGCGGAGCCGTGCGAGAATTGCCACTGAGTTTCAGTCACATTGAAGAGAGGCATTCTGAATGGCAGCACAAAACCTAATGGCGTGTCCCGATTGTGACAAACAGGTTTCGAGAAACGCGGAATCATGCCCCAACTGCGGTCAGCCTATCAAGCGCAGGCAGACGGCCGGTGGGTTGTTATCTGCCATCATCATCGGACTGATTCTTTGCTGGGGGATCGTTACGTACGTGGTTCCTTACCTTAAGCCACATTAGCAACACTAAATCTCCGGTAGAGGTCAAAGGAATAGATGAAGCCATCGAGTTCAAGATTTGCCACTTCTCTTGCAGTTGTCGTTGGAATTGCTTTGGTTGCTTGTCTAGGACGAGTTTTTGCAGACGCAAAACTTGTAGCCAAAGAGTCTTCGCAACGTGCATTATTTACAGAAGCCGTGGAGTCTTTGTCTATGTACCATGAAAAGCATGGTCAGTATCCAAATTCACTAAGCGATCTCGATTTAAAGTATCCTGATGGTGGCGACAGGTCGCTGCTTTTAGGGTTTAGTTACAAATCGAGTGGCAAGAGTTACTCGCTGACTATGACAGGAGTTTCAACTGGACAGAAGTTAAAAGAGTCTCGCTAAGAATACTTAGTCGCATATGACGCACAGACTCGCTGTTGCAAATCACCGCTGGACCGTGCGAGAATTGCTGGTTACGGTTAGCAGCGACTGACATGGTGATAAGTTGAAGTTCCTTTTTACAATTGGAATGTGTTCTGCAATAGCGATTTTCGCGCTGCGCGAAGCTTGGAGCGATTGGCGCAAAGGCTACGGGCATATGAGTAAGGGCTACCGACCCAGCAGGGAGAAAGACCCGACGGGATTTTTTATCGGCGTCGGTAGCAAGATTGCACTCGGGATAGTAATGCTTGCTATGGGCATCTACTTCTATTTCTTCACGCCAGATTGGTAACTTACCAGCAACACTTAATCACAGACATCCCCACCCCTAGTGCCTCCTCTCACCTTCAGCCCCCAAGTCGACATCTTCCCCAGGTGCTAGCGGGCTTGAATTTGCCGGAATTCCGGGGCCGCTGATTCTCGCTTGGCAGCGTTTCGCAACTTTGGTA
This sequence comes from Bythopirellula sp., assembly GCF_041737835.1. Taxonomy (NCBI): domain Bacteria; kingdom Pseudomonadati; phylum Planctomycetota; class Planctomycetia; order Pirellulales; family Lacipirellulaceae; genus Bythopirellula; species Bythopirellula sp. The sequence continues at coordinate 424,822 of NZ_JBGSQY010000072.1, read as the reverse complement.
GCCTTCCTTTCCACTCGTCGAGAGGTCCTTTTGGGATAGTCCTTTGGGATAGCTTTTCTCAGCATGAGGCGACGGTGGGATGCGACACGAGGATCGCAAGAACGACGGTAACACGCCGACGCCGGAGGGTTGGCTGAGCAGAATCCGCGATTGGATGGCTCGGTCTGACGCCCTTGCCACGGCCGCCGGTGACGGTGCCAACACAGAAACCATTTCAGAAACCCTGAATTGCGATAGGCCGACACGGAAGGAGGCCGATATGAGCCGCCAAACGAGCAGCGAATCGACCGATCAACAAGTGCGCGTACATATCCGGTGGATGATCCGCCGCGACATGCCCGAAGTGCTTGCCATCGAGCAAGATAGTTTCGAGTTCCCTTGGTACGAAGAAGATTTCATTCGCTGCCTGCGGCAACGCAATTGCATCGGCATGGTCGCCGAGCATGGCGAGCGAGTCGTCGGCTTCATGATCTACGAGCTGCACAAATCGCGGCTGCACATCTTGAACTTCGCCGTCGCCAAGGGAATCCGCAAGCGCGGCATCGGTCGGCAAATGGCCGACAAGCTGGCGAGCAAACTTTCCAGCCAGCGTCGCACGCGAATCACGCTCGAAGTGCGGGAAACGAACTTGCCCGCGCAGCTGTTCTTCAAGAAAGTCGGCTTCCGCGCGACGAACGTGTTGCGTTCGTACTACGAAGATTCGCCCGAAGATGCGTACGTGATGCAATTTCAATGCGCCGCCGAAGAATTCGCCGATTCGTTCCCGGTCAATCGCATCGACCGTTTGGCGGGTTAGTGTTAGCCGGTAGTGTCCCACTGCCGTTCGTTACGCTCAACAAACCATGCACGGCATCGGGACGATGCCGGCTAACTACAGGTTGATAATCTCGGCGTGCATCGTGTCGAGATCGACGATCGCGAGCGAATGCGGATTCGCGCGGTAAAGCGCGCCCGGGTTGAGCACCATCGTGGATTCCACGCGCTCAAGCTTCGCGACGTGCGTGTGGCCATAGCAGACCAAATCGTAATCGCCGCTCGTGCGGGCATCAAAAAACTTGTTGTGATCGTCGCCGTGCAAGAGCGCGATCCGTCGTCCGCCGATCTTCAGATCGCCAAACACGTCCTGACTGGTGAGCCCCGCTTGCTTGATCGCGGAGGCAAGCTCCTCGCGATGGTAATCACAATTGCCAAAGACAAAGTCGGTCGGCCACGGCTTGAAGAACGCGGGGATTTCCTCGGTGCCGATGTCGCCGCAATGCAGCACGCGCTCGACTTCCAAGCTTTCAAGCATGTGAACCGCGGCCAAGGTATTGCCCACGTGGCCGTGTGTGTCGCTGACGATGCCAATTCTCATACGTGCCTCCCGACGCTCTCCGTATAAAGTTCGTTTTCCAAGGCCAGAACTTGCCGGCGTAGATCCTGTTCGACATTTTCCAATGTTTCGCCACGCGCGAACACCGTGAGAATCGGCTCGCCCACGGAAATTTCGGTGCCTGCATGGGGAATGTCAGCCAGCAGTGGGGCTTCGAGCGAACCAGTGCGGCTAAGCAGTTGCTCGCTCATCGCTGGTGAAATCAAGAGCGGCTGCTTGGCGTAGAGAATGACTTTGCCTGCGGCGGGAACTGTTATCAGCGGCGGAGCTTCAACGACCATGCCAAACGAAGCAAGATGTTCGGCAAGTAGATTCCCGCCAGTCACTCGTTCCACGATTTCTACTGCCGCCGTCACGCGGGGATTCACTTCGAGGATCCAAGGTCGGTTGTCATCGAACACAAAATCAACTCCGAACAGACCGCGTAGCCCCATGGTCGACAACACACGACCGAGCATGGCGAACTCGTCGACGATTTCAGATGAAAAATCCCATGGAGCCAGCGTGCCGCTGTATTGGAATGGATTTTTAATAAGTTGCCGCGTGATGCCACGAAGTTCCCCATCAACAAAAATGGCCGAGCCCGATTCGCCGCGGATGAAGCGTTGAAAGTAACCAACTGTTGGCGGCTCGTTTGGAAGGCGACTGACTCCGCTGCCGTTGCCACCTTGGCCCGTCTTGTGGAGCCAGTCACCATCACCGGGAGGTGAACCATCACACGGTTTGGTTTCCGGAAAATTCAGTCCGGCCGCGCGGACCACTTCCTGCAATAACAACGGATCGCGTACGCGCCGTAACACGTCACCGCGGATTCCCATGGGCGGCCGTAACTTGGCCATGCGGTCAATCAGATCGGGATGGTTTTCGAGCGCGCCGGTGTAGAGCCAACCATCGCAGGTTGTTTCGGCCAACCAATCGGCGAGCGCATGCGGGTAATCAGTGATTTGCGTGGCGGGACAAACTCGCCGCAGGTCAGAGTCGGCAAAGAGATCAGCCGTCACGACTTCGCAACCCGCACGCAACAGCGAGAACGCACACCCGCGAGCGCTGGCTCCGACGACGGCGATTCGGGGGCGAGAGTTCATGCGACCATGGTTGTGCGAATCACGTGCCCTTCGTGCCAAAGCGGCCACGGAATTGATCGGCCGGATATTTCGCGACGTTCTTCCGCATTTTGTCGCGGTGAGTGCTGGCAACATCGATGTTCAGCGAGTTGGCCAGCGCGAGCGTGTAGCTCAATACGTCGGCCAGTTCTTCGCCAATGGCCGCCAACTTGGCAGGATCTTCGGCGAGTTTGCGCGATTCGCCGATATCGATCCACTGAAAATGCTCCATCAACTCCGAAGCTTCCACCGCCAACGCCATCGCCAGATTCTTGGGCGAGTGGAATTGCTCCCAATCACGCTCGACAACAAATTGACGGATATTTTCGCGAAGCTCGGCAATGGTTGTTTTTGAATCGTTCATTAGTTTTTTTCACGCAGAGGCGCGGGGGACGCAGAGGAATTATTCGGAGTAATTGTTGACGATACGGTGAATGCCCTTTTTTAACAATTCTTCACCGAAGTTGATTAAAAGGCCCACTTGTTTGTTAGTAAGACGTAAATGAGTTAGTAGTTGCTTTTTATAGACGGGATGGATGGCTTCACAAGACTTAAGTTCAACCAGAACCATCTGATTAACAAGCAGGTCAGCTCGGAAGCCGAGATCGAGATGGACTTCTTCCCAATCAACAGGAATTGGCATTTCTTCGACAATATCGAGGCCGCGCTTGCTCAGTTCATAAGCAAGTATTCTTCGGTACACAGATTCAAGAAGCCCTGGGCCTAGCTTGCGATGAATTTCAATGGCCGTATCAATGATCACGGCAGTAATTTCATTGTGAGTCATCTGAGACATACTCTGCGTCCCCCGCGCCTCTGCGTGAGACTCGATTGTAACAGAATTTCGCCCTAAGCGGCGAAGGGCAGGATTTGCTGCCGGGGTGGATTTCGGCTTTCGCAGAGCCGTGCGCGATAGCCATCTGCCAGATGCCCCATCACTTCCAGGGCCAGCAGATCGGCGCGATTCATCACGTGCCGAGCGGAGCGGGTGCCGAGGCCTTCGACGAGTTCTTCCAGCACCGCGACGTGAAGTTGCAAAGCCCGTTGGGCCGAGACTTCGGCGCTCGCGAGCAAGTCGGCGAGCTTGGCCATTTCGCCGCTCAGATTTCCCACGCCCATGATGACGTATGTCCGCAATAATTCACGATAGTGCGACACCAGCGCGGCGGGCAAATCGGTCGTCACCTGTTCCATGCACGTGGCCGTTTTTGCGAGGCAATCATCCAAACCATCGACGCCAACCGTCGATTCTTTGACGGGCGGTTTGCCGAGCGATTCCAAATCAGCGATCAATTGACGTTGCTGTTCGAGCAGTCGCTGCGCTTCCAGATGTTCTTGCTTGAGCCGTTGCTTTTGGGCATGCACGAGGCGGCGGTTCTCGCGCAGTAGTTGATTGCGTTCGATCGCGCGCGAGAACTTCCACAACAAACCACGAACAGTGGTTTCGGCCACGCAGCAATAGTCGTCGGCCCCCACTTCGTAGCACAGGGCGTCGATCTCTTGCGGTGGGAGCGAACCCAGCACGAGCATCGGTTCTTCGCTGCCACCGGCACGTAGGCCTTCTACAAAATCCAAGGCATCGAGTTGACCTGGCTCGTGTGTGACAAGCACGGCATCGAATTCCTCATCACGCAGACGGGTTAGGCCCGCAGTGATGCCGATCACTTCGGTGAGCATGACCTGCGTTGCGCTATCAGCGGCAAATGCTTCGGCCAACCAGCTCACGTTCCGCTGCGGCGTCGAGATCACGAGCACCTTCAAACAGGTCGGCAACGAACCGGGAGTACCGGTTACTGATTCCGATTGCGAAGACTTCATGGCCGCGACCCCGGGGAAGAGAATTTTGCGGCGTGACTGTAGTTTTTTGTCGGCTAGCCGTCAATTGTGAGCCGCCGCTCGCGGCTTAGCACTCATTCCCGATTTCGCCAATCAACGCCCGACATCTCCGCCAGCGTGAGCATCAGCGCATGAGTTCCCTGCCGGGCATGGCCCCGCTCGGCAAGTCGCCCGTACAACTCGCGTGCTAGCTGAAGGCCGGGGAGTTTGAGCCCCATGTGGTGGGCTTCCTCGAGCGTGATCTCCATGTCTTTGATGAAATGCTCCACGAAGAAGCCAGGATCGAAGTTGCCCGCGATTATGCGTGGCCCCAGGTTCGCGAGTGACCAACTTCCTGCGGCCCCGGTGGAGACTGATTGCATGACCTTGTGGAGGTCGAGTCCAGCCCGATAGGCGTAGAGCAACGCTTCGCAGACGCCGATCATGTTCGTGGCGATGAGCGTTTGGTTGACCATCTTGGTGTGCTGGCCGGCACCGGGTCCACCTTGCCAGATCCAGGTTTTCCCCAACGCTTCCCAGCAGGGGGCCAAGGCTTCGACCGTTTCGCGCTCGCCGCCGATCATGATCGACAGCGTGGCATTGCGTGCCCCTACGTCGCCACCAGAGACGGGCGCATCGATGCAGATCACTTGCTGGTGGGTGGCCGCCTCGGCGATCTGCATGGCCAGTGAGGGCTTGCTCGTCGTCATGTCAACAAGCACGCAACCTGCACGGCAGCCGGCCAGCGCTCCATGTGTGCCTAGCAGGATTTCTTCGACGTCGTGGGGATAGCCCACGATGGAAAAGATGACATCGGCCTGCTCGGCGACTTGCTGGGGCGTGTCAGCCCAAACCGCACCTTTTTCCAGGAGAGATTCTGTTTTAACCCGCGTGCGATTATGAACGGTGACGGAATAGCCCGCGGCGAGCAGATGGCCACACATGCTCGACCCCATCACGCCGGTGCCGATCCAGCCAATACGAGTTCTTTCAGGCGAAAAACGAGAAGTCATGGCAGGGCCCTTGCGGAATCAGACAGGTCACCCCCCCAATATAGCCGAGCTGTCCCGGCTCGGTCATCCGCTCGGTTATCCGGCTCGGATATTTTGAACAGCGCATAAAAAAGCCCTCACCACATAGGAAGCTATGCATTGTCTGCTAACTCCCCTGCCCCGATGCGTGGTGAGGGCCTTTTTCTTGATCGCGACAAGTTGTCGCGTCACTTGTCTATCGGATAGACAAAGGTGTGTCCCAAAACTCAAATTGGCAAATCGGTGTGTGGAAAGCCGTGATGGTAAAAACTTCCAGGGTGAAAACTCGCCACGTTTAGTAGCAATTCGGCTTACTTTGTCTTGGTTGCCTAGAATACAGATTCGGAAGAACCGATACCAATTACGAGTGACAAGAACGTGTTTTAATGTCAGAATTGAGTTTATGAGAACCCATGTGTCCTGCGGCAAGTCGCGGTTGACTGGCCGTCAAGTTCACCCCGTGAGGTGGTTATGACGCCTGAGCTTCCCCGGTGGAAACAAATCCTGGTCGGCTTTATTCAGAACCTCGTCCAAGAGACAACCGATCATCTGCGGCTTTTGGTCGATCATTCGCAGCTCAATCGTCGCACCCGAGCCGCCATGAAGTCCGGTCGTACTGTCCGGGCCAGTTTTTTGGCGATGCGGCATCACCAGCGCCGCTTGGCCCGCCGTCGCGAAATCCGCCAACTGGTGGAAGGCCCCGTCAGCGCCAATCAATAAGTAGCCAATCAATAAGAATACTGGCGACGAATTGCAGACCAAAAGATCTCAGCCATCGCTGAGATTACTTGCGATCTTGAGCCGCGATGCGATCTTCGTAGTCGAACACATAGTGATCGATGCAGGCCAGAATACCCATCGCCAAGGCCGAGGCCACGAACGACGCCGCGGCTTGGCCGCTCTGGATCAGGTATTCTTTCGACCCTTCAACGTTCATGTGGCGGGCCCATTCCACGAGCATCCAAACGGCTTCGCACAGAAAGACGATGCCGAGAATAAACGCGACCCACGCCGCGGTTTCAATCATTCGTTCGAAGAGCCATGTCATCGCGACACCTGCCTCGTTTGCCGTAGGAACCTGATCGACAGCACGATAGCGTATCACAGGCACAACCGGGAAGCCATGGTCTGGACTTGCTCTGCTAAACCGGTACGTCGCACTTGGCGAGCAGGTTCTCAAGCCCCTGCCGATGGCAGAAATCACCGAACGATTCATCTGCTTCGCGGGCTTCCTTGAAGTAGCGGAAGACCTGCACCAGCGCGGGGATCACCTCGGCTTCGGGAACAAGATCTTTGTAGATAAAGTTCAAGCGATCGCCCATCACGCGGCCACCCAGGAAGACCGTGTACTTGCCGGCCGTCTTGCCGACCAAGCCGATATCCGAGTTGTAAGGCCGTGCGCAACCGTTGGGGCAGCCGGTCATCCGCATCGTGAAGACTTCATTGCTGAGATCCAGCTTGGCAAGTTCCGCTTCGAGTTGATCGACCAGCGTCGGCAAGATGCGTTCGCTTTCGGTGATGGCCAGGCCACACGTGGGGAGCGCGGGACACGCCATCGACCACCGGCGGGTGTTGGTGATCTCTTCGGTAAGCGGGACACCATAACTCCGCAGGGTGTCTAAGAGCGGCTGTCGGTCGGTTTCCTTGAGATCGCAGAAGATAATGCTTTGATGCGGCGTGAGCCGCAGCGGTGGAGCCATTGTGCCGCAGATTTCGCGCAAGGCGGCTTTGAGGCGGTAGTCTCCTTCGTCCTTGATACGGCCATTCTCTACGTTCAGGCCATAGAAGAACTTGCCGTCGCCCTGGGCTTGCCAGCCCATGCCATCGTTAAAGCCATAAACATGCGCCGGCCGCGGGGCGGGGAGCGATCCGCCGTAATACTCTTCGACCTTTTGCTTAAAGCGGTCGATTCCCCAGTCGTGAATCAAATACTTCAAACGCGCGACCTTGCGGTCGGCACGGTTGCCGAAATCGCGTTGGACTTTGACGATCGCCGTCATCACGTCCATGGCCTGTTGGGGCGTCGCGAAACACATTGGCAGTGCAATCGCGGGGAAGGTTTTCTTGGCACTGGGGGTCGTGCCGAAACCGCCGCCAACCAGCACGTTGTAGCCAACGATCTTCCAATGCTCGCAGATGGCCAAGAGGCCCAAGTCTTGGGAATAAACGTCGGCACTGTTGTCGCCGGGGAGCCCGATGCCAAACTTGAACTTGCGCGGTAAATAGGTGGGCCCATAAATCGGTTCCACCTCGGCGGGCTTCGACGAATCGACCAGCTGCTTCTCACCGTTGGAATCGTCCGTCAACCACAGCTCGTGATAAGCGCCGGTGTGGGGCGTGAAATGAATTTGAATCTGCTCGGCCATTTCCTGCATTTGGTCGTACACAGGATCGCCCTTGTAGGGGCAGGGCGAGCACATGACGTTGCGTTTCACGTCGCCGCAGGCGGCAATCGTCGTGAGCTGAATATCGTTGATGCGGCGGATCGTCTTTTTGACATCGTCTTTCAGAATGCCATGAAGCTGGAGCCCCTGACGAGTCGTGATCCGCAGCGTCGTGTTGCCGACTTCGTCGCACAGGTCGATTTCGGCTAGCAATTGTTCGCTCGAAAGCATTCCACCCGGGATCGCCGTGCGGACCATAAAGCTGAACGACTTGCCCGACTTGCGGTCGTCGCGGTTGTCCTGCTGATACATCCCATGATGCTTGAGCAGCTGGATGCTTTCCTTGCCAAAATGGTCGGAGCCGTCGGCCAATTCCTGGGCAATCGTGCCGCGCAGGAAATTGCTTTCTTGTTTGATATGCTCAACCGGGCTCAGCTTTTCGATAGTTTCTTCGCTCATCTCGTTCGAGTGGTCTCCGCCCCGCACAGATTGCCTATTTCAGTCAAAATCCCAAGTAGTGCATGATACTCGGAAGGCCGCCGTTCGACCATATTGGCTCGCTTGTCGGAAAACGTGCTGGCGTTTAGGATGCCGCCCATGAAACGCCGTCTCCGCTACGCCCCCTCGCTGACCGACCGCCTCGCCGTCTGGATTGCCACCGGATTTGGCATTGGGCTGGTGACCCCCGCTCCAGGGACCGTTGGAGGCCTCTTGGGCCTGCCCCTGTCATGGGCCATTTTTCAACTCCCCACCCTCGGTTGGCAGGTTATCGCCACCTTAGTAGTGGGACTCATCGCGACGAATATTTGTTCGCGGGCTGTGCGAATGATTGGTGGTGACGACCCGCAGGAAATCGTGCTCGACGAAATCGCCGTGCTGCCAATCGTTTATTTGGCCAGCGGGCTGACCAATTGGCGGGTGCTGTGGGTCGGTTGGCTGCTGTTTCGGTTGTTCGACATTACCAAACCGCTGCCTGCGCGGAATCTCGAAAAACTGCCCGGCGGTTGGGGCGTGATCGCCGACGACGCCGCGGCCGCGTGTTATGCGTGTCTCACGCTGTGGATTCTGCAGGGACTCGACCAGACCTACGCCTGGGGCCTGCTCACTCCGATAGTTGTGAGTTAAACTATTGCCGATTGGGTGCCACTGCTGGCTTGCCCAGCAGTGTTTCTTGTTCTTGAAGTTCCTGCCATGTCCGCTCAAATTCTCGACGGCAAAAATCTGGCCAAGCAAATTCGCCGCGAGTTGGCCGACGAAGTGGCTACGTTCCATAAAGAGTCGGGTATCACCCCCACGCTCGCAGCGGTGCTCGTGGGCGATGACCCGGCGAGCGAAGTTTATGTCCGTAACAAACGTAAGGACTGCGAAGAAGTCGGTATCGCTAGTGTCCTCGAAAAACTTCCGGTTGAGACGACGCAGGAACAACTGCTCACGGTTATCGAACAGCTCAACGAAGATTCCCGCATTCACGGCATCCTCGTGCAACTGCCACTACCCAAGCAGATCGATACCGAAGCCGTTTTCGAAGCGGTGAGTCCCCACAAAGATGTCGATGCGTTTCATCCTGAGAATGTGGGACGACTCGTCCAAGGCCGGCCGGTGTTCTTGCCTTGTACGCCGCATGGGGTGGTAGAGCTTTTGAAGCGTAACAACATTCCGACCGCGGGTAAGCACGTCGTGGTTGTGGGTCGCAGCGATATTGTCGGTAAGCCGCTCTCAATTATGCTCGCCCAAAAAGGGGCCGATGCCACGGTCACGCTCTGCCACAGCCGCACAGCCGATTTGCCGAGCGTCACACGGCTTGCGGATATATTGGTTGTGGCCATCGGCAAGCCCAACTTTATCACCGCCGACATGGTCCGCCCCGGCGCGACGGTCGTCGACGTCGGCATCAATCGGGTTGAATCAGGACTCGTGGGCGACGTCGATTACGAACCAGTGAGCGAAGTCGCGGGCGCGATCACCCCCGTCCCCGGCGGCGTGGGGCCCTTAACACGTGTGATGCTGCTGGTGAACACACTGACGGCAGCGCGACGAAGTTCAACGTAAAGAACAGTCACCACGTTAGCTCATCAGCCGATTTTTTTCGCGTGTTCTCTTCAATTCCTGTGATGTGCCCGCCGGAAAGATGAATCACGCGGTCGGCCATGTCGGCGATGACGGCGTTGTGGGTGATGACTGCCGTCGTTGTGCCGAGGTCTTTGTTGATCCGCTGAATTGCATCGAGCACTAGGATCCCGGTTTCGACATCGAGCGCGCCGGTCGGTTCGTCGCACAAGAGCACCGCTGGCCGCTTCGCCACCGCACGGGCAATCGCCACCCGTTGTTGTTCACCCCCCGACATTTGCGCGGGGAAGTGATCCATGCGCTCGCTCAAATTCACCATAGCCAACGCATCCTCAGGCTTCATGGGGTTCTTGGCAATCTCGGTGATCAGCGCCACGTTTTCCCGTGCCGTCAGGCTGGGGATGAGATTGTAGAACTGAAACACAAACCCCACGTGCTCGCGGCGATAACTCGTGAGTGCCGCGTCGTCGAAGCTGGTAAGCTGTTTGTCGTGATAGGTGATCGTCCCCGTGCTCGGCGAATCGAGTCCCCCCAAGATGTTCAGCAGCGTACTCTTGCCGCTCCCAGACGGACCGAGCAGCACCACGAACTCACCCGTGAAAAGATCGAGATCAACCCCCTTAAGGGCGTGAACATCGACTTCGCCCATGTGGTAAGTCTTGGTGATCCCCCGGGCGGTAAACACCGATTCGCGCTGCGTGGCCGTGGCTGACATGCTCTCAGTATCGAGCGTATGCAAGCCAGAGTCAAATCAAGAGAAACCACGAATTTAACGAATAGCACGAATAAATTCTTATTCGTGGTTAAATCTTATTCTGCAATCTCAGCGTCATTAATAATCAACGGTTCGCCTTCGCCGGGGATGATCTCGACGTTCACCATTTTGATTCCATCCACGTGACGAATCTCAAGCCCCGCCCGCTCGGATTTGATCTTTACGTTCTCCAGCAGCACATTCTTGATCGGACTTTCTGGCAAGCCGACGATAAACCCAGCGTCCTTGGTGCTGGTCGCAGTGAGATTGCGAATCGTGATATTGCTGTAAGCGGGGGTCGTTTTAGTGACTTCCTTAGGCTCTTCGATTTTGGGAATCTTGGGATAGTAACAGGTGATCGTGATCGCCCCCGCCACGTCTTTCATTGTGATGTTTTCGCAGAGGAAGTTCACAACTGCTCCGCCCTTCTTGCGGTCGGTCTTGATCCGAATGCCGTTGTCGGTCCCTTCAAACGTGCAGTTTCGCACAACGACGTCCTTCACCCCGCCGACGATTTCGCTGCCAATCGACATGCCGTGACCATGCTTGAACGTGCAATCGGTCACCGTGAGCTTGTCGGAAGCGAACTCACGCCCGGGGGCCGGCTTGCCGCTTTTCACAGCCACGTTGTCATCCCCCACGTCGATCAAACACCGCGTAATCGTCACGTTGCGACACATGCTGGGATCAATCGCGTCGGTGTTGGGCGCACGTTCGGGGGCGAGGAACGTGGCATCTTCAACCACGACGTTCTCGCAATCGGTTGGCACGAAATGAAACTTCGGCGCGTTTTGAATCGTCACGCCGCGTACCGTCAGGTTGTTCACGCGAGTCAGCACAATGAGATTAGGTCGGGGCAGCGTGTACCCCGATTTCTTTTGCCGTGCTTCCTCAGCCGGAATCCACCAGCGCTGGCCTGAACCATCGATGATCCCTTCCCCTTCGATGACGACGTTGTTCAAATCTTTGCCGGTAAGGAAATGATTGAACTCCCCCGGCTTATCCGTGCGGGCATAATCCGCAGGATCATCGGTCGCTTTGAGCATCGCCCCCTTTTCGAGTCGCAAAGTGGTGTCGGTGCGAACCACTAAAGGCTTGCAGAGGTAAGTTCCCTCAGGGAGCAACACCACACCGCCGCCATCGGCTTTGCCACATTCGTTAAGCGCCTTCTGCACGGCGTCGGTATCCAGCGTCGTCCCATCGCCGGTCGCACCGTAGTCGCGAACATTGAAGATCGTTTCCGCGGCAACTGTTGAAACCAACACAGAGAAAAAAATCCAGCAACACACGAAGGAACGTAAGCACGAACAAACCATGGCAACGAGTTTCCTAACGAAAAAAGAAAAGGTGAACGGTTTATTCTATGCGAAGAAAATTTTACTTGCAGCGGTTTGATGAGAGAAAACCCCGTTCGCAAAGCGAAACCAATTCTTGCAGTTCCTAAAGCAAGCAGGGTTCTTAACTTGCAGCGCAGTTACGCCGTCTTCGCCTCCGTGCCGGTTGCGAATTGTTGTGAATCCTTGATAATTGCCTCATCACATCCCGCTATCGGAGGCCCCGCCATGATCCGTTCGTTCGTTTTTTCGCTTGCTCTTTTCTTTACTGCCAACTGCGCCCACGCAGCCATTCAAACCAAAACCATCGACTACAAAGCGGGCGACACCGACTGCAAAGGTTTCCTGGCGTGGGACGATGCGATTGAAGGCCCTCGCCCCGGAGTGCTGGTCGTTCACGAATGGTGGGGGCTCAACGAGTACGCGAAAAAGCGGACCGAAGAACTCGCCAAACTCGGCTACGTAGCTTTTGCAGCCGATATGTATGGCGAGGGCAAAACGACGTCGCATCCCGCCGACGCCGGCAAGATGGCGGGTGAAGTGCGTGCCAACATCGACCAATGGCGCACGCGGGCGCAAGCCGCGCTCGACGTGCTCAAAGAGCAACCGCAGTGTGACAAGGAAAAACTCGCTGCGATTGGCTACTGCTTCGGTGGAGCAACAGCCCTGCAGTTGGCCTACACCGGCGCCGATCTCGACGCGGTCGTCACATTCCACGGGGCCTTACCCGCCGCCACTTCCGAGGAAGCCAAACAAATCAAAGGCGAAATCCTGGTTTGCCACGGTGCCGACGACCCAATGATCGGCCCCGACGCCGTCGCCGCGTTTAAGAAGGCCCTCGACGACGCGGGGGTGAAATACGAATTCGTCGCCTACCCCGGCGCGGTCCACAGTTTCACCGTCCCCACAGCCGACGAAGTGGGGATCGAAGGCATCAAATACAACAAAGATGCCGACGAAAAGTCGTGGCAGGCAATGAAAGACTTGTTTCAGCGAACATTAGGGAAGTAAACTTGCTGCTTTCCGTTCTCTGGGGTCATTGATTTGCCCATACTCGGCTTGGCTCAGTTCGCGCTGGTTCTCCTATCGATCTTGCCGGCGCAAGATCCGACGCGGCGTGTTCATGATTTGGCCAACCTGCTCAGCGCCCAGCAAACTCAAGCGATCGAAAGCATCGCCGCCGACGTCGAACGTCAAACCACCGCGCAAATCGCGGTCGTCACGGTTCCGTCGCTCGATGGTCGGACGGTCGATGACTACGGCCACGAGCTGTTCAACACTTGGGGCATCGGCCAGAAGGATGTGAATAACGGCGTGCTGCTGTTGGTCGCCCCGAATGAACGCCGAGTGCGGATCGAAGTCGGTTACGGCCTCGAACCATTGCTGACCGATGCGATCTGCGGCGAGATTCGCGATAATAAGCTCATTCCGTTCTTTCGCAACGATAATTATCCCGCGGGAATCGAAGCCGGCACACGCGCGATTGCCGACGTGCTGCTTTCCGACAAAGCCGCCGCGCGGGGCGATCCTAACTCGGGCCCTCTGCTAGCCCGCTGGACCCGGCAGCGAGCCCAGTTAGCAGCCGGGGGACTGGCCGTGTTGGCGGTCTTGTTACTTGTGTTAAGTGTTGTCGTCGCTCGGCGCCGCGTGTACTCCAGCACCGCATTTCTGTTCATTTCCGGTCTCGGTGTGCTGCTCGTCGCTGCCGCGGCGTATTTCACGTGGCAAAGTCCTGCCGGTGATCAGCCGTTTGCCTGGTTTGGAGGTGCGACGTTCGCGTCGGTCGGGGCTTGGTTTTCCAATCTCAAAAAGTATCGCCGCTACGGGCCGCACGGTTGCTCCAAGTGCGGGACGCAGTTGGAACTGTTGAGCGAACAAGAGGAAGACCCGAAACTCACCGAAGTGCAGCGGCTCGAAGAGAAGATCGGCTCGGTCGATTACGATGTTTGGTACTGCCCCGCGTGTTTGCATAACGACACCGAACGTTACGTGCGCATCTTCTCGGGCTTCAAAGATTGCCCCGCTTGCAAGGCGCGGACATTCAAGGAAGACCCACAGAAAACGATTCAATATCCGACAACCAGCAGTTCAGGAACGGCTAAGATCGAAGGCCGCTGTGTCTCCTGCAATCACAAGACAACTCGCACGGTGATCTTGCCGAAAATTTCGACATCAAGTTCCAGTTCGTCGGGCGGCTCGTTTGGTGGTGGAGGCGGCGGAGGCGGCGGCGGAGGTGGTGGGGGATTCGGCGGCGGCTCGAGCGGAGGCGGTGGTGCCTCGGGAGGTTGGTAAATGTTCTTCACCTACGGCGCGATTCTGATCTGTGTGACGATCATCGTTTGGTATTGGCTCACCTTCAACTCGCTAGTGAAGGCTCGCAATGCCGTCGATCAAGCGTGGTCGCACATCGAAGTGGAGCTCAAGCGTCGCTTCGATTTGATTCAAAATCTCGTGGAAGTGGCTAAAGGTTACGCCCGTTACGAGAGCGACACGTTTCAAAAAGTGACGCAACTGCGGACCCAATCCAACCCGTTTGCCAATGCCTCGGCGGCGAACAAGGTCGAGCCCGCCCTGCATCAAACGATTGGCCAGATCATGGTGCTGGCCGAAGATTACCCACAACTGCGGGCCGATCAAAGTTTCTTGAATCTGCAAACGGAGCTCGCGGAAACCGAGAATCGCATCGCCGACCGTCGGCATGCTTATAACCAGACGGTCAACCTCTACGCGAATCTGCTCCGTTCGATTCCGTCAAACATCGTCGCCGACGTTCACGACTTCGCCGAGCGGGCGTTCTTCGAGGCCCCCGAGGAAGTCCAACAAGCCCCCACGGTGCAACTGTCATGAAGAAGCTCATCATCCCGGCGGCGTTGTTGGCCATGGCGGCCTTTATCGGGGCAGCTTTCGTGCTCGATTGCGTCCGGCTGGCCAGCGCGGCCCACGAGCGCGTCGAACTCGCCGACCACGAAATGGCGAAGCACGAAGCAAGGCTGGTGAAAACTTTGGAAGGTTTCAACAAGCGCACACCCGAAGTCGACGCAGCGCTCGAGGAATACGCCGAAACGTGGGAGATTGAACCCCGTCACGCAGCGTATGACAAACTCGTAGCCAGTTTCCAAAAAACCATGGCGGGTGACATCGACGCCACGAATCCCATCAATCGCAAGTTCATGGACGACGTCGCCGGCGCGATCAACCGTCGCCAAGTGGCTGAAAAACAGTTTGATGGCGAATGGCAGGCGTGGCAGGAGTTTTTGAAATCGCAACGGGGGAGAGTGGCGAGCGCGTTTGTTGAAGTCAATTCATTTTCCAAGTAGCCAAAGTTGCACAGTAGCCGCGATTCAACGAATCACAGGGCAATTCATTCGTGAACGTAGGCCCAGTCGCCAATTCGCTCAAGCGAACCGCTATAGCCCGTTTCTGGGTAATTCTGCATTGGAAAATAAAGTATCTGATCGAAATTGATACCGACATTGGGCGTAAAAACTGACAATGCCCAAGCGTTGTCGTGGTACTGGTCGCGGGCTTCTTCGCCGGTGTGATAGCTGTAGTTTGGGTAGCCACCCAAACCCGTCGATGGAATTTCTGGAAGAAACTTTGGAACAAGTTCACTAAGCGTTTTCGGTGGTTTCTGGTGTTCTTGCTCGAACTGTTTGATGGCATTAACCAGTAACTCACTACGAGTTGAAAATGGCGCGACCTTGGCCATACGAACTTTTTGTCCAAGCCGTACACCAATGCCAAAGCTAAGAAACATGCCAAATGAAATCAATAACGCGAGAGCCGCAACGCCAGGCGTTTTATTTTGTACAAGGAGCTTCGCACAGAATACTGCTATAGTGACAAAACACGCGAGCATAAATAACGGAAAGCCAAACGCGATTTCGAGGAAGAAGCGATTGCCATAAGGCGACATCGCTATCCATTGGGCTAGAGGAAAATAGAACAGCGGTAGAATTGCCAAGACAGAAGCAAGGATTAAATATTTCTTGGCCATAGCAATACAGATTCACTCAAATCAATTCCCCTCATTCAACGGCAACATCTCACCCACGGCACTCACCGCAGCATCTTCCGCGGCCCACTGGTTGAGCTTCGTTTGAATGAAGTCGATGATCGCCGCTTGTTCGGTGCCGCCGCGGCCTTCCACGCTGAGGGCGGGCCCAAACGCGAAGCGGACTTTCTTCGCTGGGTTGATTGGTCCGAAGTCGGCGATTGGTTTTCCTAAACCCCACGCCGTGGTTTCCAGCGCGACGGGCACGATCGGCACGCCCGCGCGACTGGCCAATTTGACCCCAATCGAATTGAACTTCGCCGGATCGAAAGCCAATGCACGACGACCTTCGGGGAAGATAATGATCGACGTCCCCTGCGCGAGCCGCGTCATGCCCCCTTCCATCATCAGCTTCAGATCTTGCCGGGCGTCCCTGGTGGTGACCGCCACGGGATCGCGCGACCGCATTACATATTTGAAGACTGGGTAGTTGAGCAAACTTGACTTCACAACAAACGTGGTTTTTTTGATCGGCTGCACAAGTGCCGGCATGACCATCGTCTCCAGCGAGCTGAGGTGGTTGCCGACCACGAGGCACGGCCCCGCCACTTGCCGCAGATAGTTGAGCCCCGTGATCTCGAACTTCACGCCGACGTTTTCGAGATAGCGAATCAAGAGCTGGCTGCTTGCCGCCCAGGCTTCGTCGTCGTATTTGCCTCGAAAGGCCTGCCAAGCACTAGTAAAGGTGAGCCCAGCAAACCGCGCGTGGAAAGTGAGCGAAGGAAAGATGCGCGCAAACCAGCCCACTTTTTGAGGGGCAGTGAAATAGTTGTCGCCGGAAAGATCGATAAGCCTCATGCCAATAGAATACCCGGGCAAGAATCCCGTGGGGAGGCGGGAATTTGTGGCCGAGGTCTGTGACCTCGGTCCTTGGCATCCGAACTCACAGAGGTCAGCCACAGACAAAAAAGGGGGCCGCGTGTTCCGACGCGGCCCCCAGCCTTCCAAAACAAACACAAAACGAAGCTTACTTAATCTCGACCTTCCGCGGCTGCGCGGCGGGCGACTTGGCGACCGTCACGTGCAGCACGCCGCTATTCAGTTCGGCACCGATGCTGTCGACGTCAATCGCATCGGGCAGGCTGAACGAACGGGTCACTTTGCCGTAAAACCGCTCTTCACGCCAACCTTTGCGTGTGGCGTCGCTCTCCTCGTGCTTCCTTTCGGTCGAAATGGTCAGCGTGCCTTTGTCGAACGTAACGTCGACGTTTTCACGCTGCACACCCGGCACATCGAGTTCAATGTGATAGGCGTTTTCATCCTCCCACAACCCGGCAGGAGAGTGTCCCGCACGCAAGCCGGTGGGTGCGAGCATCTGGTTTAAAAACGAGTCGAACTCAACCAGATTCGCAGGCAAAAATTCACGCAAACGATTCTTGGGGGTCAAACTATTGGTCATGGTAAAACCTCCTTCTCAAAAAGCCTCTTATGACCTCGCGGCAGCAAGCCTACAGCCGCCGCTGACAGTTACTCAGTCACGAAAGAGCCTAAAAGCAGGTCGCGTACCAATCGAATTTGAGTGGTGGATGATCAGGCGCAAGTCATTTTCAGAATTTACTTTGTGACGATTCGCCAGAGATTGGATTGCCAGAATGGCAGTGCCAAGTTGGCGTTTGGAGGGAGCGGAGAAGGGGTGGGGCTGCCGTTTTGGCAGCAAAAAACAAGGCCGCGCGAACTCATGTCCACGCGGCCTTAACAGTGCTAGTGACTGGGGTCCAGCCAACGCTCAGTTCCGCGTCAGCGTCAACTCCATCATCTTGAATTCTTTCCCCGTCTTGGGATCGGGGCCAAACATCTCGAGCTTCTTCGTGTTGGCGTCGACGGTCGTCTCGACCTGGCGCATTACGATTGGCTTCTTGGTCAGTGGGCAATATCCATCGTATTTCCAAGTCATCGTTTTGCCGTTCTCGGAGAGTTCGCCGCTGCCCTTCATCATGCCCGTGGCGTAGTTGTCGAGCCACACCGAGTTAAACTTTTGTGTGATGTTGTCAAACCCGTAAATCGCCAGCCCGTTGAATGGCCCCATTCCAGGCATTTCGCCTTTCATTTCACACTTGATGAAGCGGCCATCCATCAAGGGCGTCATTTCAGACGTTCCTTCGCTGAGAATCGCTTCCGTGTCGGGACCCATCCACGATTTCGTCTTGCACGTCCATGTGCCAATGTCGGCTGCCAGATGCTTGTGCATCTCGCCCGGCATCGCCGCGGCCATCATCGCCTGCATATCTTCCATCGTCCAACCCGGGGGAAGCTGCATCGGCGGGGCTTCTCCTTGCGTTTGTTGAGCATTCGCAAGGGATGCCATGCCACATACACAAACGATCAAGGCATTCAAACAAACACGAGTCATTTTCATCATCCACCTCCTCAATATGTTATCGAAACACAAACTTCAAATCCGACTTCGTAGCGGTGCGAGCGCCCGCAGGCGCGGATCGCGTAGATAAATCCCTAACCAAAGCACGACACCCATCGCAACCGGCATCCAAAACGGTTCGCTCAGCCGGACATGAACGGCAGTGGCTCCGCCTAAATAACCCGTGAGCAAGATTGCCCCCAGCACCGCTGTCTGCGGTATCAAATACAGGATCGTGCTGAGAAGTTCCACAATGCCCAGCGGCACGGCCGTGTTGAGCGGCCAATTCTGTTCCGCGAATCCTTTCGTCACGACTTCCGACTGCATGAGCTTGAAAGCGGCGCTCATCACGAGTAGCGGACACGGCAAGACCGTAAGAATCCAACCGGCGATGGTCATCGCTTTCGATTGGGCCAGAGGGGTTTGGTAATCAGTGGACATCTTTAACACGCCTTTCGATTTAATGTGATGCGACCGGGGCAGCCGGCGACGATTCGACAATCGACCGCATGTTGGCGAGCCCTTGCTCAAAATCCTTGCCGATCATTTTGTCGCAATCGACGATCATTCCAAAGGCCTTTCCCATGAAACTATTCCTGCCATGCATGCTCCAAGTGACCTGCGTTTGATCGCCGACGGGCTCGAACACGAATTCTCCCGTGTTGACGGCCTTCATCGGCCGCAGGAATTCGAGCCGAATCGCCACGATCTTGTGGGGTGTACTTTCAACGATCGTCATCTTGCCTTCGCCGACTTCGTTGTTGCCCGACCAACTGAACTTGGCCCCTTCCCCCGCTTCGGGCCCTTCGTAGGCGGTCTTGGAGTTGGGATCGCGTTTCGCCCAAGGGGACCACTCTTCCCAGTTGTGAAAGTTGTTCACCTGGGCGAACACATCCGCGGGCGAGGCATTCATCGTGGCTGAACGCTCGTAACGAAAATCCGCTGGTCGTGTCGCCACGACGATCACCAGCAGAGCCACAACAACGGCAATACCTAGCATTATGTATGTCAGCATGGACGCTTACTCCACAGTTTCATGACTTCCAGCCGCATCGCAACGCGATGCACGGCGCGAGATGGTCGTTACATTTCCTGCGGCACGATCACCATCCATGACACGCCAAGCTTGTCGGCGACCATGCCGAACTTGGGCGAAAAGAAGGTCTGCATCATCGGCATCTGCACCTGGCCCCCTTCGCCCAGTCCCGCGAAGATGCGTTCGGCATCGGCCTCATCCTTGGCGAGTGCACACATCGAAATCCCGGCAAACTTCGCGGTCTCAGCGCTGTTGCCATCCGACATCATCACCGTGCTTTCGCCGATGAGAACTTCCGTGTGCATCACTTTTTCTTCCCAATTGGCGGGGACCATGCCCCCTTCACATGCCCCCGGCGGACCTTCCTTGAATCGCATCAGAAATTGAACTTGCGCACCGAGCACTTTTTGATAAAGCTCCAAAGCCTCATCACAGCGGCCATTAAAATACAAATAAGGTCGAATAGTCATGAAATTCTCGTTTGTAGGGGGAATGTTTCTCGAACAGGCGGATGCTATTTCTTCTTTTTGTAATCAGCGATCATGATCGTGTTCCATTCCCCCGCGCCATTGTCGACCGCGGAGTTGAACTGATAGTGATCCGGCGAAAGAAACTGAATCTGCTCGCGATATTTGCCCATCTTGTTGAAGTCGTTCATCAGCGGACCTTCGGTCAGCAATGTGAGGGTGTCGCCGTCGACGGTTCCCTCGTAATGCCACATATAGCCGGTCACCGAATCGCTCCATGTGCCGACGTACTTTTGTTTCTTGGCGTCGTAACCGAGTTGCATGATGCTTTGCACCTTCTGGCCCATCGCTTCACCCTTGCTGGAGCAAACGATCCAAAACGGCCCCATCATTTTGCATTCCTGCTCACCCTGGCATTCCATCGGAGGTTGCCCCGGCTCGCCCTGGACCTCCGCCTTGGAGGTCCAATCCCCAACGAATCGTTCCAAAAACTTGTGTTCTGGCTGGGGTTGTGGCATTTCGGGCATCTCTTGAGCCAAGGCAAAATTGGCACAAGCGATCGTCAGTGCAAAGACAGTCAATAAAAAGCGTTTCATGATAAGTTTCCTTTTAGTTAAAAATAATCAATGTCATCCTGAGAGAGGCTCGCCGACCGAAGGATCTGGTCTCCACCACCAACAGGTTCAAATTTTGTTGCGAATAAAATCTAGATTCTTCAGTCGCTTAGGCTCCCTCAGAATGACCTACTCCCCCGGCAACCCAGAGAGTTCCATCACTGGCCGAATCTCGACCGTGCCGTGTTTCACGCCAGGGTGCCGCGCGGCAATGTCAATCGCATCCTCGAGCGAGTCCGCCTCGATCAAATAAAAACCTCCCAGGACTTCGGTGGTCTCCGCAAACGGTCCGTCGGTAATCACCGGCTTGCCGTTGCGCACGCGCACGCTCGTGGCGGCATCGCTCCAAGCGAGCGGCGCGGCCAAAATATACTGCCCCTTGCTGTGCAACTCGTGAGTCAACTCCACGGCCTCGGCCATCGCCGCTTCATGCACCTGGGTGCCGGCTTCTTTCCAATACTTTTCGTCGTCGTAACTCAACAGCATGTATCGCATGCTTCTGTCTCCTTCTAATTGTCATTCTGAGAGAGCCTAAGCGACCGAAGAATCTAGCTTCCATCAGTCAAGTGCCGAGAGCTATGAGTCGAGTGTCATACAGTCTGGCTCTAGATTCTTGACCAGCTGCTCTCGACAACTTGCCAGATACTTCAACTCGCAGAACTCGCTTCGGAATGACAAACTTTCTCCGGCAATCCCGAGAGTTCCAGCACCGGCCGCACCTCCACGGTCCCTTTCCGTGCCCCCGGAACCCGCGTGGCGATCGTGATCGCTTCGTTGAGGTCCTTGGCTTCGATCAAAAAGAACCCGCCGAGTTGCTCGCGAGTTTCCGCGAACGGCCCGTCAGTGACTATTCGCATGCCATCACGCACCCGCACGCTCGTGGCCGTGGCGACGGGATGCAAGGGCGATGCGCCTCGGAATTGACCCCGGCTATCAAGTTCGTGTGTCAGCTCCGTCGACTCGGCGTAGCAATGCTCGCGCTCTTCGTTAGTCCAATCCTTTTCGTCAGTATAAATGAGCAGCATATATCTCATGTTGTTCTCCCAGCATTTAGATAAATCGACCGCAAGAAAATGACTCGTGGTACGAGTTGCTTCCCTAGCAGAGTGCCCAGCGACACGATGCACAAAACGATCAATGTTGTTCGCAACAGCGAGGCCGTCGACAAAGAAATTCCCATCCCTGTTGCCAACCCGACATAACCCATCACGCACACCGGACATTTCGGCATGACCGCCAGTAACGCACTCGGCACAAGCCAACCCGCCACGGCGAACAAGCGTTGTGCTCGCGCCGTCTTGGCTTCGCTTGTGTGATGACAGCAACAGGAATTCATGATATCCCCTGCATTGGTTTGTTAGGCATTTTGGTTGTTTATTAGCAGAATGTACAGCAACACTCCGACCTCACGACTCTGGATCAAATCCGAATACGCGAAGCTCCTGATCACAGCGACAGGCTTTCGCCAAACGTGCGGCCCAGGTGATGGCCTCCTGTTTTGTAGGCAGCTCAAGTACAGCCAATCCCCCATTGAGCGGAGGCGCCCACGGGTAGCCTCCCTCTGTCACAGAGCCGTTTGCCGAAACGAGAACGGGCGGTACTGTTTCATCAATACCTCCGCCGAAAACGTAGACGCCCGCTTCCTTCGCCTCACGTATCACGGCATGAGAGTCGTGACTCACCGACTCCCACTCACCGTCGGGGATTTTCATCGCAGCACTGGGGAATGAAATTAAATACTTTGCCATGATCTTCTTGGTCTAAGAATCTTGCGGTTAGTGAGACAGGCCATGCCTAACAATTTCTTATCCCCCGTAAGTCGGCTTCTGGGGCCAACCGACGGGCGAATCTTCAAAATCTTCCTGCCGGCCGTAGGGCGTCAGATCGAGTAACGCATAGGAATCGGTGACCGACTCGCAACCGCGACCGTACGTCGAGTAAGTGTGGTACACGTCGTCGTCCAAGCGGAAGAACACGCTCAAGCCATGGTTCTCGCCTTCTAGAAACCAAGGCTCTTCTTGTTGGCGTGATTCCAGTTCCGTTTGTGCCCGGTAGTTGTATTCCAGCGGCACGACATTCTTATCCTGGGTCACGTGGAAGTCGTAGTTAAAGTCGCTGCCAAACGACGACACCCAGCGACGCTCCCAACCTTGCTCGGCTTTATAGTTCTCAAGTTTTTCGAGCGGAGCACGCGACACTAGCACGTAAGTAGTGTCGCGCTTGTTGAGCATCGAAAGATCGCCCAGCGAATTCACCAATCCCGTGCAGCCGGGACAACCCTTTTCCCAGGCTGGATCGAACATGAAGTGATACATGATCAGCTGACGCCGCCCGTCGAAAAGATCAACGAGACTCACCTTGCCTTCGGGTGAATCGAATTCGTAGTCCTTCTCGATCTTCACCATCGGCAAACGCCGCCGCTCGGCATTGACGCGATCTTTGTGCCGGGTGAGCTCCTTTTCGGCGACGAGCAGTTCCCGTCGCGAGGCGAGCCATTCGTCGCGTGATGCAATTGGTGGATGAGAGATTGTTGCAGTTGTCATAATAAAACTCCTCTATGAGCGAGCCGGGTCGTCCCGACCCCGAATACCCGGCCCTGTTTGCGTTGTTTCACTTCTTCGCCAACTCCGCCGCGAGGCGCTGTTCCTGCTCGCGAAGTTCCGGCGTCATTGCCTCGCCAAAATCTTCCATGTCGAAAATTTGGCGAATCTCTACTTCGGTGTCGTTCTCCGGGTGAGGATGTGGGCACCGCTTGAGCCATTGAATGGCTTCGTTCAGTGAACTGCACTTCCAAATCCAATAGCCAGCCACCAGTTCCTTGGTCTCCACGAATGGACCGTCAATCACGGTGCGCTGATCGCCAGAGAACCGAACCCGCGCGCCCTTGGAACTGGGATGCAAGCCATCCCCTGCCTGCATGATGCCGGCTTTCACCAACTCCTCGTTGTACTTGCCCATCTCTGTGAGCAACTGTTCGCTAGGCATAATGCCCGCTTCTGAATCTTTCGTGGCTTTGACAATGACCATGAATCGCATTGTTTATGTCCTCCTGATACGTTGTACTGGAAAACCCTCCCCTAGCCCCTCCCCGAGTACCGGGAGGGGGGATTCTAATTCCCATCGTAAGCGGCTTGCAGTTTTGCAATATCGAGTTTCACCATCTGCATCACGGCCTGCATCATGCGGTCCCCTTTCACTGGGTCCTTCATCCACTCCTCAAACTTTCGGGGACTGATTTGCCACGACAGACCGTACTTGTCTTTCAGCCAGCCGCACTGCACTTCTTGGCCTCCGTTGGCCGTCAGCTTCGACCAGTAGTGGTCGATCTCTTCCTGAGTATCACAATTGACGATGAGCGAGACCGCCTCGTTGAACTGAAAAATCGGTCCGCCGTTGAGCGCCATGAACTGTTCGCCGTTAAGCTCGAATGTCACCGTCAGCACAGTCCCCTTCGGCATTGGCATATTTTCGCCGTAGTGCGTCACCTGATTGATCTTCGAATTCTTGAATATCGACACGTAATACTCGGCCGCCTCAAGAGCTTGCGTGTCGAACCAAAGGCATGGTTGAATCGTCTGCATGATTATGTTCTCGATGAGGTCATTTTTTTATGTTGAATAGCCGCGATTCAACGAATCGCCGGTCCTGCGATGCGTCGCATCGCGGCTACTGCGTGTTTACCGCACGAACGACGGATCCATCCAAAAATGTCCCCAGTTGTGGCCATCGAGATCTTCAAAGCCCCACTCATACATAAAGCCGTGATCTTTCGGCTCATCCGGGATTTTGCCACCAGCGGCGAGGGCCTTCTTCACAATCTCATCTACGGCCTCGCGTGACTTGCAATTGAGTGACGTGAGAACCTCGACGTTCGAATTCGCGTCGATGATTTTCTTCGTCGTAAATGTCGCGAAGAATTTCTCGACCAGCAGCATTGTGTAGATGTTTTCGCTGATGATCATGCAGGCCGCATTCTCGTCGGTGAACTGCGGATTGAACGTGTAGCCCAACTTGCCGAAGAACTCTTTCGATTTTTCCAAGTCCTTCACCGGCAGATTGATGAATACCTTTTGGTCGTGCATGATCTTATTCCTTATTCAATAGCCGCGACGCAACGCGTCGCAGGGCCCTTTTAATGATTCAAAAACTTCGTTTTTGTCCGCCGAGCACTAAGTAGTCGACCAGCGAGAGCCCAAATCGACAGACCGCGAAAATTTTTCTCAGGAAATTTCGCGCCCAAGAAAATGGCCGATATTTGGCCGAAAATCAGCCCAATTCAGCCAGTCGGCCCGCCAAAAAACGTCGCTCTGGTTCCTGACGAGCCAGCCGCAGGGCTTGCTGATAAGAAGTGCGGGCGTCGGCCGTTTTGCCCAGCCGTCGGCAGAAATCGGCCCGGGTTGCGTGGGCCAAATGATAGTCCGCCAATTCGCCCCGCGTGAGAATCGCGTCGACCAATTCCAAACCCGCAGCGGGACCATCGCGCATCGCCACCGCCACGGCTCGATTGAGTTCCACCACCGGCGAAGGCGAAATGCGAGCGAGTACGTCGTAGAGCCCAACGATTTGTGACCAATCAGTCGCGCTCGCTGTATCCGCATCGGCATGAATGGCCGCGATGCCGGCTTGTATCATGTAGGGCCCAAATTGTTGCGAGGCAAACGCTCGATCCACCAATTGTTGCCCTTCCTCGATGTGCTCATGGTTCCACAGCGAGCGATCTTGATCATCGAGCAGAACGATCTCACCTTCGGCTGAATTCCGCGCCTCGCGCCGCGATTCGTGCAGCAACATCAAAGCCAACAAACCCAGAACCTCGGCATCGGGTAACAATTCAACCATCAACCGCCCTAGCCGAATGGCTTCTTGCGAGAGGTCCGCGCGCGTGATGGATTCTCCCGACGAAGCGGAATACCCTTCGTTGAACACCAAGTAAATCACTTGTAGCACGGTATGCAGTCGGTCGGGCAAATCTTCACGCGACGGAATTTGATACGGAATCCCCGCGTCGCGGATTTTTGATTTTGCCCGCACGATCCGTTGCGCAAGCGTCGTGGGAGTCGTTAGAAACGCACTGGCAATTTGTTCGGTAGTCAGCCCACAAACTTCGCGCATCGTAAGGGCCACTTGCGCTTCGGGTGACAACGCGGGGTGACAACAGGTAAAGATTAGCCGCAATCGGTCGTCTTCGATCTCGTCACGATCAACGTTGGGCTCCGTGACGGTATCGATACGATTCGCCTCGAATTTCTGATAAATAGCCGTTAGCGATGCATCAAACCGTGCCCGGCGGCGCATCGTGTCGATGGCTTTGAATCGCCCCGCCGAGACGAGCCACGTCCGCGGATTGGCGGGCACACCCTCGGTAGGCCATTGCGCAACCGCCGCCGCGAACGCATCGGAAAGCGCTTCCTCGGCCAAATCGAAATCCCCCAGCAGCCGCACGAGCGTGGCAAACACCCGCCGCGATTCGCTGCGGTAGACGCTATCGACGATGTCTCGGATGTCGCCTGCTAAGGTCGTATTCATAAAGAAGCCCAGTTAAAGACTTGCACCACAAAGTCACCAAGAGCACTAAGCTAGGCCGAATATCATTACGTTTGTCACGAGTAATTCTAAATCAACTGAAAGATGGGGTCGATTTGGAATTTTTTAATATTCTTCGTGTTCTTAGTGTCTTTGTGGATGAATCTTATTGGACTTTTCTTATTTGGGTCAGCAATTCCGCCAAGCGAGCCAGATGCTGCTTGCCCCCCTCGATCGCGCCGTACTTGAGCACCACTTCGTCGCGTGCCTCAGCGGTCGGAAACTGGTGTTTCATCGTGACCCGCGTTTTGTCCCCTTCGGTGGTGAAAAAAACTGAAGCTTGAAACCATTCTCGCTGGCCATCGCCATGGGAGTGAATGATCCGCTCCGGCTTCACGATTTCGATGTACTTGACCTCGTTGGGATAATCGGTGCCATCAGGACCATGCATGGTGTAAATCCAAAGCCCGCCGGGACGGAAGTCGTGTGATTTGGTCGTCGTGGTGAACCCATTGGGGCCCCACCACTTCGCGACGTGTTCGGGATTGGTCCACGCCTCCCAAACCAATTCGCGCGGTGCGTCGAGCAACCGCGTGATCACGATTTCGTTGTCAGCCGCTTCAAGAACTTGGGATTCGTGCTCGCTCATGATTTGTTCCCTAAATGCTCTTCCAACCGATCAAAATTCTGCTCGTTCGCCGCGGGAACAAACGCCTTCACCTTTTCCCATTCCTCTGGCGATTCAAATCGTTGCCGCCAGGTGAGCCGCGTCTTCCCCTCGAATTCAAAGTAAGTCATCGTCATCAGAAATCGGTGCATGGTCCGCAGATGATCGAAGACAATGCGTTTGGGTTCGCTGATTTCGACAAACACACTCTCGTTGCGATAGTCGGTGCCATCGGGCCCATGCATCGTGAGATGCCAATCGCCATCCACGCGAAAATCGAATTTGAGAATCGTATTGGTGAACCCATCGGGGCCCCACCACTTGGCGAGTTGCTCCGGATCGCTGAACGCACGAAACACTTGCTCCTGAGGAAAATCAAACACCCGCGAGCATACGTATTCGCGGTCTGGGCAAATTGGCTGCCCTTCGGAATAGTCTTTCAGCAATGTGCCAATCAGAGCCGTCCAACCCGCGGCAAAATTCTCGCGAGCAAAAGCGGGCAGCTTCGGAAGCGTCTCCAATCCCGAGTGCGTGAGCTTGATGCGCGTTTCAGCGCCATGCTCGAACAACTCCATGGTCACGAGCGTGTCGCCGGGTTGGCCGTCATAGCGCCAGGTGTAGGCCAGTTTCTTTTGGGGCACAACTTCCTTAACCACACAATGATGCAGCCACTTGACCTGATCGTGGTCCTCGGCCGTGAATTGAAACTCGCAGCCTACCTCGGGGCGAAAGTTTTCAAATTCCATGAACCACTGCTTGATGGCCATCGGATCAATCATCGCTTGCCACACGAGCGCCACCGGCGCATCGTAAGTCCGTTCGATGACGAAATCGTCGGCGGGGTTATTTGTGTTTGCGTCCACGTTTCTTTTTCCCTTGCACTGTTTTGCCTTGCAGTTCCGCTAAATAATCATCGAGCCGATCAAATCGCTCGTCCCAGAATTGCCGATATTGCTCGACCCATTGGGCGGCCTCGCGCAACGGCTTGGCGTTGAGCTTGCATGGCCGATATTGTGCCGCGCGGCTACGCTCGATGAGCCCCGCCTTCTCTAAGACTTTCAAATGTTTCGAGATGGCCGGCAGCGTCATCTCAAACGGCTGGGCCAACTCCGACACACTCCGTTCCCCCTTGGAAAGCCGCACGAGAATGGCTCTCCGCGTCGGATCGGCTAGGGCGGAAAACGTATGGGTCAGTTGATCGGCAAGCATAGTATACCAGTTGGTTAATTAACTAATCGGTAAAATAACACCGGGACTGCAAGTCGTCAATAAAAAAATCCTAAGTGAGCCGCAAAGCAATGCGTCGCACGGTCTCCAGAAACGATTCGAGTTGCGTAAATCAAGAACTTGCTAGAATAAGAACGCGAATAAAATCGCAACATTAAAAATCAAAAAGTCTTGTCTCACAGGTCCGCCATGTACGCATCCTCTTTGCGCGTGTTGGTTTCGGTCAATCTTCTTCTAGCCGCGTCGTCATTGTTGCATGCCGACTGGCCCCAATGGCGTGGTCCCGCGGCGAACCTGGCCGTCCCCGCGGCCAACTTACCCATTAAGTTTTCCCAAAACGAAAACATGATCTGGGAGGTCGATCTCGGAGGCGAAGGGAGTTCAACGCCTGTCGTTTGGGATGATACCATCTATGTCACCGTCACAGCTGACGGCAAAGACGTGCTCGCCGCGTATGGAGTTGACGGGCAAGAGAAGTGGCGGCGCGAGATTGGCACTGCTCGTGAGAGCAAACATAAAGTCGCCACTGGCAGTAACCCGTCGCCCGTCACCGATGGCAAGCACGTTGTCGCCTATTTCAAGAGCGGCCAACTCGCCTGCACCGATCCCACGGGCAAGGTGCTGTGGAATAAAAACCTGCAGGACGAATTCGGCAAAGATACCCTCTGGTGGGATTTGGGAACCTCTCCCATTCTAACTTCCAAAGGCGTGGTCGTCGCGGTCATGCAAGAGGGCGACTCCTATTTGGCTTGTCTCGATCTCGACACTGGCGAAACGCTCTGGCAAGAATCGCGGACCTACGAGCGGCCCAGCGAATCGGATCAAAGTTATACGACGCCTGCCGTGGCGGATGTCGATGGACACGAAACGATTGTCACGTGGGGGGCTGATCACCTCACCGGGCACGACGCCGCGACCGGCAAATTGCTCTGGGATTCGGCAGGATTCAATCCCGACGACCAAGGGATGTGGCGGTCCATCGCCTCGGCGACCGTGGCCGATGGCGTAGCAATCGTGCCCTATGGCCGCGGCGAATTTCTAGCAGCGGTGCGGCTCGGAGGCAGTGGCGATGTAACCACAAAAAATCGCATCTGGGATCGACCGGGTGTCGGCGCCGACGTCCCCTGCCCCATCGTTACCGACGATAAAATCTATGTACTAAGCGACCGTGGTAAAGTGACGTGCCTCGACTTGGCCTCAGGCGACGAGATCTGGTCCGACGACTTACCCAAAGGCCGCTCGAACTACTTTAGTTCACCCCTGCTGGCTGGTGACAAACTCTATTGCCTTCGCGAAGACGGCACGCTGTTTGTCGCGTCGGTCGACGAGGGGTTAGAAGTTCTCGCCGAAAACGAACTAGGCGAACACAGCGTCGCCACCCCCGTGCCGCTCGAAGACAGCTTGCTCGTGCGCACGCGCAACAAGCTTTACAGCTTCGGTGATAAATAAGCGATCGATACTAACGCATTCTTTCTTTTATTTCTTCAAGAATTCGGGCAATTCGTCGCCACTCGGACCGTAGGCCGATGGAACTATCGCGCCCACCATCCGCAAGTACACGCCGAATTGACCGCGATGATGATAAAAATGGTTGAACAATATGGTCCGCACAAACACAGCTCGCGGCATGGCTAAGAGTTCCTTGTCGCCGTCCATGAGCCGCCAAGTTTGTTGCATTTGCTGATCGCTGATCGTGGGTAGCACCTTTGTGACGGTGTCCACACTTTCATCGAAAGCGGAAAGTATTTGTGGTAACGACTCCGGCTGGATCCTGTCGTTCGAGATTTGCGAAAATTGAAACTCGTCCTGCGTGGCCATCTGAACCACGCTGCCCGGCGCACTCGCCATGTGCAGGGCCAATTGTCCAGCGGTCATCGATTTCTCGTGCGGCTTCCAGGAGAGTTTGTCCTCGGGAAGACGTTCGAGAAATTTACGCGTCGTATTCGATTCGGCCGCGAATTCTTGCAAAAATTGATCGGCTATCGTCATGGATCTATCTCCTTGGTTTGAAACTGTATTGTTGCTTAGCGTTTCGATTCCGCGATCTCGCGCGTGCGATTCAATTTGTATTGCCAGCCCTCATGAATACCGGCGCTCTGGCCGTCTGGGAGCATGCCAAAGGCGGTGTGGATGAGCGACAGGCGTGTCATTTCTCCTTCAGCGGTGAGGCGATATTGCACGTGCGAAGCGGTCGCAAACGACATGAACATCGGCCCGCAGATTTCGATCAGCTTCGGCGGCTTGATGACTTGCACGTGCCCCCAGAAATGGCCTGCGTTATCGCCCAAGTCGCGATACCAACGCCCGCCGGGCCAGGCTTCAAGAGTCATCGGCATCGGCGAGCCGTCAGGCGTTTGGAACTCGGGTCCCAATTCCGCCAGCAAAGCCTCAAACGAAATTTCCAGCGGCGCGGCGATTTCGATTTCTTTGACGATGTTCAACAGCTGTATGGTTTCTTCAAGCACTGGGGCGACCATGATTTGCTCCCTAAGATTTCTTGGTGGATTGTTCTTTCGCGAGACGCTCGGCCCGCTCCTTCACGCGGCTGAGTTGATGCGACCAAAAGTTCTCGAATGTTTTTGTCCAGTCGTACACGGCTTTGAGTTCCCCGCCATTGAGGCGATACAGCCGGTGTTGGCCATCCTTGCTGACCGAAACGATGCCGACTTTGCGCAACACGCCCAAATGTTTCGACACGGTCGGTTGTGCTAACCCAAGCCGTTCGACTAATTCATTGACCGTGCGCGGCTGACCGTCGGCGAGCGCGGTAACAAGCTCCCGCCGACGCGGTTCGGCAATCGCATTAAAAACGTCGGTGGTGGTCGCTGCCCTCGCCATACGTGAAGTATATTCCCATATCGGAATATGTCAAGCGGTCAATTTTAGGAATGACAACCGTGTTAGCCTCCGGCGCAAGCCGCGAGGTCAGAAGCAGTGCCCTTATTCCTGCACCACGTACGAACCACTAAACGTCACATACGGCCCCGCTTCGTCGGCGATCTCCACCGACAGATCGATCTTCGTGCGGCCTTTGAAGCGATGCAGTTCGTAGAAGTATTCGAGCATGTCGCTCGCCACGGGCTGACTTTGGGCGATGAACAATGGCGTGCGCACGGGCCGATGATAACGAATCGTGCTCCGCCGGATCACGATGTTGCCCGACATCCCTTGCGATTCCAACAGTAAGAAGACCGTGCCCCAGCCGGTGGCCGTGCAAAGTGCGTTGAGACTGCCGGCAAACGCCGAGTATTGATGGTTGCGATTCGGCTCGAGCGGCATTTCCATCGCCAACTGCTGACCGTCCCAAGACCGTGCCTCAAGTCCCATGGGGATCGTGATCGGCATCTCGCGATTGAGCGTCTGTTGAAGCTTTTCGAGCAAGGATTCGTTCATAGAAACAGACGCGCGACGTCCAGTCAGTAGTGCCGGTCATTTCCCGGTGTGGGAAACCCTCCATGCTACCGGAAGGTGCGCCCAGGGGCTAGCCGCCAGAACGCCGTTAGCCGGGCTCGTCCCGAGCCCGATCAGTTACCAGGCCGTGACGACCCGGCTATTTGCTATAGCTTCCAATTCAACAGCACCGCGTAGTTCACCAAGTTCGGCGACATGCCGTTGGGGGTGCTGTCGTAGCGGTCGTTGACCGTGAACCGCAGGCTCATGTTTTTGGGCTTATCGAGATCGATTTCCCAGCCCGCGTCTGACACGACGCGGTACAGCCCGAAATCCTTCCATTCGGGGAAGTAGTCGACCTTGATCGTGAATCGCTGCTTGTCGGAAATCAGATATTCGTAGTCGAGTCCAAACAGCGCTTCCGCCTTCCACTGGTCATCGATGCCGCCAAACTCGCGCGACGTACCAGCACCGAAACGCCCAATCAAATTGAAGTCGTCGGTGTCGACCCACTTGTAACCCACGCCGGAGTTCACCGCCACGCGTGAGTCGAACGGTTGAAACTCGTCGTACAGAATTTGATTCAACACGTACAATGTCCAGGCGGACTTATCCAACTTCCGATCGATCCGCGCATCGAACAGAGCATTGTTTTGCGTGATAAGCTCGTTGGACGAAGTGAAGTTGTAGTTGATGTCGGAATCAAAGGTCCAAAACTCAGCATCGCGTTTTAAGTATCCGCCCGACGCAATGCTCTGCGAACGGTTTTCACCTTGGCTGCCGTTGAGGCCAAAGTTGATGCCCGCGTCCCACTTGGCCGGACCAAACCAATACGACAACTCGTACCATTCATAAACCACGGGGGGCTCGGCCAGTTCCATCTCCTCGGTGGTGATCGCTTCCAGATGATCACTCAAGGCTTCGTCCACGACTGAAGGAGCCGTTTCGGTGACAGCCACTGGGGGGAAGTCGAACAAGGGCGGCAGATCCTCCACTGCACCGGGGGGAGCCAAAACACTGGGGCCCAACAGATCCTGGCCATACGCTCGCCCCGTCACTCCGCTGAGCAGCGAGAGGACCAGACAAATCAAGATGCTACGAGCCAAACACATGGTTGAAACAATCAGAAAAGCGCCTACGTTCTGCCGAGAGGAGCAAGGATATACCTAACCCCGCCGGGGCATCACAAGAGAGATCACCACACATTGCTAGCAGCTAGCTCCGAGGCCGATGGCATTTAGAAAGAGCCTTGGTCCGCCGGAGGCGGAAGGAAACTGGCGTCAAGTTTTTCACGCCATCCCTGCGAGTTTGTTGGGCATACCAGATCCCTCGACTCGTCGAACTCACCTCGGGATGACAATTTTCGTTCACACAAAAAAAACGGGGGCTGAGCAATTTGCTCAGCCCCCGGTGTTAGGCATCAATCAGAAGTGCAATCTCAGTTGCAACCGCAAGCAGGAGCGGCTTCGCAGCCACAGCCTTCGGTCACTTCGATTTCCTTCTCGACCATCTTGCAAACCTTCACCTCGACCTCTTTTTCGACTTCAACCGGCACGCAAACGGTGTAGGTTTCGGTCTTCTCTTCGGGGACGCAGGTGTAGGTGGTCACTTTGTAGGTGCGGGTCTTTTCGACGGGCACGCACTCGGTGTATGCCACTTCCTTCGTGGCGGTTTCCTTGACGTAGCTCGTGACCTGATATTCGCAGGTGCGAGTTTCGGTCTTGCACTTAGGCACGCACACGGTGCGGGTCCGCTCTTCGGGAACCATCTTGCAAACCTTGACCGTGCATTCACGAGTTTCGGTCTTGCACTTAGGTACACAAACAGTGCGGGTCCGCTCTTCGGCGACCATCTTGCAGACCTTGACGGTCTTTTCGCGAGTTTCGGTCTTGCACTTAGGCACGCATACGGTGCGGGTGCGGGTTTCGTCCTTGGTCAAGCACACGTTGTACTTGTAAGGAACTTCTTCCGTCACGCACTTGTAGGTCGTGCAAGGCACTTCCTTGGTTTCGCAGGTCGGTACCCAAACGCGCTTGCACACGGTCTTGGTGCAAGGATCGGCAGCGCCGTCGCAGCCACATGCATCGCCGCAGCTACCACAACCACCACAAGCGGGAACTTCCATTGTTTGGGTTTCCCAATGGCCACCGCGAACGGTGACTTGCTTCATCGTGGTTTCGGGAACACGCTTCATGACTTTGCGAGTTCCTTCGCGCTCTTCGGTGTAAGGAACCTTCACGGTGTAGGTCTGTTCGACGTTTTCGGTGTAAGGAACTTGCACTTCATAGCTGACGGTCTTGTCCTCATAGGTGGGGACCATCACGGTGTACTTCTGCTCAACGTTCTCGGTGTAGGGAACCTTGACTTCGTAGCTGACGGTCTTGTCCTCATAGGTGGGGACCATCACGGTGTACTTCTGCTCAACGTTCTCGGTGTAGGGAACTTGAACGGTGTACTCACGAGTCTTGGTTTCGGTGACCGGTTTGCAGACGGTGTATTCAACCGTCTTGGTGCGCTTCTCGGGGACCATGACCGTGTAGGTTTCGGTCTTTTCCTCGGTTTGAGGAACGCGCTTGTTCACCGTGTAGGTACGAGTACGCTCTTCTTGCTTGTATTCCGTGGTCTTGACCTTGCGGGTCTCGGTCACGTATTCGGGAACCATGACCGTCTTCTTGACGACCGTTGGTTCGCACGGCGCGGCAGCTTCCCCTTCGCAGCCACAGCCGGTTGCAGCACCTTCACAGCCGCATGGTGCGGCTTCTTCACAACCACAAGCTGGCGTGGATTCACAACACCCGCCACCATGATGCCTTTTGAACAAACCTGCCCAAGCGTCGGCTTGGACTCCCGCAACCAGCAAGGCAATAGCTGGTAACAGGCACAACATCTTACGAGACATTTGTTGCCCTCCATCTCCTGAAAAAAACTAACCACAGTCGGTAGGGCATCAGATAACCAATTTACCTAATCTACCCAGCCGAGACTTTTACGATTGCGAAGCCCTGAATTTCTAGGAAATCTAGGCATGTCAGAGATTCTAGCTGGAGATTGACGCCCCGCAACAAGGGTAGCTCCATTTTGTGCCGAAAAGCGGGACTTAAATACTTGCTGGCGCTACGCATTAGCCCGTTTTCAGATGCTCCGAATGGGAACAATAATCAGAAGTGATACATTCCCCGCCAGATTGGGGGAATTCTTGCCACCAAGCGCTGCGTTTCCGCAACATGGGTTGCATCAATTCCCGGCGGGCTGGATCGAGAGAATCAGAATCTCTCGAGGTTCGATCACAATTTCATAGCCGAGTTGTTCGCGGAGAGCGTCGATCACTCGAGATTCGTCGTCTGCGGGGAGCCGTGCCGAGTTCTTGACCGGTGTGCCCGAGTGAATCCACACGAAGTATTTCTTCGCGGGCGAAACCTCGGCTTCGTCAATCACGGGAAGCAGGAGTGTTTCGCCGAGGGATTGCATGAACATTTCGTAGGTCCCCGACTCGCCGGCCCGGTGATCGCGTCGCGCGGGAATGCCGAATGATCCATCGTAATCAGGCGAGACACCTTTGCCCTCCGAGGAAATCGGGTTCGGCTTGTATTTTCCTTTCAGCACCAAGGCGGGTCGCTCCTCGGTTTTCCAGTGGACTTTCACATTTAGGCCGCACTGCTCATTTAGAATCTTTTCCAGCGCTGTCGCACCGGCTTCACTTGCGATTTGACGCTTATCAGGCAAAGAAACGGTCACCCAATCTCCCGGCATGTAAGTCATCAGCAAATTGGGCGGACAATCGAGCTCGTAGCGTTTCACGTGCAAAACGTGGTCGAGCACTTCGGACAATGTCACAACCCCACCGCTGGACGTGCCCGAAACGATTGTTCCCTCGGGCAAGGCATGTAGGACAAGAGAGAAGGGATCAAAACCTTCTTTTGGCTGAGCATCCGCAGGCAGTCCCGGCGGCATCATCAGTTTGCGGACCTCATGCCGTTCTTGATTCTGAGGGTCCTTAATGAACTTGAACGGTTCTCCCTCGGCTAGTTTGTAGCCATGATCGTCCGCAAGAGTTTTGATAAGTGCGAGTTGCTTCTCAATTTTTGGGTTGGCAACGGGAGTATCGGCAGGTGCCTGCGCTCGCGACGAAGCCGCAAGAAGCGCGACACAACAAACAGTCCAGCAGAAAGCAGCGATCCGCATGTTGGTTTCTCCCAATAAAAAAAGCCCGGCAAAGCAAAGTCGCTCGCCGGGCTTATTTCACATTCGTCGTTAGCCGGCATCGTTTCGATGCCGCGCCAATGATCGCTAATCGGCATCGGGACGATGCCGGCTAACTCATGATCACTTGGGGATATCCAACAATTCGATCTCAAAGATCAACGTCGCGTGCGGCGGGATCACGCCTCCGGCACCGGATTCGCCGTAGGCCAATTCGCTCGGAATAAAGAGCTGCCATTTGTCGCCGACCTTCATCTTTTGCAGGGCTTCGGTCCAACCGGCGATCACGCCCTCGACAGGGAATTCGGCCGGTTCGTTACGCTTTAACGAGCTGTCGAACACCGTGCCGTCGATCAGTTTGCCTTCGTAATGCGTGCGGACAGTGTCCTTGGCGGTAGGGGTCGCACCGGTGCCTGCTTTGAGGACTTTGTACTGCAAACCGCTGGGGAGCGTGACAATTCCCTCGGCCTTTTTGTTCTCTTCCAAGAACTTTTTGTTCTTCGTGACAATCGATCCCGCGCGGGCTTCGCTCAGCTTTTGAAGGGCTCTCATGCAGGTGGCTTCGTCGTACTTGGGCTGGGCGTCGTTCATCGCGTCCTTGATCCCGGCGATCAAGCTGTCGATGTCGAGTTGCACGTCATCCCCTTTGAAATTGCTGCCAATTTCCAGGCCGATGGCGTAGCTGTAAACCGGGGCCGTCTCAGGCTCCTCGGCGGCAGGGGCTGCCGGTGCCGCGGCGGCGGGCAAACCTTCTTGCCCTTGTTGGGCAAACGACGAACTCGCGGCGACCGACAACGCGGCCACGCACGCAACAACGGGTAATGAGCGAAACATATCGACTCCTGGAGGGGTTAATAGTCAGTGGCAGTTCTTACAGAAACCTGTCCGAAAAGTTAAGCAAAATAGTATACCGATTGGCCTGGGGCCTGACTCCCCTCAAAACCTGCCCAACCCGCCAAATTCGCGGTCGTGGCCGATTTTCCAAGGGATTCGTCATGCGGCAAACCCCGGCCATGCGAGTAAATAGCCCGAGTCGCACTCGCATCGTATAATCAGGTATCTCGGGGTTGGGCCAAACCTGGGTCAGTGGGGACTTGTCTCTTACGCCTTCTGCGCACCCTTAGTTTGAGCACTATGGTCGATTTCCGTTTAATTCGTTCACGCTCCCAGCACGCTCGTGCTGATCGCAACGGTTTTTCGTTGGTGGAGCTGCTGGTGGTGATTGCCATCATGGGGGTGCTGATTTCGCTGCTGCTCCCCGCGATCCAAGCCGCCCGCGAAGCCGCCCGTCGCACGCAATGCATGAACAACCTCAAGCAGATTTCCTTGGCGACTCAGAACTACGAAATTAGCAAAAAGCATTTGCCGCCGTCCGCAGTAACGGATCTTGAAGAATCCATCGGCAGCAATTCCAGCAATTTCATGGCGTTTGATCCGGAAAGTGGCAAGCAGTTCAGCTGGGCCGTGCTGCTGCTTCCCTTCATGGAACAACAAAATCTCTATGATGCTTTTGATATGTCGAAATCGGTGTTTGAGCAGGTAAGGAATCCCCAGGCTGAGTTCGTGGAGGCCTATCTCTGCCCGAGCGATAGTGCCCGTGGGCTGTTTCACGCGGACGAAACCGCTACCGCAGGCAAATACATGGCCAAGGGCAACTATGCCGCTTACGTCACTCCGATGCACATCGACCTGCAATTACTTTGGCCAGGTGCATTGATCGCAACCGGGCAGAACCTACGCAAAGTGACCGATGGCACGACCAACACGATTGCGTTTAGCGAAGTCCGCACACTCGATAATGAACTTGATGAACGTGGGGCTTGGGCTGTCCCCTGGGCCGGTTCCAGCGTTTTATCGGTCGATATGCATCACCTCTGCCCCGACGGTAGAAAATATCCTTTTTGCCTTTACGAAGATACTTATCGGGCGGATCCGGCCAGCGTCGGACAGACCCAACTTCCCAACTCGCGTGGAATTGTTAAGGACACATTATTCTTTTGCAAGGACGAACAGCAGCTTCAGTCCGACTTACAGCGGATGCCTTGCTTGGGGTGGAATCGTCAGGTTGGTAGTAAGGGCTATTACTCGGCATCGCCGCGGAGTTTGCATCCTGGTGGCGTGAATGCCGCATATCTGGACGGTCATATTCAGTTTGTGGGGGATGATGTCGACGACTTTGTCTTTGCCTATGCGGTAAGCATCAATGACGGCCAAAACCAATCTCAAATTCCATAGAGCATGGCCGAACGCACACGCAAAATCGGATTAGAGGTTATACCGCCTCTACTGCTCATCCTGGGCGTGGTATTAGTGCTTGCCTCCTTTCTGCCATTGTCTGGCCTTTCCAAACGCCAATGGACAATCGAAGATTCACAAGCCTTCAGTCAGGTGACTCGCGAACTTCATGCTGCGACTGTTGAACAGTCCGAAAGCATGGCTCGCACGCCCGAGGAACTAGCTCGCTACCATAAGAATTTGAACACGGAATTCCAAAAGCTCAATAAGAAGCTCGAACAAGCCCAAAATGAACCCCAGCGCTGGAGTCAAATCTTATTGTGGACCGGCGCCACGCTCGCCGCCGTGGGAGGATTGCTGCACGTCGTGAAGGGTGGCGACTGAACCGCCGCTTGCTTTCACACACAGCGCCGGCGGGCCAGGAAGAACATCACGATGCCGCTGCCGATGAGAACGGCGCTTCCCGGTTCGGGGACGGCATAGAAGCTCATCGGGGGATCGACCACCAAGGGGCCGAACTGATCGTGGAAGATCATCAGGTCATCCGCATCCACGGCTCCATCGCCGTTGGCGTCTCCTTGGTCGAGAGTGGCATTGATCAGTGTGCCGAAGCCGCGCTGCCAAGCGAGAAAATCACGGCCATCGACGTCGCCATCTTGATCGAAGTCCGCTGAAGGGGTGTCATACAGAGACGACATCCGCCAGGCGAGGCCGAAATCACGAATCGTGTCGGAATTAATGCTGAGCGTGTAATCTCCCGCCGCGAGGTTCGTGAGATAAATGTGCTCGACGTTGTCGACCGTGCTGAGGCTTTGATCCACGATTTGTCCCAACGAATCGGTCAACGTGAGATCCATGTTGGCGAGCGTCTGGCTGCCAAACCCGCTCGAGACGTTCACGTTCCAGGTGAGCAAAATCGACAGCTCGGGGGCGGTGCTTCCCTCAGCGATCGAAAATTTGTATTTAAGTTCGTTGCCCGAGCCCGGCAGGATGGTTTGATAATCCCAGCCATGCGAGCCGACCGCCGTCTCGGGGGTGGTGGTTCCAACGTAACGCCCGCCAACGGTCATCAGATAGCTGTTATAGACGTTTACTTCCCCCGCGCCGAAAGTGTCGTCGAGCGGTTGTGTGGCGGTCCGAGTCCAAGTGGGAAATTCGTTTTTCGTCGCACCGGCCATCAGCATGGCCTTCATGACTTCGCTTTTGCTGGCGTCACTCCCAGCCACGGCACTGTGCAGCAGAGTTGCGATTCCACTAGTGGTCGAAGTGGCGGCGCTTGATGTCGTGCGGGGAGCAACAAGGTCAGGCTTGCTGCGTCCAGGGCCGTATGCGGTGATATTCGTGAGACCCGTACTGTGGATTCCGTCCGTGCGGCCCACAGCGATCGAGTTGTAACTTTGGGTCATCAACCGCGGTAAAGCGGTGGTTGTATTATCGAGTCCGACAAACGCAGTGAGGTTGTCGCGATTGATCATAAAATCAAAACGACGTAGCGCAAATACATCTTGTTCAAGTTCCGTCGTGGTGGGAGCGTTGTCGTTCACGGCAAAGCTGCCAATCCAGCTGTGATTTTGAACACGGAAATCAAGGAATTCAGGAACGCCTCCCGTGGGGGCACGAAGTTGTTGATTCAAGGACAGACCAGCTTCATAAACCGTAACCGAATTGGCTCCTGGCGCTACACTCGTAGAGTTACCAAAAAAATTGCGACCTTGGTTTGTTGCGTGGTTGCTTACGGTCTTATTTGCATTGTTGCTTCCATCGATAAAGGTAATTGCCGTGTCGAACGGATCTCCACTGGTGCCAAATTCGCCGAGGCTAGTATCAACCCAGTAATTACGGTTGGTGGACCCCCCCGCTTCCACTATCGAGATCGGCACACCGCTTCCATCAGGGACCGCGCTACCAATGCTGTTGAGCGTGTTCACCAGCTTGGTGTAGCCAATGTCATCTTTCCAATCTGCTCGCGCGAAGTCCGCGCCACAAACGCTCACGAGCAGCATGCAGATACGCAAGGCGAGCTTCACGAAGCGGAAATCGAGTGATGAGCTGGGCATAGGCGGACTTAACTGATCGGCTGCGCTAGCGCGGCCAACCTTGGGGCTATATGTTTTCTTTCAAACCAAGTGCGAATTGAACCAACACCTGCTCGGTTGATCCAAGATTCTGTTCCGCGGAAGAGATAGCATGTCGGACTCTGCTCCTCAGAGACTCTTTTAGGAAAGGGCCAGCCCCTAGCAACTCAGCCCCCCTAGCCTACAGATTCCCGACCCTTGCTGTTTTTATTATTTCCCTGTTTTTGGGTGGGTACAAGAGTTTGAACGGGCCAGAGAGCCAAATGTTCTGGCTTTTGCCCGAAAATTGCGGACAAGCGAAGCCAGCCGACCCTGCGGGGGTGGGTTCCGAGTTGTTTTCCCTTTCTCTTAAACCTAGACTAGCGATTCTACCGATTACGCAAATTTGCACGGGAGAACATGCCTGGACCTTAGTCGTGGCAACTCCCAGCGTCGCTTCCGTTTAGGACATTTGAGACTTCCATGTCGTCGTACAATCTGACCCACTTAAAGCAGCTCGAAGCCGAGAGCATCCATATTATCCGCGAGGTGGCCGCCGAGTTTGAGAACCCGGTCATGCTCTACTCGATCGGTAAGGACTCTTCGGTGATGGTGCGGCTAGCCGAGAAGGCTTTTTATCCCGCCAAGCCTCCGTTTCCTCTGATGCACGTGGACACCACGTGGAAGTTCCGCGAAATGATCGCATTCCGCGAGGACCTCATCCGCAAGCAACTCGGTTGGGATTTGATCGTCCACATCAATCAAGAAGGTGTGAAGCAAGGCGTGGGGCCGTTCACCCACGGCAGCAAAGTCCACACCGACATCATGAAAACCGAGTCGCTCAAACAGGCGCTCACCAAACACAAGTTCGACGCCGCGTTTGGCGGTGCCCGACGCGACGAAGAAAAATCCCGCGCCAAGGAACGGGTTTATTCATTCCGCGACAAGCACCATCGGTGGGACCCCAAGAACCAACGCCCTGAGTTGTGGGACCTTTACAACGGCAAGGTTCACAAAGGGGAAAGCATTCGCGTGTTCCCGCTTTCCAACTGGACCGAACTCGACGTCTGGCAATACATCCATCTCGAGAACATCCCCATCGTCCCGCTGTACTTCGCCGCCGAGCGACCGATTGTCGAGCGAGATGGCACCTTGATTATGGTGGACGACGATCGCATGCCCCTCGAGCCTGGTGAGAAGCCCCAGATGCGGCGGGTTCGCTTCCGCACATTGGGCTGCTATCCGTTGACCGGCGCGGTCGAGTCTGATGCCACGACGCTCCAGCAAATCATCCAAGAAATGCTGCTCACCAAAACGAGCGAGCGCCAAGGCCGCGTGATCGACCACGACCAAAGCGGCTCGATGGAAGAAAAGAAAAAAGAAGGCTATTTCTAATTTCGTTTAATCACCACAAAGTCACAAAGTCCACAAAGAAAAATTTGATACGAATTGAGAAGCAATCTTAGTGCTCTTCGTGCCTTTGTGGTTATCAAATAACAAAACATATGAGCCACCAATCTGACCTGATCGCCACCGACATCGACGCCTACCTCAAGCAGCACGAGCACAAAGAGATGCTCCGCTTTTTGACCTGTGGGTCCGTCGACGACGGCAAAAGCACCCTCATTGGGATGCTGCTCTACGAAACCAAGATGATCTACGAGGATCAGCTCGCCGCGATTGAGCGCGACAGTGCCACCCACGGCACCACGGGGGGCGACTTCGACCCCGCGCTCCTGACCGACGGTCTCAAGGCCGAGCGCGAACAGGGTATCACCATCGACGTGGCGTACCGCTACTTCTCGACGGCCAAACGCAAGTTCATCATTGCCGACTGCCCCGGCCACGAACAATACACCCGCAACATGGCCACGGGGGCCAGCACCTGCGATCTGGCGATCATTTTGATCGACGCACGTCACGGCGTGATGACCCAAACTCGGCGGCATTCGTTCATTGTGTCGCTCTTGGGCATCAAGCACGTGTTGGTCGCGGTCAACAAGATGGACCTCGTCGGCTACAGCGAGGAAGTCTTCGAGAAAATCAAAAGCGACTATCGCGACTTCGCCACGCGACTCGACATGGTCGATCAACATTTCATCCCGATCAGCGCGCTCAAGGGTGATAACCTGGTCGACCACAGCGACAAAATGCCGTGGTATGAAGGTTCCACGTTGATGCACCACTTGGAAAACGTGCATATTGCGTCGGATCGCAACTTTATCGACTTCCGCTATCCCGTGCAGTTCGTGAATCGTCCGAATCTTGATTTCCGAGGTTTTTGCGGCACGATTGCTTCGGGTCGGATTCGCAAAGGCGAGACCGTGATGTCGCTCCCCTCGCGCAAGACGAGCCGCGTGAAGTCGATCGTCACGTTCGATGGCGAACTCGAAGAAGCATTCACGCCCATGTCGGTGACGCTCACGCTCGAAGATGAAATCGACGTTAGCCGCGGCGACATGCTCGTGCGACCGGAAAATGTGCCGACGATAGCCGATGCTTTCGACGCCACGATTGTCTGGATGGCCGACGATGCGCTGACTCCCGGCAAGCAGTACTACATTAAGCAGGCTTCCAAGATTGTCTCGGGCAGCATTTCGTCGATTCGTTACCGCATCGACGTTAACACGCTTCATCGGCAGGATACCGACAAGCTGGCACTCAACGAAATCGGCCGCTGCCAAGTTCGCTTGAACCAGCCGATTGCGTTCGACAATTACCGTAGTAACCACGGCACCGGTTCGTTCATCGTGATCGACCGCATGACGAACGTCACCGTGGGTGCGGGAATGATCCTGCAGCAGTCTTCCGCGGCCCAGAAGGATCATTGGACCGATGAAGCCGACGAACGCTTGGTCGCCGAACGCAGCAACGTCACGCTCGCCGAACGTGCGGGCCGTTTCAGCCAAACACCCGTTACCGTTTTGTTCACCGGTCTTGCCGGGGCTGGCAAATCAACGACCGCTTACGCCCTGGAGCGCCGACTCTTTGACATGGGTCACGCCGTCACGGTGCTCGACGGTCAAAATATGCGGCGTGGCATCAGCCGCGATCTGGGTTTTACCGTTGATGACCGCAGCGAAAATCTGCGGCGCACCGCTGAGGTGGCCAAGCTGATGAACGATGCTGGGTTGATATGTCTGGCGGCATTTTTGTCTCCCCAGGAAGAAGTTCGCCAAAAG
The DNA here is from genome assembly GCF_041737835.1 of Bythopirellula sp. Taxonomy (NCBI): domain Bacteria; kingdom Pseudomonadati; phylum Planctomycetota; class Planctomycetia; order Pirellulales; family Lacipirellulaceae; genus Bythopirellula; species Bythopirellula sp. The sequence continues at coordinate 381,957 of NZ_JBGSQY010000072.1, read as the reverse complement.
GCGGCCGAGGTCGTGGGTCGTCCCAAGTTTTTCGTCGTGCATCTCGACGCGCCGATCGAGATTTGCCGTAAGCGTGATCAAGAAGGACTCTACGCCGCGGCCGATTCCGGCGAGATCGCCAACTTCCCCGGCGTGAGCGCCCCATACGAAGCCCCGACGGCGCCCGACTTGGTCCTCAACACGGCCGAACTCGACGTCGACGAATGCGTCGACCGCGTGATCGATTTGCTGAAGACGAAGCAAGTGGTTTCGTAGGCGCTAGTCGCTAGACTCTAGTTGTTAGTAAAGCAATGCGAGTATTATTCCAAAGACTAGCGCCTAAGTCCTAGCGCCTAGCAACGACACCATGCACAAAATCGGCCTCTCCTTCCGTTCGACGCTTTCGCCCGAAGAGGTCCGCACGAAATATATCAACCCGTTGCGTTCGGTCTTACGTCACGAAAAGGCTGGCATCTATTCCAATCATCTACGGCAGGTCGATCCACAAACGGTCGACACGTTCGAGCATCTTTTGGTGTTTGAAGCCACCGACTTTGAAAAAGCCCTACGCGTCTTGCGGCTCGAACTCAGCACGATCGGTCCGCCGGAGAACGCGCAGTTTCACAATCTCAATCCGTCGCAGCCGGCCTACTGATCCATGTGATCATGCAAACCGAGTCAGTAACACCAGCGACATGATCGCCATCACCAAGCCGGCGATCTCGTAGTAGTTGAGCGATTCCTTGAAGCCGACCACGCCGATGACGGTGAGGAACAGGATCATGCACACGGAATAGAGCACGCCGATCGTGCCGAGCTTGAGATACTTCATCACATAGACCCAACCAAACGCGGTCGAGGCGTACAGCACGAACCCAATATAAAACCAGCCCGACTTAAGCGGGTTGGCGTGCCCACTGGCCAGTTTCAGAAAGTAGTCCCCCACAACGCCGACGATGCTGAAGCCGAGCGTGATCAAAATGGCAAGCGTGGTGGTGTTCATGAAGGTACAAAGTCGCGACAGCTGGTCGCGAGATACTAAATCTATCTAAATTCTGACCGCAGGAAACAACAGTCGGTTTATGTAGAAGCTTGTCAAACGATAGATCAAGCATACCCCAAACAGCGAACTCAGAATTATAAAAACGCCGAATCCAGGATGTCGGGTTTCAGGTTCTGGTGTGGGAAGAAAACTCAAAAGCGACAATGAAATCAACGCACATAGATGGCACACAGCCGACGGAGTAAATCTCCACCACACCAGGTAGCAGACAAGTAGTAAGTAAAGTCCCATAAGTATCATTATGAAGTGCATGCTTGTGACAATGTATTGCTCGTCATCGGTTGTTTGGACTCCCATAAATCGGGAAAACCATAAAGTCGACCAGCCAGCCCATCCCGCGAGAGCTCCAAGGATTCGCACAACGATAAACACCGTATTTCGCACCATGCGGGCATTCTAGCAATAAATTCTCGTGGATTGCAAACCGAGTTTTCGTGACGGCGCTTACCGCGCCTCTGCATGAAAAATTCTGGATCTCCACCTGCGCGGGAACGACTCTCCGGAGGGGTGGCCAACAATCGTTGTAGCATCACGCTCACAAATCACGATAATGGGGTCTTATCGTTAGCCGCGACGTGATGCGAAGCAATGCGGAGCGAGTGATTGCCAGGCGAGCCGTCAGCGTGAGCGCCCGGAGCGATAGCCGCAATTTTAACGATAGAAATTTTAAGAATAGTTCTTGAAGATCCTCCCCTAGCCCCTCCCAGAGGGAGGGGGATTATATGGAAGCCCCTCCCGGCATACCGGGAAGGGGATGAACTTTCACAACCCATTTCGAGGGACAGGGGCTTTACACCCTCCGTCCTGGCAACGCCGGAGGTCTAGACACATGGCAATCACCATGAAAAAAACACAATCATTTTTAAAAGTACGCAAAAAAGTCTGCCAAGTTGACCAAGTTGGAAACCTTGACGTTTTTTTCCCGAGAAATATGGGGGTCTGTAACAGAAATCAACTTGGCAAGGTTTGCCAAGTTGGAAGTCTTGCTGTCTCGTTGGTGCTACTTGCCAGCGGGGGCGGCGAGTCCGCGCGAATCGAGCCAACGCAGCAGCGTGTTGGGCCATTCCTCGACGGGGCCTTTTTGCCGCATACCAAAGCCGTGACCTCCCTCGGCAAACACATGCAACTCCGCGGGAACTTTGTGGGCAACTAAAGCCCGATAGAATCGCAACGCATTTTCGACGGGCACGGCCGCGTCGTCACTCGCATGGACGATGAAAGTCGGTGGAGTTTGTTTCGTGACTTGCGTGTCGTTCGACATGAGCTTCACGAGCTCGTCGTCGGGTTTCTCGCCTAAGAGATTCACGAGCGAACCCCCATGAGTCACGTCCGCTTCCATGGAGATAACAGGATAGATCAAAACAAGAAAGTCGGGACGACAGCTTTGTTGCTCGATCGTGTCGGCAGCATCCTTGTTGCCTTCATCAAAGTGTGTGCCAACCGAGGAAGCCAAATGTCCCCCCGCCGAAAAACCCATCACGCCGATGCGATCGGGCGAATAGTCTTTATCCTTGGCAAGGCTGCGCACAATTCGCACCGCGCGTTGAACGTCGTTCAATGGCACGGGATGCTGATGCGGACCGCCGCCGTGCCGGTATTTCAACACGAAACATGTCACGCCCTGTTTGGCCAGCCACTGGGCGATCTCGGAACCTTCCTTGGTCTGGGAAAGCCCCCCGTAGCCGCCGCCCGGGCAAATAATCATCGCGGTTTTGCTGTGGTCCTTGGTCGTGGCATCGAACAGCGTGAGCGTCGGTTCGCTCACGCCGGTGATCCACTCGGTGCTTTGCTCGGGTGTGCCCCGTTCCCCGACATGTTCCTTGCCGGTGAATTTTTCGGATCCAGGAGCTGTACCTTTCCACAATGGAAAAATTTCCTGCGCGGAAATTGGTTGATTGATTTCAAGCGCCATCGCGAAACTGAGTCCTAACAACATGAGCTTAAATAGATAATCAAACATGACGACCTCGCATCAAAAAAGTAGACCATGATCATTTGCGCCAAATGCCAACCACGGCTGGGTAGTAGGTGCGAATCTGCCAACCGTCGTCACGACGATTTTCAGCAACATGCCCCGGCAACAGTGCGAAATCAAAAGCCTGATCGGCTTCGATCACAATGATGCTTTCCGCTGGGGCACGTTCCAGCACGGCGACGATGAGCTCAAGCATGTCGGCCTGGCGATCGTGATAGAAAGCATAAGGCGGACTGCAGAAGACAAGCCAGGGAGTCAAAGGGGAAAGGGGGAAGGGGGAAGTGGGATTTGCTTCTTGCGTTTTTCCACTTTCATCATTCCACTTTGGGAGGTCCCGTTTGCCCCACAGGAAGGCGCTCGTGGTGAGCAGTTGCGACCGCTCGCTGAGGCCGAGGGTCTTAATATTTTCTTCGATGACTCGCGCCGTGGGGACGTGCTTCTCGATAAACGTGGCACTCACGCTGCCACGGCTCAAGGCTTCGAGTCCCAAGGCACCCGTGCCAGCGAACAAGTCGATAGCATGCCGCCCCGCCGACTCGGTGCTGATCAGGTTGAAGATGGCTTCCCGCACGCGGTGCTTCATCGGCCGGGTGACGGGATCGCCCCCTTGCTGGAAGATTTCGTAGCGGAGCTTGCTGCCGCGGAGCTTGCCGCCGATGATCCGCAGCTCCGAGGTTTCGTTGACTTCACCACGTTTGGGTTTTGCTTTTGCCATGCCGCTCTAACTGATTGCTGCTGCCGAAAAGGGGACGAAACGGTATATTTCAGGTCTCCCGCCGTGGTATTCCGGAGAGGGTTTGAATACTCATTGTGACAGGAAGAGGCACACGATGCACCCCTTGGTTTTGCGGATCTCGATGTTCTTGGTATTGATCGCCCCCGCGGCGTCGCTCGTGGCACAAGATGCCGCCTCGGCCAACAAAGCGTTTGTCGATCTGCAAAACAAGTGGATGACGCTGGAAAAGAAGTATCACGAAAAGCAGCAGGCCAACCCCGACGACAAGCAGCTTGTTGCGATGCGCAAGGAGTCGGACAAGCTGCTCGATGCGCTCACCACCGCAGGGCTGGAGGTCTATCGAATCGATCCCAAAGGCTATCCGGTTGTCAATCAGACGCTCCTGGCGATCGCCAATTTCCATGTTCTGGGCGATCCCAACGGCGACGGCGGCGACCAATACGAAAAAGCCTTGCCGATGGTCAAGCAGCTGATCGACGCCGGGGCGGCGACCGATTATCCCGAGTTGTGGCTGTTGGGTGCCGCGAGTGCTTATGCCACCAACGACTACAAACTCGCCCAGGAATACTTCATTAAAGCCAATTCTGCCGGTGTCAGCGGAAACATGAACCGCTTAGGCCAGTTAGCTCGTGGTTTTCAGCAGTCGATGGGGGTGACCAAAAACAATTGGACCCAGGAAGAGCTGATTCGCGGTGCGGAGAAAGTCGCCGACAACCTGCCGCGCGTGAAGCTCACCACCTCGCGGGGCGACGTGGTGATCGAACTGTTCGAGAACGAAGCACCGCAGGCGGTGGCGAATTTCCTGACTCTTGTGAAGCAGGGCTTTTACAAGGACGTGCCATTTCATCGCGTGCTGCCAGGGTTCATGGCTCAAGGGGGCGATCCCACCGGCACCGGTGGCGGCGGGCCCGGTTACTCGATTCGCTGTGAATGCTTTGGACCGAACTATCGCAAGCATTTCCGGGGGAGCTTGAGCATGGCTCACGCCGGGCGCGATACTGGCGGATCGCAGTTCTTCCTGACCTATGTCCCTACGACCTATCTCGATGGCCGGCACACGGTTTTTGGTCGCGTGGTCGAGGGGATGGACGTGGCGGCCTCGCTCAAGCGCCGCGATCCGGATCGCCCCGGGCGGTCCGAGCCGGACAAGATCCTCTCCGCCGAGGTCCTCCGCGACCGGGGGCATGAATACAAATTCGAGAAACTCCCCGAACGCTAAGATCAATTTCGCTAATAATGCGGGATTTTTAGTGGGTTGACGCTCAAATAGCCCTACCTTACTATAATATCTCGATTTTAGATTCTGTCGGCTTCTGGCATTTATGGGCATGATAGTGGATGCCCCCGCGAGCAACTGGACGCTCGAACTTGCCCTGGTGGATAGGTACTGTCCGCAGGTTGGCAAGTGACTCGCCCGTCGATGGTTTCGCAATTCTCAAGCGCTTCCGAGTGCTTGAAACGCTCTCTTGCGGTGTGCTTCTCAGACCAAAGTGATGATGGCGGTCACGAGGTCAGACTCACGGGACTCATGCGAGAGGGCAACAGCGCTTTTAGCGCTGGAGTGAGAAAGTGTTGCGCACGAGCGATAGGACGTAACCGACCAGCACGAAAATCAGCCAAACTAAATACTATGCATATCAAGTCACTGAAAATTTATTGCGACATCGTCGAACGTCGCAGCTTCTCGCGAGCGGCCGACGACAATGGCATCTCTCAGTCGAACGCCAGCCAAGTGGTTCACCAATTGGAAGAGCGGCTGGGGGTGCAACTTCTGGATCGCTCGAAACGACCGTTCGTTTTGACTCCAGAGGGCGACCGCTACTTTGAAGGCGCTCGACAGATCGTTCGCCTTTACGACGAACTGGAAGAGGACGTCCGCACACTGCACAACGCTTCGGCGGGCCGATTGCTGGTGGCGTCGATTTACTCCGTTGGCCTCGCGCACATGAGTTTGTTCATGCGGCAGTTCTCGGCCAAGTATCCCAACGCCCAAGTGCGGCTTGAATACTTGCATCCCGACCGCGTGCTGGAAGTCGTCGAACAGGGAGACGTCGATCTGGGGTTGGTGAGCTACCCCGAGGAAACGCGGACTTTGGCCGCGATCCCTTGGCGAAGTGAACCCTTGGTGGTCGTTTGTCATCCTAATCATCGCTTCGCGAAGGCCACGACAATCAGTTTCTCCGATCTTTCGGGCGAACCGTTGGTGGCGTTTGAGGCGGGCTTGCGTATTCGGTCGGAAATCGATCGCGCGCTGTTGGTCAATCACGTTGACGCCAACATCGCGTTTGAGTTCGACAATATCGAGACGATGAAGCGGGCCATCGAAATCAACGAAGGGATCAGTTTGCTGCCGGAACCGACCGTCTCCAAGGAAATCGCCTCGGGGACACTCGTCAAGGTGCAACTGGAGGGAGAGCCGCAAACGCGGCCGCTGGGGATCGTTTACCGACGGGATCGTCCCTTGCGGGAACTGGCGCGGAATTTCATCGATTTGTTGCGTGCCGACACCGACTTTGCGAACGACGCCGTGGTGCTCCCCACTCTGCAACCAGCATCATCGCTCAACAATGGCGCGGGAAGCTGGCGATAGTCATCGCCGGCATGATTAATAAGGTTTAGCTATGGATCAACAAGAAGTATTTTCGCCGTTTCCTGCCAAGCAAGGCTTGTATGACCCTGAAAACGAACATGATTCGTGCGGTGTCGGTTTTGTTGCGCATATTAAAGGCGAACGCAGTCACCAAATTGTGCTCGATGCCGGGGAAGTCCTGCGCAACATGGACCACCGCGGTGCGTGTGGTTGCGAGACGAACACGGGTGACGGCGCTGGGATTTTGACCGCCCTGCCCCACGAATTCCTCAGTAAGGTTGCGAAGGCTGAGTTGGGTGTCGCACTCCCCGAGCCAGGCAGCTTTGCCGCGGGGAATGTCTTCTTGCCTAAAAAGGATGCCGAACGCGCCAAGTGCAAGGCAGTCGTTGAAGAACTGATCAAAGAATACGGTCAAAAGCTGATCGGCTGGCGCAAAGTCCCCGTCGACAATGCGAGGGCTGATCTTGGACCAAGCGCGCTAGCTGGTGAACCAGCAATCGAGCAAGTGATCATCGCGGCTGCTGATGGCGTTCGTGGTCAAAATTTCGAACGCAAACTCTATGCGATTCGCAAACGGGCCAGCCACCAACTGCGCGGCGACGGTTCTCTCACTCAAGCCAAGATGTTTTACGTTTGCTCGTTGTCGGCCAAGGTGATGATCTACAAAGGGATGTTCACCACCGAGCAATTGTTTCATTACTTTCCGGACCTCGCTGACAAAGATTACACCAGCCATTTGGCGATGGTTCACTCGCGATTTTCGACCAACACGTTTCCCTCGTGGGATCGGGCTCAGCCTTGTCGCTACATGAGCCACAACGGCGAAATCAACACGCTACGCGGCAACAAGAACTGGATGCGGGCCCGTCAGGGTCTCGTGAAAAGCGAGTACTATACCGACGACTTGGAGAAGCTCTTCCCCGTGTGCGAACCGGATTGCAGTGACTCGGGCTCGTTCGACAACGTACTCGAATTTCTTGTGATGAACGGTCGTCCGCTGCAAGAATCCGTGATGATGATGGTGCCCGAGGCATGGCAGAATCACGAAACCATGTCCGAGGAAAAACGGGCCTTCTACGAGTTCAATTCCGCATTGATGGAGCCATGGGATGGGCCGGCGTCGATCGTGTTCACCGACGGCTTGCGCATCGGGGCCGTGCTCGACCGTAACGGTTTGCGGCCGTCGCGATACTACCTCACGAAGGATGACCGAGTCATCATGGCGAGCGAAGTCGGCGTGCTGCCGACGGTTAAGCCCGAGAACGTCAAAGCCAAAGGCCGCTTGCAACCGGGGCGCATGTTCCTTGTCGATTTTGAACAAGGTCGGCTGATTCCCGATGAAGAGTTAAAGAGTGATTTCGCCTCGAGACGGCCTTACAAAACTTGGCTCAACAATCAGCGGATCGATCTCAACGAACTCGAACCCAACAAAGAGCCGCACGGTTTCGATAGCAACACGCTGCTTGAGCGGATGCAGGCGTTTGGCTTCACGGTCGAGTCGATGAGCTTTATGTTGTTGCCGCTCATTAAGGCAGAAAAGGACCCAATCGGTTCGATGGGGAACGATTCGTGCTTGGCGTGCCTCAGCGACAAGCCGCGCTTGGTTTACGACTATTTCAAGCAGCTCTTCGCACAAGTGACCAATCCCGCGATCGACTCGATTCGCGAAGAAGTCATTATGTCGCTCGAGTGCTACATCGGGCCCGAGCAGAACTTGCTGGAAACGACTAAAGAACATGCTCACCGCTTGCGCGTACCGCATCCGATTCTGTCGAACGAGCAGCTGGCTTCGCTCAAGCACATGGATCATCGTGGCTGGCAGTCGAAAGTGATTGATATCACTTGGCCAAAATCTGCGGGCAAGCAAGGGATGATCGAAGCCTTGGACCGCATTTGCGCCGAGGCTGAGGCGGCGGTTGAAGAAGGCTATTCACTCGTGATCCTATCGGATCGCGATATTTCTGCCGATCGCGTTCCCTTGAGTTCGCTGCTGGCCACGGGCGCAGTTCATCACCATTTGATCGCCAAGACAATGCGTACTCGCATTGGGTTGGTGATCGAAACGGGCGAAGCTCGCGAAGTGCATCATCACTGTTTGTTGGTGGGCTACGGTGCCGATGCGATCAATCCGTATCTGGCCTTTGAAGCTTTGTGGCAAGCTCGCCGCGATGGATTGCTCGATTCCGGCGAACCTGCCATCGGTGAAAAAGAAGGTGGCGATGGCGAAAAGCACCCGGCTGTGGATTCCGTTTCCGATGGCGAACTTTACGACCCCGTCACCAAGGCCGATCACGCGCTCGTGAAGAAGTATCGCACTGGCGTGGCCATGGGCATGCTCAAAGTTATGGCCAAGATCGGTATCTCGACGCTGCAAAGCTACAAGGGTGCCCAAATCTTTGAAGCCGTGGGACTCAAGTCCGACGTCATCAATCGCTGCTTTGTCGGCACAGCAAGCCGTATTCAAGGTGTCGATTTCGATATCCTGGCCGAGGAAGCACTGCGCCGACATGCACTGGGCTATCCGGCCATGAAGTCGTCGCGTCTGCCCGTTCTCCCCAATCCGGGTGAGTTTCATTGGCGGGCCGAGGGTGAACGGCACATGTGGGATCCCCAATCGATTGCCGATATTCAAGTCGCGGCTCGCGCGGGCGATGCGAATGCTTATCGCCGCTTTGCCGAGCACGTGAATCATGATGCGGAAACACGCTGCCAGTTACGTGGCTTGCTCGCATTCAAGAAGGATGCCAACGGCGGGCCAATTCCGATTGAAGAAGTCATGTCTGCCCAGGATATCGTGAAACGATTCTGCACGGGGGCCATGTCGTTCGGTTCGATCTCCGCGGAAGCTCACGAAAGTTTAGCCATCGCAATGAACCGCCTGGGTGGCAAGAGCAACACCGGCGAGGGTGGTGAAGATCCCGAGCGATTCAAGCCGCTCTCCAATGGCGATTCCAAGCGTTCTGCGATCAAGCAAGTTGCGTCGGGCCGTTTTGGCGTGACGATCAACTATTTGACGAATGCCGACGAACTCCAGATCAAGATTTCGCAAGGTGCCAAGCCTGGCGAGGGCGGCGAATTGCCCGGTCGCAAGGTCGACGACTACATCGCCAAGATTCGCTATTCGACCCCCGGCGTTGGTTTGATCAGCCCGCCGCCGCATCACGATATTTATTCGATCGAAGACCTCAAGCAATTGATTCACGATCTGAAGAACGCCAACCGTGCCGCGCGGGTAAGCGTCAAGTTGGTTTCCGAAGTCGGCGTGGGCACCATTGCCGCAGGTGTTGCCAAAGGCTATGCCGATCATATTTTGATCTCCGGCGATGGTGGCGGCACAGGTGCTTCGCCGCTCACGAGCATCAAGTATGCCGGCCTCCCCTGGGAATTGGGGATCGCAGAAACGCATCAAACCTTGGTGCTCAACGATCTACGCAGCCGTGTGGTGTTGCAAACCGACGGTGGACTCAAAACGGGTCGCGACGTGGTGATTGCCGCGATTCTTGGTGCCGAGGAATTCGGCTTCGCCACGGCACCGCTCATTACCCTCGGCTGCATCATGATGCGTAAGTGTCATTTGAATACCTGCCCCGTGGGTGTGGCGACGCAGGACCCCGAACTCCGCAAGAAATTCAGCGGCAAGCCGGAGTATGTCGTCAATTATCTGTTCATGGTTGCCGAAGATGCTCGGCAAATTATGGCTGAGCTTGGTTTCCGCACGATCGAGGAGATGGTTGGCCGCGTAGATTGCTTGGAAACGGACAAAGCGATCAAACATTGGAAGGCTGATGGATTGGACCTGACTTCGCTGCTCACTCCGGTGAAGAAGCCGCATGCGAACGTGGGGACTTACAACACTCAAAAGCAAGATCATGGCCTCAAGCTATCGCTCGACATTACCAAGCTTTTGGATTTGGCCAAACCAGCGATTGAACGTGGCGAAAAGGTCCGTGAAGAGCTCACGATCATCAACACGAATCGCACCGTGGGCACGATCCTTTCCAACGAGATTTGTAAGAAGTGGGGTGAGGATTGTTTGCCCGACGATACCGTGCAATTCAAGTTCAATGGATCAGCAGGCCAAAGTTTCGGCGCATTCTTGGCTAAAGGCGTAACCCTCGAACTCGAAGGCGATGCCAACGACTATGTCGGCAAGGGTCTCTCGGGGGGCCGAATCGTGATCTATCCTCCGAAAAACTCCTCGTTTGCTGCCGAAGAGAACATCATCGTCGGCAATGTCTGCTTGTATGGAGCCACCAGCGGCAAGGCGTTTTATCGCGGCCGGGCTGCCGAGCGATTTGCGGTTCGCAACAGCGGTGCTCAAGCGGTGATCGAAGGCGTGGGCGACCATGGCTGCGAATACATGACTGGTGGCCGCGTGGTGATCTTGGGACCCACGGGGCGCAATTTTGCCGCAGGAATGAGCGGCGGTATCGCTTATGTTTGGGATCCCAAAGAAAAGCTGCTTGCCAACTGCAATCTCGGCATGGTCGAACTCGACAAGGTCGAAACCGACGAAGACATCGAAGAGCTACGCGAACTCGTCGAGCAACATCAGAACTACACCGAGTCGGCCGTAGCGGCGGACATTCTCGACCGCTGGGACGAGTGCCTGCCGCAGTTTGTGAAGGTGATGCCGACCGATTACAAACGCGTGATGCTCGAGCAGAAGAGTAAGGCGAAGCAACCCGCAGCGGTTTAGACTTTCGCGAAAGCTCCTTAAAGAACTACAACTGAACTACTCACGACTAATTAGCTATTTATCATGGGCAAACCGACCGGTTTTAAAGAATTCGAGCGCAAGGCAGTTCCTTATCGCGATCCCGTCGAGCGCGCTGGAGACTTTCTGGAAATCTATACCAATCCAGAGGTTGATCACTTGCGCACCCAGGGTGCGCGCTGCATGGATTGTGGCGTGCCGTTTTGCCAATCGGACAACGGTTGTCCCATCGACAACTTAATCCCCGAGTGGAACGACCTCGTTTATCAGAACCGTTGGCGTGATGCGCTCGATCGTTTGCATAAGACGAACAACTTTCCAGAATTTACCGGTCGCGCATGCCCCGCACCGTGCGAAGGGGCCTGCGTGCTGGGAATCACCGATCCGCCGGTGACGATCAAGAACATTGAAAATGCGATCATCGATCGTGGCTTCGCCGAGGGTTGGGTCGTTGCTCAGCCCCCCAGCGAGCGAACCGGCCAGCGGGTGGCCATCGTGGGAAGTGGTCCCGCAGGTTTGGCCGCAGCCGCTCAACTCAACAAGGCAGGCCATGCTGTCACTGTTTACGAACGGGCCGACCGCATCGGTGGTTTGCTGATGTATGGCATCCCCAACATGAAGCTCGATAAGAATGTCGTGGAACGCCGTGTGAACCTGTTGCGCGACGAAGGCGTGGAGTTCATCACTTGCGCTCATGTCGGTAGCAAACAGGATTTTCCGTCGGGGCACATGACCCAAATCATGCAGGAACGCGGCTGCGAAATGCAGTTTATCGATCCGCAGGAATTGATTGACGAGTATGATGCCGTGTTGTTGGCCACCGGCGCGACAAAATCGTTTGATCCCACCGCTCGTTGCCCGGGCCGCGATCTGGCTGGCATCTATCTGGCCATGGATTTTCTTACCCGCAACACAAAGAGCTTGCTTGATTCGGACTTGGCCGACGGCAAATATCTCTCTGCCAAAGGTAAGAATGTGATCGTTATTGGCGGCGGCGACACGGGTGCCGACTGCATCGGCACGTCGCTGCGTCATGGGGCAACGTCGATTGCGAACTTCGAGTTGCTTGACGTGCCACCCGAGAAACGGGCTCCGAACAATCCTTGGCCACAGTGGCCGAGAGTTTATCGCGTCGACTATTCTCATGCCGAGACCAAAGCCAAATTGGGCGAGGATCCACGTCAGTTCAACATTCTGACCAAGGAATTTGTCGACAACGGCAAAGGACGAGTGAGCGGTGTGAAAACGGTGCAAGTCGATTGGTCGAAGCCCGGCGAGAAAGCTCCCTTTACGGAAGTCGCAGGGAGCGAAAAAATCTGGCCCGCCGATTTGGTTTTTCTAGCCACGGGTTTCATTGGCCCCGAACTCGAAGTGGGCGAAATGCTGGGCGTAGCCACGCAAAATCCGCGCGGCAACTGGCAAACTTTTGCCGCCGAGCATGGCGAGTTTGCCACGAACGTCGAGAAGGTTTTCGCCGCCGGGGATTGTCGCCGGGGCCAAAGTCTTGTCGTGTGGGCCATCAACGAAGGCCGTGGCGCCGCCCGCGCGATTGACGAATTTCTAACGGGTTCGACGGTGCTTTCCGCCCCGGGAATTAACTTGCCGCAGCAAGTGGTGTAAGGGGAATCGTTTAGATATTGTTTCGATTGTGCAACATGTTCAGATGTTGTGCGTGCGGACGTTACATTCCCTTAAGACTCAAACATTGCTCTTGGCTTCGCCGTAATGACTCACGATAGTGAATCGTGGAGTTCAACCATGCGTCGGCGGTCGCAAATTTTGATGTTCTTGCTGTTGGTGACGGGCACTTTCTGCGCCTTCACTGCGGTTGCTCGCGCCGCTTCTGATGATGGTGCGGTGGTATCGTCACCAGTGCCCCACCGGTCCCTGTCGTTGATGGCTCAACTCGGTTTCGCTGAGTCTGAAGAACAAGCTGCTTTCGTAGCTGAGGAGTCTTTGGACTCTGTGATGGGTAAGATTCCCTTGGCTTGTTCCAGCAGCACGTTGGAACTCGCCGCTGTGAATTCTTTGTGTTCTATGTCGTTGGACTGCCCGCGAGGCGGTGGACTGTCTCTGGTGAATCGGCACGTGCGTTTGCAGATTTAAATCGCTGCGAACTTTCTTTCACGGCCGCTTGTTTTCTCTGTTTTTTTATCCGGCTGCGCGTGCATCGGCTCGTTTGCGCCTGCATGATCTAAGCCCCCTCTGTAAGGAACTGTCCCATGTCCCCTAAATTTGCTTTCGTTTCGACATTAGGTCTCGTGATGCTATTAAATGGTTTTGCCGTGGGTGCTGCGACCAACAGCGTCGCCAAAGACACGAAGAAAAAGGATGAGAAATCCGCGATCACGATGAGCGTGGCCTCCAACCAACGTTCGGAAGAGAAGAAAAAAGACGACGAGGAAAAGCAAAACCTCGTTGCCGCAAATTCCTACCAACCCGCGTTGATGAAGCCCGCTTCATGGCGTCACTTCCAACAACAGCAACATCACTATCATCGTTACACGACAAATGCGTGAGCTGTTGTAGTATTCAACAAGTCAATTGTCCTAGCCGGGTGACAGTTCCCTGGCGGAATGCTTCCGCCAGGGTTGGTTCCTCTATTTCGGCTTGACGTCTGTTGGGGCAAAAAGGAACGTATCTGTGAACGACTCTCAAGTAGATTCCCGGCACTTTGAAGAAATCGACGATCCCCGGGTCGTCTCACGGCTTGAAGCCCTCGACGATGTGATTTTCCCCGCGATTGACGGCGATGAAACCGCTCTCGCGGCGACAGAGCCTGTTTGGAAGGAAACCTTGTCAGAACTCGGCCTGGAAGCGGTTCAAGCATCACGCCGACAGTATCTGCGCCATGCCCGTGCGACTTGGGCGTTTCTGCGGAATCAAACGCTTCAGCACCCGCACCATATCCTGGCCGTGCTGAAAATTATCTCACTGCTAATTGGCGATGAAGCGAGTTAGCTCAGTGCTGGTTCGAGCATGGCGGCGTTGGGCACCACGCGGATTACCTTGCCAAGCGAAAATACTGTGTGAGCTATTGATGTAAAGCCCATGCAATCGGACTTGTACCGCTCCAGAAAGTTCCAAATTTGAGCAGCAGTCATAGGCATTCAGAAGCTTTTTTCGTTATGCTAATGCCACTCGTCTTACATCTGATGACTCCCTTGGAATGATTATGACCAGTCGCAATTCTCGGCTTGGGTTGAGCCTGTTTGCCGTTTATCTCGTCCTTTATATCGGATTTGTATTGCTCAATACGTTTGCTCCCAACACGATGGAAGCCACGCCTTGGGCTGGGATCAACGTGGCCATCTGGTATGGCTTCGCACTGATCTTGGCGGCCATCGTGCTCGCGTTAATCTATGGAGTTTGCTGTGGCGCGAGTGAGGACCAGTCGTGATTCATAGCACTTCGCCGATCGCCATCTTGTTCTTTCTGATCTTTGTGGCGATCACCTTGGGATTGAGTTTCTTCTTAGGGAGCCGTGCGAAATCGTCGCAGGGCTACTTCACCGCCCACGGACAAATTCCCTGGTTCGTGAATGGCGTGGCCTTTGCCGGTGACTATCTTTCCGCCGCGTCCTTCCTGGGCATTTGCGGGATGATTGCGTTTTACGGTTACGACGGCTTCTTGTATTCGATTGGCTATTTGGCGGGTTGGGTCGTCGCACTATTCGTCATTGCCGAGCCCATGAAACGGCTCGGCCGTTTCACATTTGCCGATGCACTCAACGCAAGGTTTCAATCACGCGGTATTCAACTGGCGGCCGGAGTAAGCACGCTCGCCGTGAGCGTGTTTTATTTGATTCCGCAGATGGTGGGTGCCGGGGTGCTGATTCAACCTTTGCTAGGCTTGCCTCACTGGGTGGGCGTGTTGCTCGTGGGAGCCACGGTGATCGTGATTGTTGTCACGGCGGGCATGGTTTCCACGACGTGGGTGCAATTTCTGAAAGGGGCGCTGCTCGTCATTTTCAGCGCGATCCTCACCGTGATGGTGCTCAATCGAGGATTTGATGTCAAAGACGGTGGTTTGGATGGCTATCAGTTTCGCACACTCGGCCCCATTGCTGGAGAGTTCCCCCAGGCTGCGAGCGATGTTCCTGAATTGGCGGACTACGAGTTGCTCGACACAGGCGGCAAACTGGGATTCCCCCCTTATTTGCGCACACGCAATAAAGAAACCAAAGAGATCGTCACTTGGTTGATCGATCCCCAAACCGATGGCAAAGCCTTACTGAGGGAATGTCAGACCTTAACGCAAACTTCCAGCGGAGAAGTTCTGGTCAATGGTTTGCCCAAAGGTGTTGGTCCTGGTCATGCTTCGCTAAGACCGGTTGGGTTTCTCAGCAGTCTGCCGGACGGAAAAACCTCGACCAGGCCCATTGGGCCGTTGAAATTTATTAGTACTTTGCAGCAAAGCGAAGTTGTGTTGTGGCACAGCCAAAAATTTCTTTCGTCTGAAGGCGTTGAACCAGCTGAGGTCACGACAATTTTTTCACCTCATCCAACGCCCGGATCGCAAGTTTTGCGGCCAGGAGAATCACCCACGTTCAAAGGCATACGCAGCGACAAGTTCGTCGATAAACTCAACTTTTTGTCGCTGATGCTCGCTTTGTTTTGTGGCACGGCGTCGCTACCGCATATTCTGATTCGCTACTACACGGTGAAAGATGCGGCAGCGGCTCGGAAAAGCACGATCGTGGGCATCGCCTGCATCGGATTCTTTTATGTATTGACGCTCTACATGGGGTTGGGGGCCATGACCAGTGGTTCACTCGACGTGAGCGACAGCAACATGGCGGCACCGCTGTTGGCCCGTGGCTTGGATGAAAACCTGTTTGCCGTGATCTCGGCAATTGCATTTACCACGGTTCTTGGCACGGTCAGTGGCTTAATCTTGGCATCAGCCGGTGCCGTGTCGCACGATTTAATTTCATTGTTCACTCACGAAAAGCTTTCCGAGCATGAACAGGTGCGCGTGGCCAAAATCGCATCAGTTGTGGTGGGTTGCTTGGCAATTGTCCTCGGGATTCTGTTTCAAAGTCTTAATGTCAGCTACTTGGTGGGTTGGGCGTTCAGCGTAGCCGCTTCGGCGAATCTGCCCTCACTCGTGATGCTGCTTTTTTGGCGAGGCGTCACCAAGCAAGGGGTGATCGCCGCGGTCCTCGTGGGAATGGTGAGCTCGCTCGCTTGGATACTTTTGAGTGGCGATACGTTCGCGGCCGTTTATGGATTGCCAGCCGAGAAGGCCCTCGTGCCATTCAGCCAACCCGGCATCGTGACAATCCCGCTCGGATTTTTGACGCTCATTGTTGTTTCGCTATTAACGAAACCCAAAACGGCTGTTTGAGGTACAGACATGGCACGGACCGCAGTTATCTTCGACGTCGATGGTGTGTTGATCGACTCGTATCAGGCTCATTTTCAAAGCTGGCTCAAAATGTTTGGCGAGCACGGCGCTTCATTCACGGAAGCTCAGTTTCGCAAAACTTTTGGCCGCACGAGTCATGACATTATTACCGCGCTGTATGGTGCCAATCTGAGCGACGACGACATCCGCGCTTGGGACGATCGCAAGGAAGCTTTGTATCGTGATATCATCCGAGAGAATTTCCCGGCGATTGACGGCGCTGCGGAATTACTCGATGCCTTGCATCAAGCCGGCTTTCGCTTGGCCGTGGGTTCGTCGGGGCCGCCAGAGAATATCAAGCTCACACTCGAATGTTTGGGACGTGCGGCACTCTTTGATGCCGTTGTGACGCGAGTCGACGTCAAACGTGGCAAACCCGATCCTCAAGTCTTTCAGATTGCCGGTGAACGCTTGGGCGTGCCACCTGAACAATGCGTGGTCGTGGAAGATGCCCCGGCGGGGATTGAAGCCGCCAATCGGGCTGGCATGGCGAGCGTTGCCCTCACTGGAACCGCGACGCGTGCGGAACTCTCACATGCCAGGCTCGTCGTCGACAGCTTACCCGAACTCACGCCGGAAAGATTGCGCGAGCTAAAGGGAAAAACGCCTTCGGCAACTCAGCGTTAAGCAGATCGTGAATCCCAACATAAAACTGCATGGCTCGGGAACGACTGTAAATCCCAAGTCGCGTAAGGATTGGACCGTCATCCGACTCAAAAATGGTTTGCCGTAGTCAGGGTCGAGTGCTCCCGTTATCAATTCCAAGCCAAGATCACGACCTTGGGCATCGGTAATACCGGTGAGCGGCGAAAGGCTGAACGGGTTGCCGGGGTTACCTTCTTGCGAGCTACTTCGCATAAGTTGATTCCAATGCTGGTCAATAGTTCCCCCGCTGCCCGCGAGTTCGATCGGAACAAACGTCGCTCCCGGATCGAAATCCTCGCGATAAGCCTTGAGACCATACTCGCCGACATACATGCCTGTGCCATTCGTATAAACGCCGTTGTCGTCCCACAGCGTGCCGATACCAAGCGAATGGCCAATCTCGTGAGCGAGAATATCTTCCAAATAGTTGAGTCCCAGATAAGCAGGGTTGGGGCTAGGAAAGCCGGCTCCCGTCCACGCGGCATAATTGTCGATGACCGTCGGATTGATCAGCACAGTGCTGCTCACGCCGACAAAGTAACCTCCTTGAAAGAGCGTGGCCGGTGGAGTCGCGGCGGCAAAGTCCGAACCCGATTGCACGGTAATCGACATGCCTGTGATGCTGATCCCAGGTTGATAACCTGTGATAACGCTTTCCCAGCGAGCTTCCGCACTGGCTAAGGACGATTGTAGATACGAAAGCTGAGTGGACGTGAAACTCCCCGGCGAGGGGATCGTGATTACCAAATCAAAAGCGGCCCACGCGGAGTTGTTACCCACGCAAGTCGCCAAGACAATCAAATATATCCATCGTGTTCGCAACATAATTTTCCTATTAGCGCAATTTCGTTACCAAATAAGACTGGCGGGCTAGAAGAACACGCTAAGTTTGTTAGCGCAGAACTGCTTTGTAAGAATTCAAAGCCGCAGCGGTGCGATTATTGCACGAGAACAAGCCTGCTGAAAAAGGACTTTGGAGCTGTTGATGCCTGCAACTATCTTAATTTCAATTCGCCACGGAGGCAAGAAAATCGCTTTATTCCACGTAATTCTGTCGAATTCGGGCCGCGATGATCCCCGCGGCTAGGAGGATGCTGCCCGCGACAAACCAGGGGCGATGCGGTTCGATAAAGCCGTACGACAGTAACAAGATCCCGACAACGGCCGCGAAGGCAGGTCCAAACGTGGCAAGCATGGAATTAGGAGTGATCTTCATACGGTGTGGTTCGTGCTTCGGAGTGTGGCGGCGTCGGAAAATCGGTTATACATTCTCACAACTCCCGGCACTTGTCGAGAGAATAACTGAGAGATTGCTCAAGGGTTGATCGTTTGTAATTCAAAGCAACTTCCTTATGCCCACCCACCGCACACGTCTTGCCCCTTCTCCCACCGGCGCTTTGCATCTGGGCAACGCACGGACGTTTCTAGTGACTTGGGCCATGGCGCGACAGCAAGGTTGGGAGATTGTGCTACGGATCGAAGATCTCGACGGCCCGCGGATCAAACAGGGTGCCGCCGAAGAGTCGATCGACCTGCTGAACTGGCTGGGGCTGGATTGGGATGAAGGTCCCTTTTATCAACGACATGATCTTGCGCCCTATGAAGCAGCCCTGGCGAAACTGGCGGCGCAGGGGGAATTGTATTGTTGCGGTTGCACGCGCAAGCAGATCGAAGATGCCGCGCTGTCGGCACCCCACGGCGACGATCATGAGCTGCGTTATCCGGAGACTTGTCGACCGACTGTTCGAAGGCCTCTTTCAACCGCCGATCTTACTAGGCGTGACGTCGCATTGCGGGTAAGAGTGCCCGAGGGCGTCACCGATTTCGACGATCAATTCGCTGGCCACCAACTATTCGATATCCAGCAATCGATTGGCGATTTTCTAGTCCGCACCAAGGAGCAACTTCCAAGCTATCAATTGGCAGTGGTGGTGGACGACGTTCGGCAAGGGATCGACCAAGTCATTCGCGGCAATGACTTACTAAGCTCCACGCCCCGGCAAATGCTGATCTACCGACTTCTCGGCTTAAACCCCATCCCAACCTACACGCATCTCCCACTAGTTGTGGGCGAAGATGGTCGTCGGCTAGCCAAACGGCACGGCGACAGTCGGCTCTCGCACTATCGCCAGCTAGGCGTTCCTGCCGAGCGGATCATCGGGCTGCTGGCGGAATGGTGTGGGTTGGGTCCGCGGCGGGAAATGACAGTAGGAGAGTTCCGCGGTCATTTTCAGCTAACCGCCCTGCCACGGGAGCAAGCGGTTTTCACAGCGGCAGATGATGCGTGGCTGTGCGAGGCCAAAAAATAAGGGAGCGCCCATCGGCACTCCCTTATCGTTAGTTTTCAACGAATTCGCCTAGAATATAGGCCTAGATAGCAAGCCGACGACGAATCGAGGTTAAGGTCATTCCCACCGCCGCAAAGACGCCGAGCGCAACGGTCGTTGGTTCGGGAACGAGCTCGGTTTCGATATCGATTTCGAACGCTTTCTTATCGATGAATGCCCGCGTGCCATTACCCAGGCTGGCGGCAAACAGGTTGTTGTTTAATGTGATCAAGGCCTTCGTGGTGCCTGCTGGAAACAACGAGGTCAACGTGCCGGTCCAGCCCGTGGAGTACGACGAGCCGCCGATTGAGCTCAACAAATACTGACCGCCGAGTGGCGTAAACGACATAAAGGATTGCACGGCAGGCAATACGACCGGCAGATTGTCGATCTCCAGCACCTTTACCACGGCAAAGCCCACGACTTGCGTAAAGGCATTTCCACCGAAAGGTGCATTCAAAGTCGTGAGTCCACCTTCCGAGATATTCAGCGATGTGAGCGTGTAGCCCGCTTTGGCCTCCATAGTAAGCGTCAACTTGCCGTCGGTTTGATCCGAGGCTGCACCATCCAGCGAGCTTGCTGAGAAGTTCGAGGTCGTGGGGAACACCAGCGTGTCGCCAACGGCGTTGGGTTGGCCGTAGAGAGGTTCGGGATCGCCCGAGGGGGAGCCTTCGCTGATGCCCGTGAAATTGACAGTGGCTCCCGAAACGTTGGAGTGAATGGTCGTGGCACGAAGCGAAGTCGCACAGACCAAACACAGGGCCAAGCACGCCAAGGCGGCGGTGGCAGTTTGTTGTCTTCTCATTAATTCTTCTCCAGTTGATTTCCGTATGATGCTGATAAATCCAAATTCAGTCCGTCGCGGACCTTGCCTTGCTTGGCGGCGACACAAAAATGCAGGCAACAAAAAAACCGGCACGCGAAAATCTTTCGGAATCAAACAGCGCATACCAAGCGCCGCTTGAGGAAAGAAATTCGGGTACCGGTTCAGTTAATTAGCAGTCTTCTATCGGATGTACGTCTGGCGGTGAAGCCGTTGAGTCAGCAACTCGCGGGCACGTCGCTTCTTGTGGTTGTGTTGTTCCCAACGCAATTCACAAAAAAGCGACAGCCTGAAACTTCTCGCGCATCGCGATTCCGCAATACACTAAGAAGGCTCAGGCTGTCGCTCGGGTAATTAGCTATTCCTTGTGGAACTGGCTGTTAGGTTGTGACGCGAATTAGGTCTTACTCGTTTGCGTGAACGCTATCAAATGTCGCGGGCACACGCCCTGGACAGCTCTAGTTGTAGTCCGGCGCCCATGGCCAAGTCAAGGATTTCCCCGACAAATTTTACCTATGCTACCAGCTAGCCCTGTTTCTATCACAAATTACCACGTTGCGATTCGCCGAGCGAATCCCGTGCTTCGCCAAACCACCAAGCAACCACCCGCCCAGGGGGTGAGTGGGACGGTAGACCGTAAGACTGTGGACTGTGGGACCAAGGACATATTTCCACCGTCCTAGAGTCCATGGCCTTATCCTAGTGTCTCTCATTTCAAGACTTCCAACTCTTCCAACTTGTCGAAATTGTCAGGGTTTATTTCGAGTTTCGCGAATCGTTAGTCGTAGGCCGCGAACAAGCTCCGCGCAGTTCCGGCATCGCCTTGATTGTTCTACTTCATTGCCGGAACTCGTGTTACTCGGTCCAGCCTGCAAATTTTTCTGCTTTGCCAGCTTTGCGAGGTTTGCTTGGTTTGCATCGCTCTGGCGCGGCCAAGCAGATTTTTCGCCCGATCACTGGGGTCCCAACTTTGGTGACGAAACTCCCGGATTTTGTCACTGGGCGACGTCACAAGTGCTGAAAGTTCAAGCCCTTGCGAAATACGCACGTGCCAAAACGAGTCGACTTTTGGTCGAAACGCATGATCGAGCACGTTCCAAAAGCACAGTTACGGTTTCGGTTATCAAAGAACACGCCTCATAAGTGGCGAGCACCATTATCGCGATTGCGAAACGACTCGCCACAACAATTTTTGGCCGGGGTGAAAGGAGGAGAGACCGCAGGTCAGAGGTCAGAAACGTCTGCCATAACGAGTGGGCAACGACTTCACGCCACAATACACCGTCCTCACCCATTCAACTGTCCTTGTCACTCAAATTTTTTTCGCCTCGTCATCTCACCATAGCCAGAGTTGCTGTCGAACTTGAAACATTGGACCTCTACCTGCCAGCAACCCTAGAATTGAAATAGACACACGTTGCTCTAAGGGTGGGAGGCTTGACTCGGATGGATCGAAAGAAGGTGGAACGGTTTCGTGCGGCATTGGTCGCGTTGCAGCAAAGGATTCGGCACGATGGCATGGCCGTCGCGGAGGAGGCCTTTCAGTCGGTTAACGGCGAGTTGTCACATGTTCCTTTGCATTTGGCCGATTTGGGCAGCGAAGAATTTTCGCGCGACATGAGCGCGGTGCTGGCCGAAAACGAAGGTTATCTGGCCACGGAAGTTCGTGACGCGCTCGCGCGCATCGCCGCCAATTCTTATGGCGAATGCGAACAGTGCGGCAAGGGGATCGCGCTGGCGCGGCTGGAGGCGATACCCTTCGCGCGACATTGTGTTCGATGTGCCGAAGAGCTTTCCGTCAGCGGCGAATTCGCGGCGGATCTGAATCGTGGCCGACCGCGCGGGCCGCAGGACACGATCGCTCCCGAAGGATACATGGCCGAGGACCGCCGACGGCGTGGTCATTTGGGCGACGTGCATGCGGTGGGTGATGCCGGCGGCGGCACGGCCTGGGGCGGACTCGCGGGATCGACGATTGGCCACGGCGATCCGAGCATTGCGAATCTGCAAGACGCGGCCGGAAGCGGCAATTCCGACGCGGCGGAAGAACGCCTTGGCAATCGAGTGAGTCGCATCGAACCGGTGGGATACGAAACAGAAAAAGATCGTCAGCGATATGCCGACGAAGAAAAGGACGCCGGCGAGTGAGTTTTCGAAGAATTTCTTAACCACTAAGACACAAAGAGTACTAAGTAACTCACGTTCTCTGTCTCTTACTTCTTGGTGACCTTTGTGGCTTTGTCGTTGCCTTCTTAGTTTTTAGAGCATGCTGGGCGTGGGATTGTGCGGGACGTTTTCTGGGTCGTCCGCAGTGTCGAGTTCGGTGGAATTGTCCCACGATTCGCTCCCCACGAGTGCGCTGCCTTGTTCGAACTTGCCTTGCTGCGGTCCGTGACTTTCCAAGGTGGCCCAGCGGACGTAGGACAGCAGTTGCTGCTCGGAATCGAACGTAGCGACGAGCCGTCGCTGGCCACGTTTTGTGCCGTAGAGATAGTGCATGATTTTGTTCCTTTAAGTTTTCTTGACAGTCTAGGATTATGATCGATAATTGTACAAAAAGACCATTTTGTACAAAACGCCTAATTTCATGAAAACTATCGAAGCCAGTCAGTTGCGACAAGAAATTTCCACGGCACTCAACACGGTCGCCTTTGGGGGCGAGCGGATTGCCATCAATCGGCACGGCAAACGGGTGGCGGTGTTAGTGCCGATCGAGGATTTGGAACGCTTGGAGGCCTGGGAAGAGCAGCAAGATGTAAAGCTCGCCAAGAAGGCCCTTAAGGAAAAAGGATCCATTCCTTGGGCTCGGGCCAAGAAAAAACTAGGCGTCGACTGATCCCGCGAATAAACTCGTCGCTATGACGTATCGCGTGGAATTGAAACCTTCGGTTGTGGAGTCGCTCGCTAAGATTCCACTTTCTGACCGCAAGAAAATCGCCCGCAAGATTGATTCGTTAAGTGAGAATCCTCGCCCCCGTGGAGTCGTCAAACTTGCCGGTGAAGAGAGCCTTTATCGGATTCGTTCCGGCGACTATCGAATTATCTATCAGATTCAGGATGAGCAGTTGCTGGTGTTAGTGGTTCGCGTTGGTCAACGAGGCGATGTGTATCGGCATTTGTAACTCGTTACATAATCGAGTTTTAATTCCGATTCAAAAGCTCCCTCCCCTAGCCCTCCCGGGGTACCGGGAGGGGAATTAGAGAATCGCGAGAGGGTTGCGGCGTTCTTCGAGCGTGCCGCGGGTGACGCCGACGCGGTTGGCGGCTTTGAGTTGCTGCCAGACTTGCTTGCCGGTGACTTGGCCAGCGAGGAGTTGCTGATAGAGATCGATCAGTTGTGCCACTTCGCTGGGTGATTGATCGAGCAGTTCCACGCGAAAATCTCGCAGCCCGCGCGAGAGGAGTTGCGGCGCAGCTTCGGCCGCCGATTGGGGAACGGCATTGTACAACGTGTTGCGACAACCGACGTCGGCTTGCAGCACGTGTTCCATGCCAATGCGATCGCGGAGTTTGACTTCGTGATCGTCGCAGGGCCGGCCGCAATTGTGTTTGTTCGTTCCCGGCGAAAGCACCGAGCAAAAGACGCAGTGCTCCATGTGGAACATCGGCATGTGTTGATGCAGCACGACTTCGAGCCGTTGCGGCGGCACGGCGTCGACGAGTTCCAACAATTGATCGCGGTTGAGATCGTAGGAGACGGTCACGCGCTCGGCACCGAGATTGCGCAGGTAATCGACGGTGTGTTGGTTGGCGGCATTGAGTGAAAAATCGGCGACAAAGGGGATGTTGTTTTCCTGGCAAAACCCAAGACCCGCGAGATTGCGGACGAGCCAGCCGTCGGCACCATGTTTAGCAAGCGCGCGGAAGATACCGGCTTCGCCCGGTTTTAGAATGCGGGGCGTGGCGAGATAAATCTTGGCATTCTGCGCATGGGCGATTTCCACGGTTTGGCGATATTCGCGGATGTCGCAGAAGTCGGTGAAGAGTTCGCGCATCCCGGCGTTGAGTGTGGCTTCGACCTGATCGAGTGTGCGGCAGAGGATGCGGAGGTTGGGGTGGGCGTCGATTGCTGTTTGACTTGATGCCGCAACATTTAGGGGGGAGTTGTCGCTAAGCCGGGAGCGGCGGGGGGCGGGCGTTGATAGTGATTGGTGGAGTTCCGCGATCATTGTTTGGCGGAGTTGGCCTAGTACGCTCAGGGGCACCATGGGGCTGCCGGTGATTTTGGCATTGAGGTTGCGCAGTTCGTAAACCGTGTTGCCGAGGCGGCCGAGTTGGGCAGTGAGAACTTCCTTGGTGAGCGGATGCTTGGTGGCGGCGGCGAGGGGTTCGTTGGATTCAATTGTGAAGTGCGCACCGTTGGTGGCTTGGCCGCTAAGCAGCAAGCGGCTGCTGGTGGTTGCGGTGAGGGTGATATCTAAGGGAACGCGGCGGAGTGGTTTTGTGCTGCTGAAGGTTTTACGAAGGCGGTTGGTGAGTTGGGGGTCGTCGGTCTTCCAGATTTGCTGGCCGGGATAAAGCTGGCTGAAATCGATGGAGTCGCGGCCGAAGGCGAGCTCGACCAGCTTGCCGCGGGGCGTGACTTCGTAGACGCGGCCCCCCTGCTCTGTTCCTTGTTCGCGGTCGCCGCTGAAGACAATGCCATCGCCCGGCGCGACTTCGCCGACTGGTTCGACGACGACTCGCTGGCCGCGGATTTGAATAATCTTACCGAGCAGCACGCCCCGTTTGGCGGAGCTGGTCGCGGGGACGAGCATCTTGTGATCGCAGCCCTGGAGCCAACCGGGCGAAAATCCGCGCGAGAACGAAAGTTCCATCTCGCGGACGTCGCGATTGGTGAAATCGAGTGGCCGCTCGGCCACGGCGGCATCAATTGCGCGGCGATAGTGGCTGGTGATGTTGGCGACGTACTCGGGCGTTTTCAAGCGGCCCTCGATCTTCAAGCAGCTGACGCCTGCGTTCATTAATTCTGGCACGAGTGCGTAGGCGGCAAGATCTTGCGGGCTGAGCAAATACTTCTGATCGCCCAGATCGACGTCTTCACCATCGCAAATCAAATCGTAAGGCAAACGGCAGGCTTGCGCGCATTGGCCACGGTTCGCGCTGCGGCCACCGAGCGATTCGCTGGTGAGGCATTGGCCCGAATAAGCAACGCACAGTGCGCCATGCACGAAGGTTTCGAGCTCGATGGTGGTTTGTTCATGGATCGCGCGGATTTCGTCGATCGAAAGTTCGCGTGGCAAGACGACTCGTTCGATGCCCAGCTGCTCGGCAACGCGGATGCATTCGGTGCTGGTGAGTGTCATTTGCGTGGAGGCGTGAATGGGTAGATCGGGGCTGATCGCGCGGATGAGCCGCACGAGCCCGAGGTCTTGCACGAGGACGGCATCGACACCCGCTGCGGTGAGTTGAACGATGGTGCGCTCAACAGCATCGAGCTCGCTGGGAAAGATGAGCGTGTTGAGCGTGACGAATCCACGCACCGCGCGTTCGTGCAAGAAGCCCATCACTTCGGGGAGCGTTTCGATATGCAAATTCGTCGCGCGAGCGCGGGCATTGAAGCCGGATTCGAGGCCGAAGTAAACCGCGTCGGCGCCGTTTTCGACGGCTGCGGTGATGCAGAGCCGATCCCCGGCGGGGGCGAGCAATTCGGGTTGGCGGGGTGAAGCGGGCATACGGCAAGCGTGGGCGAGTGGTGGGTGACCTTTGATTTTACTCGCTCAGCGTGGCCGAGGGGAGTGTGGCCGCAAGTGAGGGGAATTTGGTTGCAAAGTTTGCCAAGGCGGCGGGATGGGCGGATTTGGTCGCGACAAGTGGCATTGATGATACTTAGAAAGGCGGGCAGTGTTGCTGAGGGTCTAGTTTCCTTTATTGCTCCGATTGGCGAATCCATAGACTGCAATAACAACGAAGCAAAGCAGCGGCAAGAAAAAGGATGCGCGGGTTGAAGAGAGTGTCTGACCGGCAATGTGCCAGGCCGGGCCGTCCATGATCAACGCCTGAAGCGGAGGCATCACACAGCCCCCACCGATCGCACAAATGAGTCCGGCGGAACCAAACTTGGCATCCTCGCCTAGCCCTTCAAGAGCGATACCATAAATGGTGGGAAACATCAGCGACATGCAGGCGGAGACGCCAACCAAACTGTACAAGCCAGTCTTGCCTTCAAGGAAGATCGTTCCAAGCACCAACAGCATGCCGCACAAGGCCAAGACCCCGAGCAACGCACCAGGGTTAAAAAACTTGAGTAGGTAGGTGCATATAAAGCGGCTCGTGACGAAGATGACCATCGCTACGATGTTGTAGGCCTGGGCCTCAGGGCGCGGCATACCCAGCTCGTTTTCTGCATATTGAATGATGAACGTCCAACACATGATTTGCGCTCCGACATAGAATGCCTGAGCCACGACACCGCCCAGATAGCGCCTATTGCGGCTAAGTCGTCTCAGCGTTGCGCCGATACGGCCATCGCCTTGAGCATAAACCTCTCCTTCCGGCAGCGAGGAAAAGTAAAACAGAATGAGCGTGGCAAGCACTACCAGTCCGAGAGTGACGTAGGGTACGACAATGACGCCCAGGTCGTGCTCTTGCAGGGCGAGAAACGCCTGAGGGTCGGAAGAGGCTAGCGATCGACGAGCCTCTTCGTCGGCGGGGTCAAGGCGGGCGAGGATCAGGTCCTTGGCGACGAACATCCCCAGTAGCGAGCCCAAGGGATTAAATGCCTGGGCGAAATTGAGCCGGCGGGGCGCGTTGTGCTCTGGACCCATTGCCAAGATGTAAGGGTTCGCCGTGGTTTCGAGGAACGCCAAGCCGCAAGTCATGATGAAGTAAGCTGCCAAAAACGAAGCGAACGCCATCGACCAGCCGGCTGGCACGAACAGTAGGCAACCGATTGCGTAGAGCGCCAAGCCCATCAACACACCCGCCTTATAGCTAGTGCGGTGGATGAACAGCGCGGCCGGGATCGCCATGAAACAGTAGCCCCCGTAGAAGGCTGCCTGCACCAGAGCGCTCTGGAAGTTACTAATTAGCAGCACATTCTTGAATGCCGCCACCATCGGATTGGTCACATCGTTGGCGAAACCCCAAAGCGCGAAGAGCGTCGTAACCAGGATAAACGGGATAAGGTATTGCGCTGGGATGACCCGCTCGGAAAGCTTGAATTCCTGTTGACCTTCGCTCATATCGTTCCCTTCTTGATAAGTATTGGAAGACCCTCATTTCCCAGTGCCGAAAAATCTCAAGGGAACGTCAGACGAGTTGATGTTGTGACGGCCGCGGTAATACTTTAACGCAGCGTCTGGGGCTCGACTAGATAGGCTGCTCTGCGGCACGTTATCCGCAAACAACTCGGACCGTACTCTCGTTTCAAACTAAACCGATCTTCACTTTACCGTTATTCCAGACGATTGTTCCAAGTTCGATCGCGGCTAAATTTCTCCGAATTCTTGACGCGCACGGGAAACTTTTCCGAAACTTGGTGCGTCGAAGGTGTGAAGCCAACCTTATCTCTTGGAGAAACCCCATGATTTGCCGCACGTGTGTTGCTGTTTTCGTCGTTTGTATGCTTGCTATCACGCCGCTGGCCGCCGCCGAGCCGATTGTCACCGAAGGCCGGGTGACGGATGTGACGGTCTATCAGGGGCAAGCTTTGGTCACACGCGAGATCGAACTTGAGAGCGTCGATGGCTTGGTCGAAGTTGTGGTTTCGAGCCTGCCAGAGAGCGTGATTACCGGAAGCTTGTTTGCCGAACCGACGGGCGAAGTGCAAGTGCGGTCGGTCCGTTATCGCGAGCGGCCGATTGAAGCCGACGTGCGGCAGGAAGTCCGCGAGCTCGACGAACAAATCCAGGCAGTGGCGGACAAAATCGCAGCGGTGATCGAAGAACGAACATTGCTCAATGAACGCAAAGCCTATCTTGAGAACCTCAAAGATTTTACAGCAAGCACCTCGAATCAAGAACTCAAAAGCGGCGTACTCAATGCCGAGACGCTTAAAACGCTCACCGAATTCATGTTTGCTGAGCGGGATCGCATCGGTGAGCGCGAGTTGGAACTGGCCAAGGAAGAGCGCTCCCACAATCAAGAGATGGAACTCTTGAAACGTAAGCGGCAAACAATCGCCGAGGGTTCGGCGCGAACGGTGCGCGAAGCGGTGGTGTTTATCAATGCGACCGAGGCAGGCGCGGCGACGTTGCGGCTGAGCTATCTGGTGGGGAATGCGAGCTGGACTCCATCGTATAACCTGCGGGCCACGGAAGCACGAGACGAAATCACAGTCGAATACAATGCTTCGATTCAGCAAATGAGCGGTGAAGATTGGAACGACGTACACATGGTGTTGTCGACGGCAACGCCCTCGCTTGTGGCCAAGGCACCAACTTTGGAAGCGTTGACGATTAAATTGGGCCAGCCCGTGCAGGTTCAGGAACCAATGCTCGCCGCGCAGAATTATTCGCGGATGAAGCAGGAGATCGATCAATTGAGCAAAGCACGGGGGAATGCCGCGATGGCACCTGGCCAGATGGCGAATGCCCCCGCCTCAGAGTCGGCGTTTGCTGGAAGGGATATCGTCAGGAGCGGTCGTGGCGGAGGGATGGGAGGCGGTATGGGTGGATACGGCGGCGTGGGGGGCTGGGATTTCTCTGGGCAAACCGCCAATACCGATGTGGGGCTCAATTCATTTGCCAGCCAGTTGCAGCTGATGGATTTGAATAACTCGCTGAGTACGCTCCGCATGGATGATCAATCGATCAAGCCTGCCGATGGGGTGAGCGTCAGTTACAAGCTGGCCAATAGCACGAGTCTGCCCAGTCGTTCGGATCGCCAGTTGATTCAAATCGCTTCGATGCCACTCAAGGGCGAGTTTTATCGTTTGGCCACGCCGGTGCTGACCAGCTTTGTTTACGAAGAAGCGAAGCTCACCAACA
Organism: Bythopirellula sp.; assembly: GCF_041737835.1. NCBI lineage: Bacteria > Pseudomonadati > Planctomycetota > Planctomycetia > Pirellulales > Lacipirellulaceae > Bythopirellula > Bythopirellula sp. The sequence goes on along the minus strand of NZ_JBGSQY010000072.1, from coordinate 352,763 downwards.
CTAGCGACGAAGTCTTTTTGGCTGGCCCGGTGGCAACATTCTTAGGCGGGCAATTTGTTGGTCGTGGCGAGATGCCGACCGTCGCGGTGGGTGAAAGCTTTACCGTCGGATTGGGCATCGACTCGTCGCTGCGTGCCGAGCGGAAGCTGCTCAAGAAAGATGAACGGATCCAAGGTGGCAATCGGGTGGTCGATTTCATCTACGAGTTGAAGCTCGAAAACTTCGGCGACAAACCAGCCAAGGTGCGACTGCTCGACCGGATGCCGACCGTGGGTGAGAACGATATCAAGGTGACGCTCGTGCGGAGCGACGAGGAATTGAGCAAGGATGAATCGTATCAAATGAACCAGCGGAAGGACGGCATCCTGCGGTGGGACGTGGAAGTCCCTGCTCAAGCGATTGGGCCGAAGCAGAAGGTGCTGAAGTACACGATGCAGATTGAGTACGACAAGCAGTTGTCGATTGAAGGGATGCCTGCGAAGCGGTAAGCCCTCGAAGACGCGATTTGCTTTGCGGCGCTTCGGAGGACCCTCCCCGAGTACCGGGAGGGGGATTATTTTAGATGGCGAAGTGCCATGCGTTGTCTTGGCCTGCGGTGGAATTCTGCCGCGGGCAGGTGGCGCAGTAGTCGCCTGCGAGCTGCTCGTGCGCCCAATTCATCGCCATCGTGGTGCTCGACCAAACTTGGGCCGTCTCGCGGAAAACTCGGTCGGGACCTAAGTGCGTGACGATTCCTACTTGATCGAGAATCTTGTAAAAATCGTCACGCACCCCGGCGAGGCACAGCTTGAGCCCGCGTTCTTCGATTCGTTCTATGAAATCGGAGAGCAGCTGCATACAAACGGCGTCGGGATTACGCAGGTGTTTTACACGGAGCAAAATGACCTTGGTTGTGGACGGAAGTTCCACTTCGATCTGCTCCAGATGCGCTTCGAAGTCGGGAGAACTGCCGAAGAATAATTCGCCTTCGAAATTCACCAGCTTGATGCGGTCGCAAGGGGTGTCGTTGGGATAGCGTTCGCGGATCGTGCCGCTGGGGTCGATCACCAATTCTTCCATTGTGACCTTGGCGGCCTTGGGGACGTAAATCAAGAACGACAAAAGCGTTCCCACGAGGATGCAGAATTCAATCGAAACGAACACCGCCGAAAGCGCGGTTGCCGTGACGATCACGGCATCGAATTTCGTGGCGCGGAAGTGATAGCGAATCCCCGCGATGTCGATCATCCGCGTCGCCGCGAGCAGCAGCACGCCAGCCAGTGCCGCCCGTGGAATATATTGAGCCAGCGGAGCAAGAGCGAGCATTGTTGCCGCGACACCGGCGGCACAGATCACTCCGGACCACTGGGTGGCCGCGCCGGCTTGATGGTTGATGTACGACCGCGTGAGCGAACCCGACCCGGGAAAGCATTGGAAGAAACTGCCGGTGAGGTTGGCGAGGCCTTCGCTCAAGCATTGCTGGTTGATATCGAGTTTTTGCTTGGTCCGCGCGGCAATGGATTTGGCCATCGCGATCGCTTCCAGAAGCCCCAACATGCCGATCGCCACGGCACTGCCGGCGAGTTGCTGCACGCGGTTCCAATTCCAATCGGGGACTTGGAAGTGTGGCAAATTGCGAGGGACTTTTTGAATGAGTTGCACGCCGTGCTGGTCGAGTTGCCAGTGATAGCTGGCATAAGCGGCGGCGGCGATCGCGATCAGCAATTCTGGTAAGCCCAAGTGAAGGCGACGATTGATCCACTTCAAAAATAGCGCCACGACAATTGTCCCGATGGCGACGGCGAGCGTGTAGTAGTGAACGTCGCCCCCTTCGGTCATCGTCAGATAAAACCGCTTGAGGAAATGGTCGTGATGATCGCCACGGGCGGAGAGGCCCAAGACGTTTTTCATCTGATCCAACACCAGCAGCACCGACGCCCCGGCAGTGAAGCCGACGATGACGGCGTGGGAGATATAACGCGAGAGGTCGCCCAGCCGCAGTAGCGTGATGCCGGTTTGAATCATTCCTATCATCGCGGCCATGAGGATCGCGGCGGAGATACGATCATCGGCGGGCACAATGGCGAGCGCGCTGAGCATCGCGATGGAGATCGCGTTGGTAGGGCCGTTGATCAATTGCTTCGAGGAATCGAGCAACGCGCCGACGGCGGTCATCACGATCGCCGTGTAAAGGCCATACTGGGGCGGCATGCCAAAGATCGTGGCGTAGGCCATCGCTTGGGGCACGGCCACGGCGGCGACGGTGAGCCCCGCAAACAGATCGCGACGGAACGTGTGGATCGTGTAACCGCGCAGCGAATCCAGGGCCGGCACGACTCGTAAGAGCCAGGGAAGTGAATCGCGCGGTGGACCGCTGCGGTCAGCAGATGAAGCGGATATCGTCACTAAGGTTCGAACAGTAAGGAGTCAGACCGCTTGAAAGACGTTGTCGCGTTACCGGTCTGGGAGTTGGATTAGTATAGTCAACGAGCGCAGGCTCGCCCATCGCGGATCGTCGCAACGAAAACTAGCGAGTGGCGTAAGGCATTTGCACGGGGCTCGACGTGAGCGGCACGGCAAAATGAGGCGGGCGGATTGGCACCCGGGGCGTCGAAATGGGTTCGCTCGAGGCGGCTTGAACCGCTGGAGCGATGCCATCGAGACGATAGCTGGCCGAAGCCAGAGGATGAATGCCCAACGTGCCGGACCAAGTTTCGTAAGGCCGGCCGCTCCGTTCGTCCTCGGTGAAGAACGCCAGATAACTCATCGAGTCGGCGGCGATGAATTCATGTTCCCGCGGTGCGAATTGCGTTTGGCTGTAAACTCGCCGCCAGGTGCCGGCGTTGAAATACGTTTGATGCAGCACAAAGCCGTCGGCAAAACTCGCGTCCAGCGGAATGACTTCGGAACAGTGCGTGTGGCCATAGACGATGTGTTTCGCGCGGCGATTGCGGAAGTCTTGCTCGGTGAGTGCATGATGGTAATAGGAACCACTCCCCGCGCCACGCATTTCAGCACAAAGCTGCGCGATCCAACTGGCCCAACCGACGGAAAGGCGGCGGCTGAATTTCAACGCCTTCTGCAAACTGTCGGTAATGTCGATCGGGCACCAGGTATCGCGCGAACGCACGAATGAATGTTCGAGAAACTCGTCGGCGAGCTCGTCCCAAATCTTCTTGACTTCCTTGCGGATGGCTGGCTGGGGGCAAGAACGTTCGAGCAAGCCGTCGATCCAGACGGGAATCAACAGCAAGGGCCGAATGTTGTCGATTTCGCGTAAGCCTGCGAGCGCGGACGTTGGCAAATCGTTGCCGAGTTTTTGTTCCACGGCCACGCCGAAGCGATTGAGTAGTTCGAGCACGATGACGTCGCCCAGGCTGCTGGCATCGCGATCCCCTTCGTAGTTGAATGGATCGTAGACGTCGCCATGACGGGCGAAGACTTTGTGCCGACGCATCACTTGCACCAACTCGTTGCATTCCCAAACTTCGTGTGGGAACGGCGCGTCGGGATACGTGGCGAGCCCCATGTGCGAGGCGATTTGGCGGCGCAGTTGGTTGTATTTTTCACCCGACAAATGGTAGGGCCAATCGTGATTGCCCACCATGTAGTGAATCCGCACGGGGACAGGTTTCATTTCTCCCGTGGCGGGGCGGCCATTGGAGAGAGCTGGCGGCACGGCGATGCCATTTGTGGCGAGTTGCCGGAACTCAGCAAAAGCCGCTTCATTGTTGCGCAGGATGTCGCCGGTGATCTTGGCGACCATGTCAAACAGGCCAGGGCTTTTATTATCGTCCCAAGGTCGCGATTGCGTGCCGAGCCATTGCGTCGAGCGAATCACGTCGAGCACGTCGCCCAGGAGCACGAGGTCGATGCGCTCCACGGGTTGGTAACTTCCGTCGCGACGAAATGATGCGCTGAGCGCAAGATCGTTCAAGCGTTCGGAGAGTAAACGAAACGCGCCCGGCGAGATGGTCGTGCCACTCGTCCCGTCCGTGAGATGCAGATCGCTGATAATGACCAACATGCTTGTGCGCATCCATGCGTACAGAGTCTGTCCCGTCGAGAGTTTCTCGACTCCAGTCAATTCATCGGCCTGCCAGTGAGAAACATTGAGGATTGTTCCGGATTTGCGGAGGTTGGTGTCGAATGTCGCGCATGAAAATGGCCTGCTAGCAGTAATGCTAACAGGCCGTGAGACAGGGGCTTAGTTGTTAGTTGTTAAGTTTAGAATCCAATGTAGACGCCAGGGCCGGCACCATAGTAACCAGCACCTGCGCCATAACCATAACCACGGTAGCCAGTCACATACGGACGCGCGTAGTAGCGTGGCCCAACTACCGCGGCCCGAGCCACTGGGTATGGCGGAGCGATCACGGGACGAACCGGGGCAACGCGGCGGTAATAGCCCCACGCACTGGCGTCGGGTGAATCGGCGATGGCAAAGCCAGCGACCAGGGCCAGCATGATGGCAAGTTTCTTAATCATCTCATCTTCTCCTTCAAAATGTTCCCGAGGCGGGAAGCAAACTCGCTGCGGCAGCGAGGGGGTCTATGTTTCGTTGGCCGCACAGGAGTAAGAGTTTGCACGAACTGTGCCGAAGGGAACGGAAATCAACGTAAACCATTTGAACGTTAGGCTTTACGCAGAAATCAGTGTGGCAAGCCGTTGTGGAAGAACTTTCAACATGTGGTCAAAGTTTAGACAGGTGGGTCTCAGTTTGGGGATATCAGCGGGTGCGAGATTTTGGTTGCGGTGTCGCTGATTTTCGCAGAAAGGCCGTTACTAAACACCACAGGCCGGCGGCACAGATGCCGTCGGCCCGTTGTTGGTTGTGTTGTCATCCCTGACTCGTTGGATTGTCGTCGTGACAGCCTCGCAGTTCTGTCTGGCGATCAAATTTGTTCGCAGCTTAGAAGCCGATCGAAATGCCGACTCCGGTATAAGGACGGTTGTATCCGCCCGAGCCGCGATAGTAGGACATGCCGCTGCCGCCATAGTAGCCGGGGCCACCGTAGTAGACGTTGCGGTAGGAAGGTTGGTAGCCGTACCCGCCGTAGGCGTAGTTGCGTGGGCCGTTGCAATGGTGGTGATGATGGTAACCGTGACCAGCTTCGGCAGTCGACACACCGGCGAGGGCCAGGGTGATGAGTGCTGCCACACTCAACAAGACTTTGCGGACCATTGTTCTCTCTCCTGAACTCCGTCGCGTCGCTTCAGCAATCAGTTGCTTCTTAGCGCCGGGCAGCCGACGGCGTGCGCCCGGTAGGACCTTAGTTTTAAATCGCACGCGCCGTGCCAAATTCTGGAGAGAACAAAAACGAGCTACACGTGTATTACGTGTGACGTTTGGTCGTCACAATCGTTACGCGCTTGGGGTAAAAATTCGCACTCGATTTGAATACAAGCGCACTCAAAAACACGACGAAATGCGACTTGGTCGTTTGTAAGCAAGAGAAGTCACAGTTTGCCAGAGTGTTGCTAGCGATAGAATCGGGAGAGTTCCATGAGACAGAACGTTGAACTTACTTCTCACTCAACTCCTGCTTGATCTCGATCAATTGCTCGCGCTCGGGGAGTCGCTTGTAGTAATCGTCGAGCGGGTAGCAGCCGGAAATCAGGCCGTGGCGGGGGGCGGTTGTGCAATCGCTGAACGTCCGGCAGACGAGCTTGCGGGTGAGCTTGCCGTGGGTGAGCGAATCGTGTGGCAGACCGGGATAGCTGAGCACCATGCGGCCCAAGCCGACCAGATCGACCCAACCCGCGCGGACGATGGCCTGCGCGACGTGGGGCAGATAATCTTGCAGATAGGAATACCCCGTGCCCACGAGCGGCACATCGCCGGCGGCCGCTTTACATTGCCGCACCACGTCGATTTGCCGCCACACGCCCACCAGCGGATCCTCGGGGGGCAAGTAGCCGTCGCTCGGCGGGAAGATGGCCGGGCGCTGGATGTGCGGATTGTAGTAAGGACTGCCGCAACTAAGGTTGATCATCGCCACACCCGCTGCCGCGAGTTGGCGAATCAATTCCAGCGGCTCGGTGAGATCGTACGCCAACGGGTTTTCGGGATTCGCTCCGAAGCCGCAGTCGTAGGGAATGTATTCCTCGAAATCCATCGGTTGGCCGACTTCGCGGCTCGTTTTGTATGGCACGAGGTCAAACACGCTCAGCCGCACGCCGATCATCAAGCCGGGGAGTTCCGTGCGAATGCGGCGGATGATTTCCAACAGCAATCGCGTTCGGCCCGCGAAGTCGCCACCGAATTTGCCGGGGCGGCGACGAGCGCTCAGAAACTCGTGCAGCAAATAGCCGTGGCAGGCCTTCACGTCGACGAATTGATAACCCACGATTTCGGCCAGCCGCGCCGCGGCGACGTATTGGTCGATCAATTCCTCGAGTTGGTCATCGGTCCACAAGATTTTTTCGTCGTCATAGTCGATGCCGAATTTGTCGTCCAAGAGCGGATGGTGGTAGGCAATCCGCGGTTCAAATTTGCGTTTGTCGTTCGGTTTGCAGAAGCGTCCCGAATGGGTGAGTTGCAAGCCGACGAGCAAACCTTCGAGCGTGCCACAGGCTTCGAGGTGCCCTTCGCGGGCCTCGCACAACAGAGCGGCGAGCCCGGCCTTGTTGCTTTCGAGAGCCAAGGTTTGCTGAGGATTCGCGCGGCCATCGGGCCGGACGGCTGCCGCTTCGCCCCCCCAAATCAGCTTGGCGCCGCTTTGGCCGAAACGCCGCCAGCGCCGCAGCGTGTACTCGCTGGGGCTGCCGTCGTGGTTGGCGTCCCAACCTTCCATGGGATGGATGCACCAACGGTTGCCGACTTCAAAGCCGCCAATCATGATCGGCTCCGCGAGCGGTGAACCAGCCGCTGCGGTGAGAATCGTATCGTCGACGGGCAGATCGAGCCCTAATTCAGCGAGGCGGTTGCGCAGTTCTTCGACGGTGCGCAGTTGAGCGATTTTGGTGTAAGTGGCGGAGTCGGCCATGGGAAAAGAATCTCGGCGGCGGTCGAAAAGCTCGATTATACCCGGAGTCGACCCGGTTTATAGCCGCCGCGAATGCCGCCGATTTACCGCTGGTTGCAATCAGTCGGCGAGTTGTGGGTCATCGAGAGTCGACTATCAGCCCGCTCAAAGTCCTTTGCCGCGTGACGATGAAGTTTTTCATCCGCGAGAACGGCATCGTGATCGCAGCAGCCGTCGAGTGTGAGGTTGATGTAATAAAGGAGAGATTGCATGAGTTGAGATAACTGTTTCAGTAGGTGGTTAGTATGAATATGAAGAATATTTGGCTAGTATACGAACCCCACGGCCTCGACGACACTCTTGCGTACAGTGTAAAACTGCTGCGAGCGGAGCCGCGGGCCGCCCTCCGAGCATGAAAGTGTCACTGCAACGATTTGGAACACGATCAAAAAGACGCAATTACTTCGATCCGGTTTGCGCTAGACATACAATTCGGTTGAAAAGGACGCCTCAATGGGAGCAGAAGTCCGGTTCGTTAATAACGACAAGTTCATTGGATTTCAGATCCAGGGCGACAAAGTTGCAGCGCAAGAACGAACGCAAGGTCGCCTAGCAATATTGCTTTCGGAACAAAAAACCACGCCGCTACCTGAACTGCCAAATCGCAAACACCCCCTATTTAGCCCCATTCTCAAACTTCACGTCGCTAATGATAAAATCGTTGATTTGCGTTCAAGAATCGAAGGATGCCTCGCATCCAAACTCAACACTGTGCGGTTTGAGGACGATCCGGAAAAACCTCACAAACTTGTGCGCCTCGTCGTCGGAAGCCCCCCCGATCCGAAGTGGGATGTCGAAATTGGCCAAATTGTCGTCGGGCTTCGATCCGTGCTCGATATTGCTATTACTAAACTATCCAGAGGCATCGCAGGCAGCCCCACTAAAACGCAATTTCCAATTTTCCTCTGGAGGACTGGAAAGAGTAAGTCTATCTACGTCAAAGGAGGGGTTAAATTGGTGAAGCATCTTCCGCAGGACGAGCAGGCACTCATTGAGAAGGCGCAGCCATACCACGCTGGGAATCTCCGCCGGCGTCATCCGCTTTGGCTTCTCCACGAACTCAGCAACCTTGACAAGCACAATGACTTGACCGAAGCCTCTGTCAGCGTCGGAGGCTCGACGTTCATGATCCTTGCAGCCCCTACTATGATCACGGCGGATGGCATGGTCTCCATGTGTGGGCCAATGGAGATTCGCGCCGGGGTTCCGTTTAAAGACGGAGCAATATTGGGCTACGTTGGTCGCGAAGTGAATGTGAAACCTCAGCACTCGATTGCGGTACGCTTTGCCAAGGGTTGCCCCGGTGCAGGTGATAGAGCGATCGACACCCTCGTTAGCATCGAAAAACAAGTCCGCAAAATAATTGCGGCATTCTTCCGGCTTCACCCGTAGTTGGCTCTTACCTACCGATTCTGAATTTTGGTATTCGTCTACCACCTCGCTTTGGCACGCCCGTTGCATACTCTTATTCCCACTGCCGTACAACGGACAGCCTGAAGTGTCTGGAACACACATCGGGGCTGGAACAGAGAAGAGACTTGTTCGCCGGGGTCGGTGGAAAAGAGGCTTACGATTGCGGGCCTTAAATTAAAAGGGGAAAACAACTTCTGACGACTTGACCCTCCCCATATGGTCGTCAAAAGCTGCTCCTTAAGGTCCTGTCCACCTGGCGGGCCAGCGAGTCACTAGTCAACTCGCTGGCCCGCTTGTTTTATTTGGTGTGTATCATAATCGTACACGTGTTTGATTGTGCTACACCTTTTCTGCTACAGAAGTGGCTGTTTCTTGCACCTGAGAATGACTCTCAAAATAATTCTGGTGTGGATCCTACTTAGGCATTTCGACCGTTTGTTGGCTCCATAGCCCAATAGCTAGACCAGCTTACAGAACTTGCACCGTGAATCGTGGTTGAAAGTCTTGGTGTTGGGGTTTCGCTCAAGCACTGCTGGGCGAGCCAGCAGTGGCACCCAACGAAACGGCTTTGGCACCCGTTTCAGATATTGATTCGGAAAAGTGCGCCAGCCGTTACCATGAAGAGTGGCGGCACACGGTTGGCGGTGTCGCACTCGGAACATCTTTTCAGCGGACGGCATTGATGGGTCGCGCGAGATTCCTAGCGAATGTTGTTGTCTGCGCGTGGGCGCTGGTGGGGATGCTGTTGTTATCGACGGACGTTCGCGCGCAAACATCTCAAGAATCCACCGACGCGGCGATCATCGACAACATCAACACGCGCTTGCGCAGCGGTTGGAAAGAACATGGTTTGCGACCAGCTCCCGCCGCGACGGAAGCGGAGTGGTGTCGGCGAGTTTATCTCGATCTGTTGGGACGGCTCCCCAGCGTGAAGGAACTCGATGCATTCACGGCCAAGCCTGCGCGATCGAAGTCGCAGATTCAAGCGAAGCGCCGTGAGTTGGTCGATGAGTTGCTGGGAAGTGAATACGCGGCCGACTATGTGAATCACTGGACCTCGATGTGGAGCAACACGCTCATCGGCCGCACGGGCGGGCGAATGCGGCGTTCGCTCACGAGCCGCGAGGGGATGCGCGATTATCTGTCGGACGCCCTGTTCGCGAATAAGCCGTACGACAAACTGGCGACGGAGTTAATCACCGCGACGGGGAGTGCCACGCCGGGTACGGAGGACTACAACGGCGCGGTGAACTATCTGATCGAAAAACTCAACGACAACGGCGTGCAGGCGACCGCCAAGACGGCGGAGATCTTTCTCGGCACGGCGGTGCAGTGCACGCAGTGCCATAACCATCCGTTCAACGACAGTCGGCAGAATCAGTTCTGGGAACTCAACGCTTTTTTCCGGCAAGCGGCCGTGCGCGTTGACCGCGAAGGCGATGGCAACGAGCGGCTGGGTGGAATCGTCAATCGCGATTTTGCGGGGGAAGGCCGCGACTTGTATGCCGACAAACGGCGGGAAATCTTTTTGGAGGAACGCGACGGCCAACTTGTGGATCGTGATGCGACCGAGCAAGTTGCGGCGCCGATTTATTACGAACTCCGCAACGGCCAGATGCAGGTCGCGTATCCGGCGTTCATCGACGGGACGCGGCTGGTGGATCTCTTCGCCGAGCGGAATCCCAGTGAAGAAGCGGAACGCGGCAACAGCGGCTATTTGGACGACGTGAATCGCCGCGAGGAATTGATGGATTTGTTGGTGAGCGCGCGGGAGTTCGATCAGGCGATGGTGAATCGGCTGTGGGCTTACTTTTTTGGTTATGGATTCACGCGGCCGTTTCACGACATGGGCCCGCACAATCCGGCTTCGCATCCGCAGTTGCTCGATGAATTGGGGCTGGCGTTTCGCGAACAGGGATTCGATGTGAAACGCTTGATGAAGTGGCTGGTGCTTTCGGAAGCGTATGGTTTGAGCAGCCGGGTTTCGAGTGGTAATCAGGCCGACGATCCCACGAAGGGCGTGGCACCGCAATTCAGCCGGTTTTATGTGCGGCAGATGTTGCCCGAGCAGTTGTTTGAATCATTGTTGGTGGCGACCGCGGCGGATGCAACGGTCAAGAAGGAAGAGCGTTCGCAGCTGAAAGATCGTTGGCTGCGGCAGTTCGACACGTCGTTTGGCACCGACGACAACGCCGAGGCCACGACGTTTAACGGTTCGATTCCCCAAGTGCTGACGCTGATGAACGGCGACCTCGTGCGGCGGGCGTGCAGCACCAACAGCGGCAGCTTTCTGGATAAGATTGCCAATGATAAGTCGCTGTCGAATCGCGAGAAGATCAACTATCTGTATCGCGCGGCATTGGGACGACAACCGACGAAACCTGAAGCGAATTTGTGCAACGAATTGTTGGCCGCGCGTGATGACGACGACGTAGGGACGTTGCAGGACGTGTGGTGGGCTGTGCTGAATAGCAATGAGTTTATTTTGGTGCATTGAGATATAGAACGCGGATGAACGCTGATTAGGCGGATGTTCACGGATGTGTTTTGAATTTGATCGGCGAAAATCAGCAAAATCCGTGTTTGTCTGTGTTCGATGAATTAAAAATGCTTGGCTTGAGCGAGTTACCTATGAAACCTTTCATTACACCGCGCGGCATGAATCGACGGCACTTCTTGAGTCATTTGGCGGGTGCGTCGGCGCTAGCGATTCCGGCGTTGTCGCTGAGTGAATCACTCGTGGCGAACGCGGCCACGCTCAAGCGGAATCACAAGTCGTGCATCTTGCTGTGGATGGGGGGAGCGCCTCCCACGATTGATATCTGGGATATGAAGCCCGGCACGGCAACCGGCGGAACGTTCAAGCCGATTAGCACCACGGGCGAAGGGCAGATTAACGAACTGCTCCCCAAGGTGGCCGAGCAGATGCACCATCTTTCGATTGTCCGTTCGATGAGCACGCGAGAAGCGGATCACGATCGTGGTAGTTACTACATGCACACAGGATTCGTGCCCAATCCCAGCGTCGAGCATCCCAGCTACGGGGCGGTGATCGCACATGAGCTGGCCGACAAGATCACCGAGCTCGAAATTCCGCCGTTCATTTCGATTGGTGGTCCGAGCGAAGGACCGGGCTTTTTGGGGTTGGCGTACGCGCCGTTTCAGGTGGATTCCAACGGGCAATTGCGCAACGCTCAGATGAACGTGCCGGCTGAGCGGATGGATGATCGAATGAAGGTGTTGGCGGCGCTCGAAGGGCGTTTCATCGACGAAGAGCGTGGCCCCGCCCCCGGCGAGCATGCCAAGGTGCTCGACAAAACGTATTCGCTGCTCACCAGCAAGCAGATGTCGGCGTTCCAGGTGAATTCCGAGGCGCAAAAGATTCGCGACCGTTATGGCAACACGAACTTTGGCCGCAGTTGTTTGATGGCACGGCGCTTGGTGGAAACGGGCGTGCCTTTTGTGGAAGTGAATTTCGGCGGCTGGGATTTGCACCAAAACTGTTTCACGGGCTTGCAGCAAAGGCTGCCCGAAGTCGACCAGGCGATGAGTGCGCTCGTCGAAGACTTGGCGGCGAGCGGCTTGCTGGCCGACACGATCGTGCTGTGGATGGGCGAGTTTGGCCGCACGCCGCGGATCAATGGCGATGCGGGCCGCGATCACTGGGCTCGAAGCTGGAGCGTCGTGGCGGGGGGTGGCGGACTCGCGGGGGGGAAAGTGATTGGCGCCACGAGCGACGATGGCACCGCAGTCACGACCGAGCCGTACAGCTCCGAAGATTTGATGTCGACGATTTGCCACGCGATGGGCATTTCGCTCGACAAGAATTTCACGGCCAACAATGGTCGCCCCATGAAGATCGCCAACGGCGGGAAGCTGATTCAGGGCTTGCTGGGGTAGTTGAGTTTACTCGGCGGCTGCTTCATCCGCGAGATCAACTTCTTCGACGACTTCAACAACTTCGGTTTCGTCGCTTTCAGTATTCTCGGCGGATGCCGCGGCAGCGGCTGCTGCGCTTTCAGGGAAGAGGGCTTTGTTCACTTCGGGCAGCATCAAGGCAGCGAACTCCGCGGCGACGTTCTCATCAGCCGTATCTTCGTCGGACATTACGTTGCTGGTGAAGTACATCTTGTACAGCGCGCGAGACAAGCCGTAGTGCTGACGCGCATCGCCAGGGGCTTCCCACTTGGCTCCGAATTCTTCAACGTCGGGATGATTCCAAGCCCAAAAGACACGTTCCGCATGGCGACCAAACGTGTCATCTTTGATGAACTTGCCTGTAAAGAATTGACCTGGATCGGTCCCTGGCAGCGGAACTTCGTGGCGGATCTGACGGCCTTCTTGGCGGAAGCCGGAACTCGGATAGCAAATGTTGGGCGTGTGACGGCAAATATCGCGTGAATGGCCGACAATCAGCCAGAGCTTCACTTCGCGGCCCGTCTCTTCGTTCTTGTAGAGACGAGAAACATAACTGACCGCACCTGCCGTCTTCTTTACTTGGGCATCAACAGAAAGATCCTGGCCCTTCCAGGGGCCAATTTCCTTGGGAACCTCAGCAAAGCGTTTGCCAATCAGCTCTGCTTCAGCGCCCGGCTTGCTCCAATAATCTCGGAGAAAAACCTGCTCGTAAAAACAGAGGCCGAAAATCACAAGACCGCCAGCGGCGGCGGGAAGGAGCAAACTGCGAAACATAGGAGCGCCTGCGAAGACTCTTGGCAGAAACGAATGACGTTAGTTTCACGGTATGCGTGAGACTGTCGACTGTCAAGAAACGCTGCGGCGTAGCCGAGCGAACTTCGCAAAATGCCGCGTCAAAACCGAAATAATCACTCCGACGCGGCATTAAAAACAGCACAAATCGGTCCTCAGCTATTTAGCCGCTGGCATATCCGAAGCCTCGAAATAAATCGCCTGTTGCAGGTCCTCATCCATCGATTTTTGGACATTCTTGGCGGCTGGATTGGAAAGCTCGAGATGGCTCGTGTCGAAGGCTGCTGTCGGTGTGACAAACCGCGAGGTCGTTGGCACAACACTCACCGTTGGCTGCTTGGTGGCTTGGGGGGCAGCTGGTTGCAATTGGTTTGACTGTGGCATGGTCGGTTGAACAACCACAGCCTGGCTTAATCCTTGTGGCAAAGCGGGGGGGCCGTCTTCCAACTGTGGCAAGGGTTGCAAACTTCCTTGCGGACCGAAGTCGGGAAGACCTGGCAGCCCTGGCAGTTGCAAGCCGTCGTTAGCAGGCGGGGCAGCTTCTTGATTGCCCGCAGGTGCACCTGCCGCTGGTTGAGCAGGTGCGGGTGCAATTGCGCCGGGTGCGGCGCCGTTGACGGGAGGAGCCGCGCCATTGGCTGCTGGAGCAGCAGCACCCTCGGCGGGAGCTACAGCCCGGGGTGGCCGAGCAGGGCCACGCAAATCTTCTTGATCAAGCTGTGGTCGGATGTAGGGTTGGAGTTGACGACCGTCTGGAAGCGTGCCATCAGCGCGAGTGGGGGTGAGCCCCATGGATTCGCCTGGCCAAGCGTGCCACTGCGTTTTGTAGTTGCCCCACGTATCACGCTTCGGATAGCACATGCCATCGGCGGCACAAGGGCACGGACTATCTGGCCGAGGACAGTGAACTTGGCCGTAGCCAGGTTCCACAAATCCGAGCAGCATAGCGACCGCGGCATTCAGTGCGGCACACCGACCGCTAATTTTGGGCATCCAAGACATGTTCGTTCCTTTGCACATGGTGAATCGCGTGTTGTGAATTGCAATTCTCATTGTGGTTCAGTAGTGGTTGATGTTTCTCTAACTCAGTCCTTAAGGTCGATCTGGTTCAGGCGATTAGAACGTGTTGCCTAAGCCAAACCGGTCGATACGGTTGAGGGCCGAGGTCGAGAGGGAGACGAACCCGAAGAAGGACTCGAACGGACGCAAGAACTTGGCCATGGTGGCGGTGAACTTGCCGTACTTGTCTTCGGCGATAAACAGGCGGTCTCCAGGCATGAGTTGGTAATTCGTGGCCGTCGAGGCACCGCGAGTGATGTCCTCCCACGAGACGGGCAGTATCTGTTCGCAGCCGACGCCGTTGGGGGCGGGGCGAGCAATCCACATTTTGTTGGACGAAACTTGCGAAATACCGCCAATGTTCGCCACGGCGTCGAGCACTGTTTCATTACCAGTAATGGGCAGCCGGGTGACGTTGTCGCCGAAGCCGCCGCCTTGGGTAATCACATAGTACAGCTTGCTATTGTAGGCCAGTACGTCGACGAACACTTCTGGCGCTTCGAGCTTGAGAGCTAATTGTTCCTCGACGGCAGCTTTGGCTTCTTCGATGGTTTTACCAGCAACGAACACCGAGCCGTAGGTACCAAGATTCACGCGACCGTCGGGGCCGACCAAGTGTTGTCCCGTGACCTGTTGAGCACCCGCAGATTGCAGGAGCGAAATCGACACGTCGACGTCGGACAAGATTTGTTGCAAGTGCCGACGAACCTCGTCCTCGGCTTCTTCGATCGTGAGCCCCGTCACTTTGATTCGGCCATAGGTCGGACCGAGGTTGATGCTGCCGTCGGAATCGACCGAGTAGGCGTCGTCGATGGGACGATCCGGGAAGGCTCCCGAGACACGCACTAACAAGGCATCAAATGTTTCAATCTTGTGAGGGGACTTAGGAACGAGCTTTACGCCTTCGATCAAGAGAATATCCGGCGGCTCGACCACATAGCGTGGTAGGGTCACTTTCTCGAGTTCTCGGGGAACCGAGCTTTCCCGAGGTGGCTCGGGAGGCGTAACCGGAAACGGATCGCGCGGAGCAAGAAAAGCAGTACAACCTGGAGCGCATAGCAACAGAGCTAGCAACGCCAGCGTTTGGCCAGTTTTCGAATGAGTATGGTTGCCCAGATTCATCGGAGTTTCTCACTACGAGCGATGTGATTTGTCCGGCTGCCGATGCCCATAAAGCGTTAAAGCACCCGCAACCGTCAGCCGTTACCTGACAGCTACAATGCCTATAATCGGTAAAGTTTAACAATGACTTTTGCGGGACTTGGGATTTCGGCTGAAATCGTGTGCAGCACTGCTATCGCTTGCCCTTGAATTTGGGAACCAGAAGCCTGGGAAAAGAGCCGAAATGACTAGCGATGCCGTGCAACCGTTAGGACCGCTACGGTCGACCTAAATCCATGCACGACAACGATTTCGGCCAACTCATTCATCGTCTAAAGGTTTGACAGTTTAGGCGCGAACGCTTATCCTCAATTTCAGGTATTGAGTTCGCTGCAAGGCGTCTCGACCGTTCTCGGGTTCAAGGCAAGCTGCCCCTGTTCGCCCAGCGCGAGCTTGAAAGAAGAAGGATTCTTTGAACCAATCTGTTCCGGAACACTGGCTATCTCGCGGGCATCACCCCCTGAGGTTCGTCGGCGTACTGTGGCTTTGTTAGTTGTGGTTGAATCCGCGTGGAACGGGTGGCAGACATCGTGCTGATCTTCGTTTCGCCGTAAGACCTTGAGACACGCAGCACTTTGAATTGAAGAGTTGGCTTTTCTTAGAACGCTCACCGATGCGGCTTCGCTCGCCTAACGAGATTCTGACGAATCGAACTCCAATGTTCAGCGACTCCGTTAGCAAGCTTTGATGGCACTCACTTAGGTTTTAAATCGAGAATTGTTCATGGCCAGTCAGATTCATCCTTTTGCCAGCTACGACTATGAAGAGGGATCGGACACGCTCAGTGCCGACCAAGAGAAATCCGCTTGGATTGCCTTCGGGTTTCTCGTTTTTCTGCTGACATTGGGCTATTGGAACATGCTGGAGTTCACGGCCCATTCTTGGTCCGATCCCTTGTACTCGCACGGCTATATTATTCCAGTTTTTGCCGCGGGTTTGTTCTGGATGCGCCGTAAAAAGCTGACGCAAGTTCCAGCGATGGAGCGGTGGATCGGCGTGTTGGTGATATTTATCAGCTTGCTGATACGACTGTACGCCGCCTACTACGACTACAACCCGCTTGATCGTCTAACGTACATCGCGGCCATGCTTGGTATTTGTCAGGTTATTGGCGGCTTTGATATGTTGCGCTGGGCCGGCCCCCCCGTGGCATTTCTCGTTTTTATGTTCCCCTTGCCTTCGAAGCTTGAAAACACGGTTCTCATGTGGCTGCAAAGCGGCGCTGCGCGTGCCAGCACGTTTGTTTTACAGTTACTAGGCGTACCAGCGTTGCGTGAAGGCAACCACATTATCATCGACAAAATACCCCTGGAAGTGGCTGACGCTTGCAGTGGCTTGCGGATGGGCACGATCTTTGGTGCGATGTCGGTTGCCTTGGCCATGGTCATCGACCGCCCGTGGTGGGATCGGCTGACGATTTTGGTCTTTGCCATTCCCGTGGCCTTAGCAACCAACATTATCCGCATCGTGGTGACAGCACTGCTGTACGTGGCATTTCCAGACAATGAAGCCATTCACCTGTACACCCACAACTGGGCGGGCTTGGCAATGATGCCGATCGCGCTAGGATTCTTGTGGATCGAGATCACGATCTTGAACAAATTAACCGTGCCTATGGAATCTGACGATTATGCGGCTTTTGGGGCTGCACACGGATGATCGAGCACGTGTTAGTCGTTGCCAGGAAACTACAAAAGTGATGAAAATTCGAGACATCCAAGACAGCGCATGGCGGTTTCAGCCGCGTCAAATTGCAGTATTTCTCGCAAGCCTCGTCATTGGCCCATCACTTGCAAGCAGGTGCAACCCATTACAATTTCTCCCGCGACGGGCCTTAGTGCCGGTCCCGCTCACGCCGAGCAAGCCCGTGGGAGAGCAACGGAATTAGTCTTTTCTTCGTCACAATCGGACATGGTACCTGTACTATTAGATTAGTCGTGCCCGTAGCAAAAAGATCGCATCAACCGAGCGGTTTATCCAGAGAGGTAGTTGGACTATGAAACAAGATGCTGGCCTTGGCGATTCACAAGTGATGTATCCTCCGGCGGCTGGAAGCAACGGCTCCATGCAAATGGTTCCCGTGAATTCGTATCCCGTCCCGGTATCAGCCATGGGTGGTGCTCTTCCACCACGAGGCCCCGAAATTCTCAGTGGTCCATTGAACCAGACTTGGTTGATGAATTGTCTGCGTCGGCGTTGGCTGATGGCATTGTTGCTAGGTACGTTAGCGGCGGGTTCGGCCGCCATGGTGCTGTCGTACTTGTTCCCCGAATCGTCTCAGGTCATCGCTTATCTGCAAGTAGAAAATGAAGAGGCCAGCGAGATTTTTGATAGCGGTAGTGGTCGGATCAATCCCAAAGAATTCGAGATTTTTCAGCAAACGCAATTGACCCTTCTGAAAAGCCAGTTTGTGTTGAAATCTGCTTTGCAGCGACGTGACGTTGCCGAACTGTCCGCCGTCCAAAAACATCGTCCCAACGAATTGGCTTGGTTGAATGAAGGTCTGAAGGTTTCCTTCCCCGGCGAAAGTAAGATTCTCATGCTCAAGTATGAGGGCGAAGAAAATCCTGAGGACATGAAAAAAGTCGTCGACGCGGTGATTCAAGCTTACCAGAACGACGTGGTTGTGGCGGGTCGTGTCAGCAAGGCAGCCACCCGCAAAAGCATGGATGACCTGCACAAGCAAATCAACGAGCAACTCAAAGAGAAGATTGATCGTTTGGAAACCTTAAAGGAGGAGTTGGGCGGCGCTCAATCTGCCAGCTCGAATGCCGAACTCAATATGATCATTCGTGACATCGGCTTGCTTAACAGCCAGATGATCAAGGCTAAAGAAGAGCTGGTGGATTTGGAAGTGAATCGTGAATTGCAAACCCGCTCCATAAACAGTCCTGCAGCACTGAAAGCCGCTGTTGATGCCGCGCTTGCGGAAGATCCAACCATGCAGCAATATCAGCAGCAACAATACGCGATTCAGCAGCAGATCATGCAATTGGAATCGATTAGCAAGCGACCCACTCCCGAGATTAAACGTCTACAGAGTCAGGTTCAGCAAATCAGCCAGATGATGGAAGACTACGAGTTGAGATCTCGGGCCGAGCTAACGAACCAAATGAAATCTGCTCCCAGCGATCAGCTGCAGTTGGTCATGACCGACTACTTGTTGCGTCGTCAACATCTCAATCAGAAAATGGTTGAATTGCAGACAGAGATTGACGAAAAGAAGGAGCAGATCAAGGCTCTGGGCCAAAGCAACGGCGAGTTGGCCATGCTCCAAGCCGAGGTCGATCAGCTGAGCGACATTGCTCGTACGATGGACTTCAAATTGCGTGGTTGGGCCATTCAGGCTGGTGCTGACGCTGAACAAATCAAAGTTATGCAACCGGCGTTCTCGACGGAAAAGATCAACACCTTCGAGCGGTTTGCCATTGCTACGCTCGGCGCCATCGCGGCCTTCTGTGGCACTTGCTATGGCGTGGCCTTGTTGGAATTCCGTCGCCGCAAACTCAACTGCCCCTCGGACGTGGACGAAGGTCTCGGCATTCGCGTCCTCGGCGTGTTGCCTTCCGTGGCGTCGCGCAAATCGATGGCTCCGGGCAGCGTGACCGCCGCCCAGTTGTCGGAATCGATCGACAACGTGCGGGCTACGCTGATGCACGACTCGACTTCGCGACCACGACAGATCGTGCTAGTGGCCAGCCCTGCCTCGATGGAAGGATCGACCACCGTGGCGAGCCATCTGGCTTTGAGCCTGACTCGTGCGGGACGTCGGACGCTCCTCATCGACGGCGATTTGCGTGATCCATCGCTCCACAAGCTGTTCGGTCTGCCCATCGAAGATGGTTTGAGCGAGCTCTTGCGGTCGGAGATCGAAATTACCGACGCGGTGCGGCCCACCAATACCGAAGGTTTGTGGTTGATGACGGCCGGTATCTGCGACATGGATGCGATCCATGCTTTGGCGACCGACCAACTGCAACCGATCTTTGAAAAACTGCGTGCTGAGTTCGACTTCGTGATTATCGACGGTGCTCCTATCTTGGGTCTGTCGGATTCGTTGTCGGTCGGCCAACACATCGACGGTGCGATCCTCACGGTGCTGCGTGATCACAGCGGCGTGCGGAGCATTCACCAAGCCTCGGAGTTGCTCAAGAGCTTGGGAATTCGCCTCATAGGTTGCGTGGTCAACGGCATGCCGCTCAAGTCCGACCGCCGCATCACGCGGGTCACGCGTGGTCCCGGCAGCAAGGCCAAGCGTTTGCCCGCGGCCGAAAGTTGATCGCTAGTTTCTTAACGGAATCATGACACCACGGCAGTGAGTCCCTCGGGCTCGCTGCCGTTTTTTTTGTTGAAAAGAGGTCACTGCTCTCATATCAAGACTTCCAACTCTTCCAACTTGTCGAACTTGTCAGGGTTTATTTTGTGTTTCGCGAGACCTCTGTTTTTGAATTTCAGTGTGGCACGAGTCTCCGACACGTCATTCATTGCCATCTGTCCACGGTCCTATAGTCCACCGTCCTACCGTCCACCTTTCGAGCTTTGCTTGGTTTGCGGCCCTCTCTCGCGGCCAACCTGATTTTTCTCGCGATCGCTGGATCGCGCCTCCAGTTGGGCGGATACCATTATCGCGATTGCGAAGCGACTCGCCACAACTATTTTTGGCCGGGGAGGATTTCACGCAGAGGCGCTGGGTGCGCGGAGGAAATGAGCGTTAAGAAATTGCTGGCCACGAAAAGCACGTAGTGGCACAAAAAGGATTGTTGACAACAGCGTATCTCCCCTGAGCCCCAACGCGCTAACATGGGGTTATTCTGCGCCACGGACCGGGAGGTCCATACTACGAAATTAGGTAGGCGCTCGTCTGCGACGATGCGGAGTATATCCTCAGCACGTTCAAGGGGATTCATGAGCGGACGCCGCTGTTTGACGAGAAGCACAGCACGGCGGAGCAGATTTTGGCGTTGTTTGATGAGTACGGGAAATGAACGCCGCCCCGGGTGTGTGGATCGCTGAGACGATCCACACACCCGGGGCTAAATTATTGTGATGATTCTTGTTAGCCGCGCGGCGGAGCGCGTCGCAGACATGCGCGTTGCCAAAATTCGTCGGATGGCTCCCCCTCCCACTGAGTACTGCGGGAGCGGGAGAAGAATCCCGGCCATTCTGGCGAATCGCGTGCCAAAGCAAATCTTCGATTTCTCGGGCGAATAACAGTTGCGGCCCCAGGCTGAAAGTCTTAGGTTGTTTGCAGGGGGACAGTCGCTGTTTAGCAGGGAGCATGTGATGCGCGCAAAATTCTGGCTGGTGATGTCGTTGTGTTTTTTCATGGGCGGTGAAATTTTCGCGGCCGAGCCAAACGAAGACTTTGGCCAAGCTACGATCTTAGGGGCGGGGGTGCTGTCGGCCACCGACACGTTGACGCCCGGCACGACGTCTTATCCCGATACGGTGCTGGGGATACGCGACATGTTTGGCGAGATCTATTTCTTCAACGACGACGACAGTCCCGTTGGCGACGGTCGCGCGTCAGGAGTTGCTGGCGCGTCGACAAACTCGGGCTCGATCGACTTCGCCGTGTCGGGCTATCCCGATGAGTTTTTCTTTGGTGACCATGGCCAATTTGGAGAGTTCGAAGTTTTCGTCGACGTTTACGATTTCTTCGGCGATCCCGTCGATTCGTTCAGCGAGGTGCGCACCTTGCAGCCTGGCACCGTGGAAGATTTTTCCTATTCCAATTTCGAATGGATCAGCGGCTCGTACGATGTCTACATCGATAATACGATCGGTCCGCCAAATGTCGCCGACGTTGATTTCTATACGTTCACGGCCCTCACGCCGGTAAGCTCGTTTTCCGCGGAAGTGACGCAGACAGTCAGCACGAGCTTCGATTCGGTTTTAGGTTGGTTCAATTCGGCGGGAGTTCTCATCGAGACCGACGACGATGATGCCGGTAACAATTTGTCGTTGATCGAAGGGATTGTTCCGGCGGGCGGTAAATTGACTTTTGCGGTCTCTGGTTATGACGACTTCAATTTTGAAGGAGCCCATAGCGAAGATGCCGAATACACGTTGGAGTTGACTCTCGGCAGTGCTGGCGTAGCGGGCGACTTCGACAGCGACGTCGATGGCCGTGATTTTCTACGATGGCAACGGGGTGGCTCGCCGACTCCGTATAGCGCCGCGGATTTGACGACTTGGCGTAATGCCTATCCAGGGGCATTGGTGGGCGTGACGGCGGTGCCTGAGCCAACAACATTGTGGTTGGTTGCGATGGCAGCTTATGTGGGCCTGCGTCCCCTGCGGCGACAGCGCTAAGCCGCGAGCGTAGGGTTCGCTAAGCCGCAAGCGGCTAGGGTTGCTCGTCGGCGAGATGATCTTTGAGATAACCCTGCACGGCGCGGGCGTTGAACGGTCGCTTCTCGGGGTCTTTTTCGAGAAGTTGCATAATCATTTGCTCGAGCCACGCGGGGCAATCGATGCCTTGCTCGGCGAGCGGCTTCGGTTGCTCGTTGAGATGCTGATGCCACACTTGGGCGAAGTTGGCTCCGCGGAATGGAGGCTTGCCCGTGAGCATTTCGTACATCACGCAGCCGAGTGAATAGAGATCGGTTTTGCCCGTGAGCGAGCTGTCGCCACAGATTTGTTCGGGAGACATGTAAGCGTAAGTTCCGACCGCGATCCCTGAAGCACTGATGTCGGCATCGTGCGTATCGCGAGCGATGCCGAAATCGCCGAGCAGCAATTTGCCGTCGCTGTCGAAGAACAAATTGCTGGATTTCAGATCGCGGTGAATGATGCCGTAGTTGTGGGCATGTTGCAGGGCCGAGGCAATCTGTGCGGCGTAGGTGGCCGTTTGTTGCCATGTGAACGGGCCTTGCTTTTTGATGCGATCGCGCATGTTGCCCTGCTCGAGCAATTGCATGGCATAGAAATAGTGGCCATCCATGATCCCACCGCCGTAGTTGCGAACGATGTGCGGGTGGTTGAGCCGCTCCATGATGACGATCTCGCGTTGGAAGCGATTGACGATATTTTCGTCGTGGGCGATCGAGGAGTGGAGCAGCTTGATGGCAACCGGCCCGGCAATGTCGGGGCTTTCGGCGCGGTAGACAACTCCCACGGTCCCCGAGCCAATCGGTTCCAGCAGTTTGAAGGTTGCCGCGGTAGGCAAGAACTTCAGATTGCGTCGGGGAGTGGGGGAGGATGAATCGGTCATGGAAAACGTCGACAAGTGCGTTGGTAAGCCCGCGGCGAAGAGAAAAACTACTTGGCTGCCGACCCTCGGCTTGCCCACCCCCTTAGCAGTGGGTGCGGCATACTAGGGCACGTGATGGCCCGCGGGTGCGAGGCACGCGTGCCGTTCAGTTGGGATAAATATAGGCCATCTAATCGTTTAGGGAAAATCCTGTTACACCCTTGTAGTGATTGGCACTACGCTTGCAAAGGGTTATTTCACGCTCTCTTCGGGACCTCATCCTTCCCGACGGAAATGGCGGGAAATTAGGCGGATTCTTCCTGACGGTTTACCCATTTTCGGGCTTTCTCGGCCCGTGAACGGTCCATTCCTAGGCCGGTTCTGCTTAGTTTTCATTTTCGTTAGCAGAAATCTTCGGCGACTAGCAGTCGAGCGGCAGAATTTCTACGATGAGGATTCCCCCACGACAGATCGTCGTGGGTCGAAGACGGCAATTCCTGTTTCACGACGTCTGGCGACCTTCGGTCAGCGTCGAGGCAATATAAGTTTCATGCAATTGTTGTAGGCGGGTCGATGGCGAACTTCCCCGGCCTCATGAATTCACGGTAAGACAGCGAATTCACGGAACGACAACAACAATTGTTCCTGTAGGGAAACAAGTCACAAAGTTTTAGTTCGATATTATTCGAGGAGTCATCAAAAAGATGAGTTACAAGCTTGAGTACGTTTGGTTGGACGGTTATAAGCCCGAACCCAACATCCGCAGCAAGACCAAGATCGTCGACAGCGAGCCCAAGAAGCCGGAAGATTGCCCGGGTTGGTCGTTCGACGGTTCCAGCACGCAACAAGCCGAAGGTCATAGCTCGGACTGCTTGTTGAAGCCAGTGCGCATGATCAAGGATCCTTGCCGCAAGAACGCTTCGATCGTGATGTGCGAAGTACTGAACGCCGATGGTTCGGTCCACTCGACCAATGGCCGTGGCAGCTTCGAGGACGACACCGATTTGTGGCTCGGTTTCGAGCAAGAATACACCATCATGAAGGATGGCCGTCCTCTGGGCTTCCCGACTGATGGATACCCTGGTCCTCAAGGTCCTTACTACTGCTCGGTCGGCATTAAGAACTGCGTCGGTCGTGATTTGGTTGAAGATCACCTCGATGCCTGCCTCGATGCGGGTCTGTCGGTCACCGGCATCAATGCCGAAGTGATGAAGGGTCAATGGGAATACCAATTGTTCGGCAAGGGTGCGAAGCAAGCTTGCGACGACCTGTGGCTGAGCCGCTTCCTGTTGTTCCGTACTGCTGAAAAGTACAACCTGACGATCGAGCTGCATCCCAAGCCGGTCAAGGGCGACTGGAATGGTTCGGGCATGCACACGAACTTCTCCACCACGCCGATTCGCGACAAGGGTGGCGAAGAGTTGATCAAGGGCATCTGCGACAAGTTCAGCAAGCGTCACAAGGAGCACATTGCTTCTTACGGTTCGGACAACGACCAACGCTTGACCGGTCTGCACGAAACCCAATCGATCCACAAGTTCAGCTACGGCGTGTCGGACCGCGGTTCTTCGATCCGCATCCCCATCGGCACGGTGCAGAACGGTTGGAAGGGTTACTTGGAAGATCGCCGTCCGGCTTCGAACGCTGATCCTTACAAGGTTGTTCGCGAAATTCTCGCGACGCTGCGTTCGTAATCTGTGGGGCAGCCAGCTTGGCTGTCATGCAGGCTTAAGCAAATGAAACCCCTTTTGGCCGCTGGCCAGAAGGGGTTTTCTGTTGTATCGTGTCGGGCAGTTAGTGGTCGCTAAACCCATGTCATCCCGAGGGAGGCTCACCGACCGAGGGATCTGGCTCGCGTCATCTTCACGGATTGAAGACGTGTTGAGATGGAAGCCAGATTCCTCAAGTCGCAGAACTCCTTTCGGAATGACCTTGTCCAAAGGAACTTTCCGTGATGATGACGCCTCAAGATGTGTTGGCCCTTTGTCGTGAACGCGGCGTGCGTGCGGTCGATTTGCGGTTCATGGATTTTCCCGGGTTGTGGCAGCACTTCACGATTCCCGTCGAAAAGTTGGAAGAAGAAGTCTTTGAAGATGGCCTCGGCTTCGACGGCTCGAGCATCCGGGGTTGGCAGGCGATTAACGAGAGCGACATGCTGCTCGTGCCGCAGCCCGAAACGGCGTTCATCGATCCGTTCACCGAGATCACAACACTGTGCATGATCTGTAACATTCAAGACCCCATCACGCGCGAAGATTACACGCGCGATCCGCGGAACGTCGCGCGCAAGGCGGTCAACTATCTTAAAAGCACGGGCATTGCCGACACGTGTTACATCGGCCCCGAGGCCGAGTTCTTTGTGTTTGATGACGTGCGGTTCGATCAAGCTCCGCAGCACAGCTACTTCTTCATTGATAGCGACGAAGCTCAGTGGAATCGGGGAACCGATTATCGCGCCCAAGGGCGTGGTTCTAACTTAGGTTACAAGCTGCGGCACAAGGAAGGTTACTTCCCGGTGCCCCCCGCCGATCAGCTCATGAATCTTCGCAATGAGATGATGATGACGATGATCGACTGCGGGCTCGACGTCGAAGCGCAGCATCATGAAGTGGCGACC
This sequence comes from Bythopirellula sp., assembly GCF_041737835.1. Lineage (NCBI taxonomy): Bacteria > Pseudomonadati > Planctomycetota > Planctomycetia > Pirellulales > Lacipirellulaceae > Bythopirellula > Bythopirellula sp. The sequence goes on along the minus strand of NZ_JBGSQY010000072.1, from coordinate 327,601 downwards.
GCGGGCCAATCGGAGATCGATCTCAAGTACAACGAGTTGGTGACGATGGCCGACAGCATGTGCTTGTATAAGTACATTATCAAGAACGTGGCGGCGAAGCATAACAAGACTGTTACCTTTATGCCCAAGCCGCTGTACGGCGATAACGGCTCGGGGATGCACACGCATATTTCTTTGTGGAAGGGTGGCCAACCTTTGTTTGCCGGTGGCGGTTACGCGGGCTTGAGCGACGAAGCGCTCTACGCGATCGGCGGCATTCTGGCCCACGCCCCTGCCCTGTTGGCGTTCACTAATCCGACAACCAACAGCTACAAGCGGTTGGTCCCGGGTTATGAAGCGCCGGTCAATTTGGCCTACTCACAACGAAATCGCTCGGCGGCGTGTCGAATTCCGATGTACAGCCCCAGCCCCAAGGCGAAGCGGATCGAGTTTCGTTGCCCCGACCCCAGCTCGAATCCGTATCTGGCTTTCTCGGCATTGATGATGGCGGTGATCGACGGCATTCAGAATAAGATTCACCCCGGCGAACCGCTCGACAAGGATATTTACGATCTCGAACCGGAAGAGTTGGCCAAAGTACCCAGCACGCCGGGTTCGCTGGGCGAAGCACTCGCGGCTTTATCGCGCGATCATGAATTCCTGCTACGCGGCGATGTGTTTACGCAGGATGTGATCAACACGTGGATCAGCTACAAGCAAAAGAACGAAGTGGAAGCGCTGGCGCTGCGGCCGCATCCTTATGAGTTCTGTTTGTATTACGATATGTAGCAAGAGGTTACGACGCTAGCTTGACAGTAAGATTATAGGATGTGGGCACGTGTTGATAATTGCCGTTAAGATACAATGAAGGCTGTTAATAAATTTAAAAATTATAACTAGAACCTTCTGTCCAGACATTTTTTGTCTAAATTTCTGTTTGCAGCTTGTCCTTCCGACACTAGAATGCACGGCACTTCTAGCTTAATGTCGGGGGCTCTACATGGAAACGAACTGGAAAATTCATTGCAGAATCAATTCTTTACGAGCTGGTAGGAAGCGAAGTCTCTCCTTTGAGCCACTGGAGAGTCGGAATCTTTTGTCTGCAACTGCGTTTGAGCATGACGGTATTGGCTACTTTCTTGACGTCACAAATCGCGAATTGGATCGTTATGATATCTCGAATCAGATATGGCTTACATCAACACCACTCGCTGGCGCTTCTGCTCCGCCGACATATGCATTAACTGATAGCGATGGCATATACATTGCTTATAACACGTCAGTTTACCGCTACGCTCTAGATGGCTCCGCGCCGGTGCATCTTCTTAATGCAGCAAATACAGTAAAAGCACTGCACACTGATGGAAATTTGCTGTTCGTTAATCATTCGAGTGGTCTCTATGCTCGGTTTGTCAGCATTGACAAGTCGACCAACACAATTATATCCAACTTCGAGAACTACGTTGATTCGGTCTACGGCTCGTCAATCGCGCCAGAAGCCAATCGCATCTTTGGCAGATCGAGCGGTATCAGTCCAGCTGACATCACTTATGTGACGTACTCCGATACAGGTGCGTTTGTGGGAGGGGGTGATAGCCCATATCACGGAGATTATCCGGGAGCTTCTAACACATGGACTTTCCCGGATGGTGGTAAAGTTGTCGACGATTCTGGAACACTCTATTCCACAAATAGCCTCACTCGGCTCAATAGCTTTGGCACTCGGATTGATGAAATAGATTTCGTCGGTGGATCCATACCGATCGTTCGCTATGGATCTGTTCTGACCGCTTACTCAGTAGGCATCCTTCCAACAGGAAGTCACGCCCTTAGCGGGGTACCGCGCGAAATCCTGGTTAATTCCGACAGTATTCTAGCAGTCTTTGATGATGGTTCAGAATCCAGTGGCTATCGCATCGAAGAGGTGGCGTTGTCATCATTGAATGCTCCCAAACCTAATGAACCAATTGATCCAAACGGACTCATCTACACTCCGGATAAACTCATACGCGCCGCTGATGGCAGCGCGCTTGTATTTAGTAAAGCTCATCAAAGTGTATTTCGCTGGGACCCAGTTCGACAGGAGTTCGGGACCACCATTCCGCTGATTGGTGCTCCGGATTATATGACGTACTCGTCCGAGACGAACACAATTTATCTCGCCTATTCAACGGGGCTCATACGAAAGATCGACCTGAATCTCGAGAATCCGACCGAGATACCCTTCGCGACCCTTCCTAGTGCACCGCTCGGTTTGGCAGCAGCTGGTGAGTATCTGTTCGCTGCTGATGGTTCTGGGGCTTGGATTTCGCACTATACGTTCGCTCCTGACGGAACCCAGCTTTCAGCAGAAGACTGGAACTACTATTCCTCAGAATATATTTGGAGTGACGTTCAGCAGAAGATGTACTTCTTCCGGGATGATACGTCCCCTAATGACCTCTTGTCTGAGGTCATTACCAATGGAGTTCTGGGAGGTTATACGGATTCGCCTCTTCATGATAGTAGCGGATTTATGCACCCCATCCGTGTTTCTCCCGATGGAAGTTTTGTTGTACTTGGCTCAGGCAAAATTCATGACGCGACGACATTGGCTCGCAAGACACAGTCGCTTAGTACTTCGGTTTCCGACATCGCGTGGCTTGGAAATCGGATGTTTACGGTCCGCAATATTTCTGGCACCTTCCAAGTCCAAGAATGGTTGGGCAGCACCTACGCTCCTGGCCAAGTTAAGCAATTTCCCGGCTCAGCACATTCCTTGACGGCCATCAGCGCTGACAAACTGCTTGTTGTTTCCATGAGTTCGGGCGCTCCCAATTTCACTCTGCTTGATCCCAATCTGAATGTGATTCCCAAGCCGACACCCGTCGCAGATGCAGGTAACGATCAGCGCGTACCTATTGGCATTAGTGTCCAACTAGACGGTTCAGCTTCGTTTGATCCCGATGGTTTACCAAATCCGCTCAATTATGAATGGAGCATCGAGAGCGGACCTGGCGGCGGAATATTCGGAAATTCCATGAGTGCAGTGACCAGTTTTGTAGGTCAAGCGGCGGGTGACTATCTGTTGCGATTGACCGTTAGTGACGGTGTTCATTCCTCCTCAGATACAGTGAAGGTCAACGTCCGCACAAATTTTGCACCGGTTGCCGATACCTCTTTGTCAACAAACCATGCGGTTGGGAATCGTATTGCTGCCATTCTTGATGGTAGCCTTAGCTTTGATAGTGACGGTGATGTGGTCGAGTATCATTGGACGATAGAATCCAAACCAACGGGTAGTAATCCGAGTATCACGAATGATCGACAGGAGATTACATCGTTCTTAGCAGACGTTCCTGGCGTCTATGAGATCAACCTTACGGTATCAGATGGATATTTAACGCATGTAAACAGCATGATTGTAACAGTGACGGCGAATCAAGCTCCGATCGCTGATGCCACGTTGTCAGGATTATCAGGAGTTGCCGGAAGAACAAATGTGCTACTTGATTCCAGTTTAAGTTCTGATCCCGACGGAGACGCTCTAAGCTATAGCTGGACAGTGCTTGCGAGCCCAGTAAATGCCATAACAAGCGTTGTTAGCGGCTCACAGAAGAAGGCGTCATTTTCGGCTAACTTGCCGGGGAGCTATACGGTGCAAGTGACCGTGAGCGACGGTGAGTTGATGGATACCAATGTTGTTCATATCACAATGGGGGATAATCAAACGCCTGTAGCTGATACTAGTGCTTCGACAACTTTCTTGATAGCTGGAGGGAACTATCCGACTTTAGATGGGCGGCATAGTTACGACCCCGATGGAGATCTACTGAGCTATCAGTGGTCCTTTATTTCCAGCACGAATGGTTCCAAACCGTCAATCAGTAGAAGCAATACATCATTAGCAACATTGAATACCAACACTCCAGGTGTCTATGCAGTTGCGCTGGTTGTCAGTGATGGCCTGAAGTCAAATACCGAATACTTGCTGATTACTGTGCGGGGCAATCAGCCACCAATCGCAGATGCGTCTTTGACGGATACTTTTGGGCTCACCGGATTGCCGATCAATTTGAACGGCATACGGAGTCGGGATGCCGATGGTGATACTCTTACTTATAAGTGGGAGATTCTTACAAGCACCAACGAATCGCCAATGCCTGTCATATCGAGTCCACTGAGTCCCGTTTCAAATTTTGTAGCCAATTCCGCGGGAACATATCTCACTCTGCTTACCGTAAGCGACGGTGTGGCTCAATCAAACGACTTCCGATTGATTACGATTCAGGTGAACCCCAACCCACCAATCACAAGCGACTTTGACCAAGATGCTGACGTAGACGGTAGGGATTTCTTACATTGGCAGCGAGGCGCGGGGACTATTAGTCCAAGCTTGGCAGATGGCGATTGCAATGGTGATTCCTTAGTGGATGGCAAAGATCTTGCCTTTTGGCAGCAATCATATGGGCAATCACAGCAAAGTGATGGTGATATCGACCAGGATGGCGACGTAGATGGCCGAGACTTCTTGACGTGGCAGCGAGAAGGCGATTTCGATAGCGGAGTCCTCGGCATTTGGCAAGATGGGTATGGGACTAGCATGTCCTTGGCGTATGTTGCTACCGGATTGGAGGACGATATCGCCACGAATTTCCCGCAAGAACTACTGCTAAGCGACGTGGGAGAGACTACTACCGTGGTTCAAGTGCCGCCAATCGTAACGGCAAAAGTCTCGAATTGGTGGTTACCCTCAGAAGAGACCGTTGAGTTACAGCTATTCGCTCAAGAGAATGAGTCATACTACGAGACAGTAGCCGCGGATGATGCCTTTGAAAGTTGGGATGTCATCAATTATGGGGCGGAGGAATTTGGCGATATTCCCACGGGTTGGCGAGACGATTATGAGGGGCCGATTGAAGGCGAAATCGAAGATTTGATGGCTGCGGTCTTTGGCGGGTGAGTTGGCCGTGAGAAAAAATCTCCGGGCGCTCACGCTGACGGCTCGCCTTGGAATACTCCCCCCGCTGACGTGGGAGGCTCGTTTATGTTCGCTACTTCTTACTGCACCACCGTTTTGCTCATGCGCTCGGCCATGCGGGCGAGGGCGCGGCTGGCGTCTTGTTCGCTCAAGTGGACGTTGAAGATGCTGGGGCCGGAGGTGTCCGCCCAGGCGGCGTTGAGGGCGGTGTCGAAATCGGCTTCGGTGTGAATGTCATAGCCCGTGCCGCCGCCGAGGACGGCGGGGAGCTTGTGGTACTCCCAGGTGTGAATGTCGTTGAATTCATAATCGCCGGGGTGCAGCAGTCGTTCCGTGCCGTAGCCGCCGTTGTTGAGCACGATCACGATGATCGGCATCTTGCGGCGAACGATATTTGAAAGCTCCATGCCGGTCATCTGAAAAGCTCCGTCGCCAACGATGGCCACGACACGCGCTTCAGGTCGGGCGACTTGGGCGCCGAGGGCTGCGGGGACCGCAAAGCCCATCGACGTGTAATAGGCGGGGCTTAAGAATTCGGTGCGGCCACGCGTGGTGAGTTCCGTCGAAGCAAAGAGCGCATCGCCGATGTCGGCCACCACGATCGTGTTGCCCTGCAATTGCTCGTCGAGCCGATCCATCAGCCGGGTGATCGTGATCGGAGCTTTGGGCTCAAGTTTAAATTCGGCTTTGTTCCAATCGGTGGGCGCGGGGGGCAAGGGTTGCTTGATGTTGAGTTTACGCTGCGAGAGCTCGCGCATAAAATCACCGAACTCGACGTCGTGATAGTGATGATGGCGGATGCGAAGTTGTTCGCTCGTGGCGTAAATGCAATCGCCGATGTTGAGTTCCGCAGTGAAGATGCCGAGGTTGATGTCGGTCATGAACGTGCCCAGCAGCACGACGCAATCGCTCGATTCGACGTACTTGGTCACTTCTTCCCGTCCCAGGGCTCCTTCGTACAGGCCCATGTAAAGCGGGTGAGTTTCAGCCACAACCCCTTTGCCGAGCATCGTGGCGGCCATGGGGATTTTGGCTTGCTCGGCAATTTTGAGCGCGAGGTCTTGCAGGCCGAAGCGATGAAGCTCGACGCCGAGAATGAGCACGGGTTGCCGTGCTTGTTCGATCCGCCGCGCGGCTTCCTCGACGGCTTCGGCGAGCGCGCGGTTATCGCTCTTGGGCTGGTTGGAAAGAAACGGCGGCATCACCTCGGGGCGCACGTGGACCATGTCGCGGGGGATCTCGATATACACGGGCCGTTTGTAGCGCTGACAAGAAGCCAACACGCGATCGATTTCGCGAAACGCGGTCATTGGGTCATCGAGTTCTGTGCCCGAGATACACAGCTTTTCAAACACGTCGTATTGCGTGCGGAAATTGCGAACCATGTGATGCAGCAGCGGATTGTTGCGGCGTTCTTTCAGACCCGGTGACCCGGTTATCAAAACGACCGGCGATTTCTCGGCGTAGGCCCCAGCGATGGAATTGCAAACGCTCAGGCCCCCGACGCAATAAGTGACGCAAAGCGCGCCCATGCCGTGGACGCGGGCATAGGCATCCGCTGCAAAGCCAGCACAATCTTCGCGGGTGCAGCCGATGGCGTTGAGCGGACTTTTTTCCAGCATGGTGTAGAACGACAAGATGTAGTCGCCCGGGATGCCAAAGACATCGGCCACGCCGTAATCTTGCAGGCGTTGGATAAGGTATTCGCCAATCGAGAGATGAGATTTTTGGGCTTCGCTCATGAGAGAGATTCCTTTCATACGGCAGATAAAACCGCTAATAGTCGCTAATGTGCGCTAATGAAAGAATTATGAGTGAGTTACTAACGACCTCAAGGCTTAACTAATTTCGAATGAATAAATTAGCGAATATTAGCGTGAATAAGCGGTTAGAAAAGTTTCGCGACACGTTCGGTCGTTGGTTCGAGGACCACGCCACGCTCGGTAATAATACCCGAAATCAGTGCTGCGGGGGTGACGTCGAACGCTGGGTTGTAGACGGCCACGCCGCTGGGGGCAGTTGCTTTGCCGTGGGATTCGACAATTTCGCGGCCCGCACGCTGTTCGATCGGAATTCTATCGCCCGAGGGTAGCGTTTGATCGAACGTGCTCGTCGGGGCGGCCACATAGAAGGGAATGCTGTGAGCTTGTGCGAGCACCGCCACGCTGTACGTCCCAATTTTGTTGGCCGTGTCGCCGTTGGCCGCGATGCGGTCGGCGCCGACGATAACGGCTTGCACCTGACCGGCTTGCATGACGTGCGCGGCCATGTTGTCGCAGATGAGCGTGCAGTCGATGCCGCGGTCCATGAGTTCCAAAGTGGTGAGCCGCGCGCCTTGCAGCAACGGGCGGGTTTCGTCGACCCACACGCGCGGTTGTTTCGCACGGCGAGCAAGTTCGAAGATCACGGCAAGCGCGGTTCCTTCGCCGCCGGTGGCCAAGGGACCAGCGTTGCAGTGCGTGAGGATGCCACAGTTAGTCGGCAAATCTGCGAGCAAGTCCGCACCGTGTGTGCCGATAGCGGAACACATGCGTTTGACGTCGGTGTGGATCGCGTGTGCTTCGACAAGCAAGTCACGAGCGAGGTCAATCGGGGTCGAAGTCGGCGCAGCTCGTTTAGCGGCGCTACGCATGCGATTCAACGATTCAAACAAATTGACAGCCGTGGGACGGCTCGTGGCGAGATAATCGCATACTTGTTCGACCCGATGCTGCATCGTGGGGAGGTCGGCATCCAGCGCGGCTTGAGCACCCAAGCAAACCCCGAACGCGGCGGCGATGCCGATGGCTGGCGCGCCGCGGACGCTCAGCTCCTGGATGGCGATCCACACCTGATCGACGTCGACGCATTCCAGAAACTCGATGGCGTTGGGCAACCGAGTTTGATCGACGAGCAGCAAGCAGCCGTTGATGTCGCCTTGCCAGAGGGCTGGTTCGAGTGGTAGCGACATGAGTTTTGACCGGTTCACCGCTAAGCCGCGAGCGGCTGGTTAGTTAAACAATTCCGCGCAGGGGAAGCCGAAGGTTTCTGCCACGGGTTGATTTGTGACCTGACCCGCGTGCATATTCACCGCGCGGGCGATTGGCCGCGAGGCTCTGGCCGCGCCCTCAATTCCCTTTTGAGCGATTTGAAGTGCATAAGGCAAAGTAACATTGCAGAGGGCATACGTGCTAGTACGGCCCACGGCACCGGGCATATTCGTGACGCAGTAATGCAGCACATCATGCACGATATAAGTCGGTTGGCTGTGCGACGTGGGGCGGCTCGTGGCGATGCAGCCACCTTGATCGATGGCCACGTCGATAATCACGCTGCCCGGCTTCATCCGCTTGAGATCGTCTTCTTCAATTAGCCGTGGCGCTTTGGCCCCGGGGATCAACACGGCGCCGACGACTAAGTCAGCTCGCGCAATTTGTTCGCGAATCGTGTGGCGGTCGCTGAACAGCACGTCGACGTTGGGGGGCATGATGTCGTCGAGGTAACGCAGGCGATCCATGTTGATGTCTAAGATGCTCACGTCGGCGTTGAAGCCAGCGGCGATCTTCGCGGCGTTCGCACCCACGACACCGCCACCAAGAATCGTAATGTTCGCGGGGGCCACCCCTGGCACGCCGCCGAGCAAAATTCCACGGCCCATTTGTGGGCGTTCCAAATACTTGGCCCCTTCTTGAATGCTCATGCGGCCGGCGACTTCACTCATGGGGGTGAGCAGCGGCAAGCGGCCTTGGTCATCGGCCAACGTTTCGTAAGCCACAGCCGTGCAGCCGGAGGCTAACACCGCCTCGGTAAGCGTGCGATCGGCTGCGAAGTGAAAATACGTGAAAATAATCTGGCCTTTGCGCAAGAGAGGCCACTCGGCGGGCATCGGTTCCTTGACCTTCACGATCATGTCGGCCCGGGCAAAGATTTCCTCGGGAGTCGCGACGAGCTCGCCACCGTTCTCGACATATTCGTGATCGGCCAATCCCGAGCCCAAACCGGCTCCCTGCTCGATGAGCACCTGATGCCCACGCCGTGTTAGCTCTTCGACCCCGACGGGCAACATAGCAACACGATATTCATCTAATTTGATCTCTTTGGGGACACCGATGATCATGCGGGGGAACTCCGAACCGGGCAATGCGTTGTGTGAGGTGGGAACTTTCAAATACAATAAGCCGTTTCGCACGAAACTAACAGCGTAAGCCCGCCATGAAAGAGCCAACTTCGGAAGCCCGTAACAGCCGCTGGCCCTTGGTGGCGATCGTTGTGGCGTTGGTGCTCTGGGGGCTGTTCTTGGCGTTGGGAGCCTACTGGGCCCCGGCGGGTGCCCAAGCGGGCCACGACCGGCGAAAACTCTTGGTCGTGGCGGTTACGACGGGGGGATTCCTGGCGATGTGGGGCCTGGCGTTGTGGATGGGCCGCCGCCGACAGCGGCGATTGCAGGAATTCCGCGAGAAAAAGGGTCCTGGCAATTAGCGTTCTCGCCCTTGTCGGGTGAGCAAATCAGCGGTAAATTGGTGGATTCCCAACCGGCGCCCAGCGTGCACCGGGAGTCCGTCTCTGGCGATATGCCCAGGTTATTGGAAAGTACGATGATGAAAACATATATGGCCAAGCCCGGCGAGGTCGAGCAAAAGTGGCTGTTGGTTGATGCCACCGACAAGATCGTCGGCCGTTTGGCGAGCGAAATTGCCGTGATCCTCATGGGCAAGCACCGGCCCACTTACACCCCACACGTCGATACCGGCGATTTTGTGGTTGTTGTCAACGCCGAGAAGATCGCCTTCACCGGCACGAAGTGGGAAAAGAAGAAATACGCCTGGTACACCGGCTACACGCGTCAGCGGACCGTGACCGCCGGCAAGCGGTTGGAAGACAAGCCAGAATTGATTCTCATGGAAGCCGTCCGACGCATGCTTCCCAAGAATAAGTTGGCCTATGCTATGCTTAGCAAACTCAAGGTTTACGCGGGCCCCACGCATCCGCACACGGCCCAGCAACCTGAGCCGACCGAGTTGGCGATTACGGCGTAGAAGTGAATGAGTAGGCTGGAATCCAATACTCAATCACCTGAATGAAATTCAAGCAAAACAAAATCTTTAAGTCTGAATGTTAGGAATCAATCCTTATGGCAGCAGTTGTGGAAGAAGCCTTGGGCACTGGCCGACGCAAGACATCGGTGGCTCGCGTGCGCATTAAAGCCGGCAGCGGCAAGATCACGATCAACGATCGCGATTTGGAAGAATTCTTCCGCGTCCCTCAGGATCGCAACGCCGTGGTTGCTCCGCTCGATCATTGCGAAGTCCGCGGTGCGGTCGATGTTTCGATTCGCGTCCATGGCGGCGGCACGACGGGCCAAGCGGGTGCCTGCATGCAGGGTATCGCTCGTGCGTTGATGAAGCACGACAGCGATCTCGAACCCAAGCTGCGTGAGAAGAATTTCCTGTCGCGCGATTCGCGCATGAAGGAACGCAAGAAGTACGGCCTGCACGGTGCTCGTCGCGGGACGCAGTTCTCCAAGCGTTAATTCGGTTGCCAGCAATATTTTTGCTGGAAAAAGGCAAATCACGAAGCCAGTCTCGTTCGCGGGACTGGCTTTTTCGTGTTTTCACGGCGAAATAGGGCCCCTTTTCTTTATTGCGATACTCAATCGCGTCGAGGGGGTTAAAAATAAGAGTAGCCTCCGGCGCGAGCCGCGAGGGACAAAACAACCTCTGACCCTCGGCTCGCGCCGACGGCTATGAGCCATGATTTCAAAATGCTTTTTCGTTGCGTTTCTCTTGAGCAGCATTTCGATTGCTCACGCCACGCCCCCTGCTACCGCCGATGTAGCGCGGCAAGTTGATCAGTCACTCGCGGCGGAATTGTTCGACGAACGAACCAAACTCGCACCGCGGACCGACGATGCCACGTTTGCTCGTCGGGCATGGCTCGACCTCGTGGGGGATATCCCCACGCCGGAAGAGTTGACCGCGTTTGTCTTGGATCCGGCCAAAGATAAGCGTTCGCAACTCGTCGCCAAGTTGCTGGCGAGTCCACATTACGGTTTGAACTGGGCTCGCTATTGGCGCGATGTGATTTTGTTCCGCGCGCTGGATGAGCGTTCGCAACTCGTGGCGAACCCGCTCGAAGCCGACTTGGGCCAGTGGCTCAATGAGAACCGCTCTTGGAACAGGATCGCCACGGAGTTCATCACTTCGCATGGCGACGTTCGTGAGGTGGGTGGCACGGCGATCATGATGGCGCAGGATGGCCAGACCGAAGAAATCGCCGCCGAGGTATCGCGTATTTTTTTGGGCGTGCAGATTCAATGCGCGCAGTGCCACGATCATCCTTATGATCGTTGGAAACGCGAGCAGTTTCATGAGCTCGCGGCGTTCTTTCCCCGCGTGACCGTGCGGCCCGTGCGGGATCTGACGAAGCGCAGTTTTGAAGTCGTTGGGCAGGATAATTTTCGCCGTCGACCCCGTGGTAATAATGTCGAACGGCAACCGACGGCCGAACACATGATGCCCGACTTGGAAGATCCTCAAGCACCCGGTACTCAGATGGAAGCGAAGTTTTTCCTGACGAGCAGCAGCGTGCCTTGGGGGACGACCGATGATCAGCGTCGGATGCAACTGGCCACGTGGCTTACTGAGAATGAATGGTTCGCTACGGCAGTGGTCAACCGCCTGTGGGCCGAACTCGTGGGAGAAGGTTTTTACACGCCCATTGATGACATTGGCCCTGACCGCGAATCGACGGCGCCCGAGACAGTGAAGCTACTGAGCAAGGCTTTTCAGGAGAGTGGTTACGACATGAAGTGGCTGATCGCCACGATTTGCGAAACCGCGGCTTATCAAAGACAATCGCGTCCTCGCCGTGAGATGGAAGAAACGCCGTTTACGGCAAACGTACCCCAGCGTCTGCGAAGTGATCAGCTTTACAACGCATTGCTTTCGGCATTAGACATGCCCGAACAACCGACCAAGGCAGCGCAGCTATTGCGTGGCCGAGCGGGGACGCAGCGAGGAAAATTCGAGACGGTGTTTGGCTACGATCCCAGCGTGCCGCGCGAGGAAGCCGTTTCGTCTATTCCCCAAGTTTTGGCGTTGATGAATTCGGGACAGGTGAATCAGGCCGTTCGGACGAACCGCTACACGGCTTTGAAAGAGTTGCTCGATACGATTCCCAACGATGACGAGCTCACTACGGAAATCTTTTTGCGTTGCTTGTGCCGACAGCCAACCAAGAAAGAAATCGGCGCGATGCGGAAATACACACAGGGTGCCAATAACCGTCGTGAGGCTTACGAAGACTTGGCTTGGTCGCTCGTGAATTCGGCGGAGTTTCAATACCGGAACTAAGAAATATGACACACCAATTGCATCACATCACGAATGTAGCCACGCGGCAAGGTCGGGTCGTTCGCCGGCGGGATTTTCTCAAGCAACTCGCGGTCGCCGGCTTGGCAGCGGGGACGATGAGTTGGACCGACGCGATTGCCGCGTCGTCGGAGCAACTTCGTTCGCGAGGGATGTCGTGCATTTTGTTGTGGATGAGCGGTGGGCCTTCGCAGTTTGAAACATTTAGCCCTAAGCCCAACCATGCCAACGGCGGTGAAACGAAGGCGATTCCCACGAGTGTTCCGGGGATTCACTTTGCCGAGAATCTGCCTCACTGCGCGAAAGTGATGGACGATCTGGCCGTGATCCGCTCGATGACGAGCAAAGAAGGAAACCACTTGCGGGCGACCTATTTGCTGCATCACGGGTATCTGCCCATGGGTGGCGTGAATTTCCCCACGATTGGTTCGCAAGTGGCCCATCAAATTGGCGACGCGGCCAATCAGCTCCCTAGCTATGTCCGCATCGGCGGGCGCTTACCGAGTTCCGGAAGCGGCGGCTTCTTGGGAGTCGATTACGATCCGCTCGTGTTACAGTCGGCCACGCGTCCTCCCGAGAACACGACACCGCTCACCGATAACAAACGTTACGAACGCCGCTTGCGACTATTGAATTCGATGCAAAATGAATTCGTGGCCAACGGTGGCGAGCAACTTGTCGAGGATCAGCGCAAGCTCGTCAAGCAAGCCTCCGACATGATCATGAGCCCGCGGATGGAAGCGTTTGATATCGAACGCGAACCGGCGAAGCTGCGCGAAGCCTATGGCGAAGGAGAATTCGCTGCGGGATGCTTGATGGCTCGGCGTTTGGTGCAGCAAGGTGTCACGTTCGTCGAAGTGGTTTCCAAGGGATGGGATACCCACGTCGACGGTTTCAATAAAGGCCGGGAGTTGACCGCCCAGATCGACCAACCAACCGCGATGCTCATTAGCGATCTCAAGCAGAGCGGCATGCTCGACAAAACGCTGGTGGTGTGGCTGGGTGAGTTTGGCCGCACGCCGAAGGTGAATCCGCGTGCTGGCCGCGATCACTATCCGCGGGCTTTCAATGCCGTGCTGGCTGGTGGCGGTGTGCGGGGCGGGCAAGTCATCGGCAAAACCGACGAGTCGGGGACCGAAGTAATCGAACGCCCCGTGGCGGTCACCGACTTATTCCGCTCGATCTATCACGCACTAGGGATCGATGCCGATCAAGAAAACATGAGCAGCATCGGCCGGCCGATCAAAGTGGTCGATGGCGGCGAAGTTGTGCAGGAGTTATTTAGTTAAACTTATCAAACAAACAATCAGGGCAGAATTTCGATTCCGAACTGTTGGAAGTGTTGGTCGAAAGCGACGGCTTTTTGAATCTTCAAATCCGTAATGACGATTTTGCTTGTGCAATCCGTGAAGCTCCAGCCAGCGTTGGCGCGTTGCTGAAACAAGATCCAGGCACGTTCGATTTGCGATTTCTCCAGAAAACAAATCGCAGCCATTGTTTCGTCAAAGAATTGGCTGCCTGCCTCGATTGCTAATTGTGTCCGTTTGCGAATCGAAAGCAAAGTGAGTGTTTCATCGACGCAATAGTCACTCGTTACAAGCGGCTGATCGTTGTTGGTGAACCACTGCACCATGTTCTTGTGTTGAGGGTCGTCAGGGACAAAGCGCGCAAACCAAGCACCCGTGTCAACAAAGATCATGGTTTAAGCACCATAGAGAGCTTGATCGTGGTCGACTCCACTGAAGGAATCGCCAGGATTCTCGTTGGGAACGGAATCAATCTTCGCGAGCGCTTTGTGATAGCGCGATTTTTGTTCGTCACTCATGGTTCCAGGTGGGGCTGGAAATGACCCCGGGACCATAATTGTCACTTCAGTTCCATTAGGAAGGGTGAGCGCGTCCGTCGGGACAACCACGCCGTTCTGAATGTGACCTTGTATAACCATACAGGTATTCTAGCAGAAGAATGGCGATAAGAAATAATGGCTTATTTTCCCCGTCCGATGACCGTCAGCGTTGCCTTGTCGGCGTCGATTTCCACTTCGCCCCCCAGCGGGAGCGTGCAGTTCATCGTGACGTGTCCGATGGGGAAGTTCATCAGCACGGGGATGCCCAGCGGCTCGAAGTATTGCTTCAACACCCCCTCAGCGGTGAAACGCGGATCGGTTTTGCGCGGTTTGGGTTCGGGGACCTTGATGAACAGCCGCTGGACATGTCGCCAGTATTTTTTCATGTGGGCGATGAATTTATCGAGTTTGGAAACGGTTGGCTCAGAGTCGGTGAACTGCCCGACGACCACGCCACGCAGGTTGGCGAGCTTGCCGTTGGTTTTGAGCTGCTGAAGCATGCGGTCAATGCGATAAGGGGCTTCGCCGACGTCTTCGACCACGAGAATTGCGTCGGTGGTATCGATAGCGTACGGCGTACCTTCGACCGCGGCGAGCAACGTGAGATTTCCACCCACGAGCCGGCCACGTGCTTTGCCATGCCCGATTGCAATCGGCTGAGGAACTTTCTTATCTTTTTCCTCCCCATAACCGGTGCAGTCAATCACGTAGTCTTCGGAATTTTGATCGCTTTGTTCGACTGCTCGGAAAAAGTATTTTTCTGCAAATGGTTTAAGATTATCGTCGCTGCCAAGACCCCACATGGGGTTTGGGCTGTGGTAAGTTATGAAACCGGCTTTCTTGTTGAACGCATTATGCAGGGCTGTGATGTCGCTGAAGCCGATAAACAGCTTAGGATTCTTGCGGATTACGTCGAAATCGAGCATGTCCAAGATCCGCGTCGTGCCATAGCCCCCCGTGCCGGGAAAGATCGCATCGACTTCCGGATCAGTGAAGGCCTGCATCAATTCTTCGGCGCGGCGCTCGTCGCTGCCGGCGAGATAACCGACTTCGTCGAAGAGATCGTCGCGATGTTTGATTTTGTAGCCACGCTCTTTGAGCCGCTTGATGGCGAGCTTGGTGCGCTTTTTATCCAAAGACCCCGCGGGGGCGATGAACATGATCGTGTCGCCCGGCTTGAGCAGCGCAGGTTGGATCAATTTCTCGTCGGACTGCGCCCAGCCAGAAAGCGGCAGGCAGCATATCAGTAAAAACACACAAAGCAGGCGACGGACCATGGCAGGCTCACAAAGGCAAGCTAAAAACGGGACACTAAGTTCCTGCCATGTTAAACCAAGCGCAAGCCGATTTACAGAAGCGGCTAGCCGTCTCCGACTCGTTATTGCGCAGCAGTTTCACACATTGAACAAGAAGTGGCAAACGTCGCTGTCGCGCATGATGTAGCTTTTTCCTTCGACGCGCAACTTGCCGGCGTCGCGGATCGCTTTTTCCGTGCCGTATTGGTCGAGGTCGTCCACGGAATACGTTTCGCAGCGGATGAAGCCGCGCTCGAAATCGCTGTGGATCGCGCCGGCGGCTTGGGGAGCGGTGGCGCCGGCGGGGATCGTCCAAGCGCGGATTTCCTTTTCGCCCGCGGTGAAGAAGCTTTGCAATCCGAGCAGCTGGTAAGCCGCGCGAGCCAACGCTGCGAGGGCCGGTTCGGTCAGGCCAAGGCTTTCGAGCATTTCTGCGCGTTCGGCTTCGTCGAGTTCACTGAGCTCGGCTTCTAGTCGGGCGCAGACGGGAACAACGGAACCCCCTTCGGCTTCGGCGCGCTGGCGGACTGCTTGGACGTGCTTGCCAGTGCCCGTCAGATCGTCTTCATCGACGTTGGCCACATAGAGGACGGGCTTGGTTGTGAGCAGTTGCAGTTCTTTGTAGGCCTTGGCCAAATTCGGATCGTCGTAGCTGAGCCCCCGGGCTGGCTTGCCTTCGGCGAGCAGCTTGTGGCATTCGGCCAAGACTTCCAGACGCAGCTTGGCTTCCTTGTCGCCCGTGCGCGCGGAGCGATTCGCCCGTTCGGTCATCGATTCGACCGACTGCAAATCGGCGAGCATCAATTCGGTGTCGATCGTTTCGATATCGCGGATCGGATCGACGCTGCCTTCGACATGAATCACGTCGGGTTCCTCGAAGCAACGCACGACGTGCAGGATTGCATCCACGGCCCGGATATGAGAGAGAAATTGGTTGCCAAGGCCTTCCCCTTCGGACGCACCGCGAACAATGCCGGCGATGTCGACCAACTTCAGGATCGCGGGCACAATTTTTTGGCAGGGAATGTGTTTTTGTATGCGTTGCAAGCGCGGATCGGGGACGGCCACGGCACCGACGTTGGGCTCGATCGTGCAAAACGGATAGTTTTCGCTAGCGATGCCCGCTGCGGTGAGTGCATTAAACAAGGTCGATTTGCCGACATTGGGCAGTCCGACGATTCCGGCTTCCATGGCCCTGCTTTCTGGTGTTTTGGCCGTGAGAACATGTGAAAAACGGCAATTTTAGTCGACAACGTCTCTTTGCGACAGTCGCGAAAGTCGCGGGGCAGCGGGAGTTCTCCGTGGCCAGAATCGCCCTTAAAGGTAATAATAAGACGCGGATTTCTTCCCAAGGATGTCTCTTCCCGTTTTGCAAGCACTCAAAAGGTTAGGACGATGATGGATCGGCGCACGCACCTCGCGGCTTTTGTGGTATTTCTTTTTTCGTTCGTGGTTTTGACTGTCGGGGGCCAATTGGCTCACGCGGAAAGCAAGGGCCAGGACGATCTCGACGAGGCGATGCGGATGCGGGTGACGGCCGAAGGGCTGCCCGATCTCAATCAAGTCATCGACAAGCTGCAAGTCGCGCTCGACAAGGGGCTGGAAGTTGAAGACGCCGAAACAGCCGAGCAGATGCTGTCGGGCGCGCTCATGGAGCGAGCTTCGACGCTCATGCAGGTGGTCAATTCCAATTCGATTGGCGACGACCGCATCAAGCAGATTCTCAAGCTGATCGTTTCCGATTTACGGCGGGTATTGGCTTACGACAATCCGCCTCCCACAGCCAACTACATGCTCGGCAAATTGATGTCGCTGCCAGGGGGCGATGCCCATGAAGCGCGGCGGTTGCTCACCAACTTTCTCGCCGCGGAGGATATTCCCGTGGATGACCGGGCCGAGGCGTTGATGCTTCGTGCGCGTGTGCAAACCGACGAAGAGAAATCGCTGGCCGATTTTGACGAAGCCATTAAGCTCGTGCCCGACAACTCGAATTTTGCCCTCGTGCGAGCGATGTTTCTGCGGAGCAAGGGCAAGTACGACGACGCGTTGACGGATATTAACAAGCTGATCGAACAAAGTCCCGAAGACGCCAACGCATTCATCTTGCAAGGCGAAGTGTTTCGCGATTTGGACAAACCGGATGATGCGCTTAAGAGTTTTGATGAAGCCACAAAACTGGCCCCGCAAGCACCTGGACCTTATCAGCAACGTGGCGAGATTTATCGCGAGAAGCAGGACTACGAGAAGTCGATCCAGGAATTTTCGAAGGTAATCGAGTTGCAGCCCGGCGACGTGTTGCCGTTGGTGCATCGCGCCGAAGCGTATCTCAACGATAAGCAATACGATAAGGCGTTAGCCGACGTTGATGCTGTTCTCGAAGAACAGCAAGTTGTGGCGGCCCATCGCTTGCGCGGGGAGATTCTGGCTCAGCTTGAACGACTCGACGAAGCGATCGACGAGATGCAGCAACTCACCAAGGCCGTGCCGAATCAAGCCGAGTTGAAGATGCAACTGGCGATGTACTACTTAATCAATAAGCAGCCCGAAGAGGCGATCTCCGAATACGATGACGTGCTGCTGTTGGATCCGGAAAACTTTCTGGCCCTGCGGAGTCGTGCCGATGCTTACTTAAACGTCGGTAAGCACGCCGAGGCGATTGCCGATTTTGAGGAAGCCCTCAAACTTGAGCCGGAAGATAGTTCGGTTTTGAATAATCTGGCGTGGGTGTTGGCAACTTCTCCCGAAGCAAATCTCCGCGACGGCAAGCGGGCTGTCGATTTGGCGACCAAGGCCTGCGAGCTGACCGAGTACAAGTTACCGCATATTTTGAGCACGCTGGCGGCGGCGTTTGCCGAGTCGGGCAACTTCGACAACGCGATCGAGTGGTCGCAAAAGGCGGTCGATATGCACGATCCCGAAAACGACGACCAATTGGCCAAGGAACTGGCCAGTTATCAAAAGAAGCAGCCCTGGCGGGAAAAGCAGGACGTCGCGAAGGATAAAGAGCAACCCGCCGAGAAGGTTGACCCCAGCACGGACAAGGGCGTGGAGCGCTCGTTGGATTTTTAGTTTTTTTGCTCATTGGTTTATCACGTCACCTGTAAATGAATGACGGTGCCGATTTCTCATGGCATTTTTTCAGAATGGGTAAGATTTTTTGTAATCCTCCGGGATGCGGACCGTCTAAGCCCTTAGGAGAACTTTCTGTAGGGAAGAAGTCCCCCTAATGACCGGAACAGATTAGCCATGTCAACCAACTCAGCTTCAGCAGCCGAGCCTTGTGCCAACCCTGGCGAGTGGGTTGATCAATATGGTGACGTCCTCTTTCGATATGCCAGTTCACGTGTCGGCGACGTAGAACATGCCGAAGATTTGGTGCAAGAAACATTTCTTTCCGCGTTTCGTCATAGGAAGCAGTTTGACGGGCGTGCCCGGTTTGGCACCTGGCTGGTTGCGATTCTGCGTCGAAAAATCGCGGATTACTACCGTGCGAAGCACAAATCTCCTGAGTTACTTGACGACGACACAGCCGATTGCGCTGTGAGTTTCAGTGAACGAGGCAAATGGAAAGTCGCACCGACTAAGTGGCAGTCGGCACCCGAGGAGTTGGCCGAGAACGTAGAGTTCTGGGGAGTTTATCAAGGTTGTTTGGGAGATTTGCCCGCCCATTTGTCCCAAGCTTTTCATCTGCGTGAAATGGCTCGCTTGGCGGTTGAGGAATTGACTCAAAAGCTAGCAATCACTCCCCAAAATCTTGCCGTGCGACTTCATCGCGCGCGGATCTTGCTCAGAGAATGCTTAGAGAAGAAATGGTTTTTGCCTTAGGTGGAGTCGTTAATGAACCAACACACTCGTGTCTCGCTTTTAAATCTCAGTTGTCGAGAAGCGACTCGCTTGGAGTCTGAATCGTTAGATCGCCAGCTTTCCTCGCGGGAAAAGTGGGCCTTGCGATTTCATATTTGGTTTTGTCGCGCTTGCCGTCGATTTCGCTCGCATTTGAGATTCATGCAAGACATGGTCACGCGAATGCCCATCCCTCTGAGGGAAGCACTCGTCGCGAGCAAGCTGCAACTTTCATCTTCGCGGCGTACCCAAATTAAATATCTATTGGAACAGGCGAGTGCTCAAGAAAAATAAATTGACTTAACGAAGATTAAGTTCAATAAATTTTTCATTCAGCTTGTAATGTTTCTCTCAGCCTAGCGTCTAAATCTCCGAAGTTACGAAATCGTACTATGTTGGCGATTTCTTCTCACGCACCTCGGAGGGACAGATGATGTATTTACGCACGCTTATTTCCTTGAAAGTAGTTCTCTTGTTTTGCGGTAGTTTATCACCCGCACAGGCGCAAACTGTTAAGCTTCGCGTTACTGTGGAGAATCTCGCCCCCGCTAATAGCATTTCGCTAGCACCCCTGCGGTTTGGTTTTGGCAACGGAACGTTCGATTCTTTCGATAACAACCAACCCGCTTTTTTGTTAGGCAATCCCGACATCTCGCAGGCCCCGATCGTGACGATTGCCGAAGGTGGCTCGGGTTCGACGTGGTTTCCAGCTTTTGCCGCCGCCGAGCCTAACGCTAATTTGGGAAGTGTGTTGGGACCAACCATTCCTCCCTTCTTGCCGGGCGATATGGCATCAACGCTGATCGAAGTGGATGTCGCAAACCGTTTCTTTACCTTTGGCACGATGGTCGTGCCAAGTAACGATCATTTTCTGGGGAACGCAAATCCGACCGCTTTTGAAATTCTGGATGCGAACGGAGAATTGCTGCTGACAAGTATTACCGAAGACGCGAGCCGGATCTGGGACGCTGGTTCGGAAAAGGAGAATCCCGCTAATGCCGCGTTTCTTGTTGGTGGAGTCAACGCGCAGAGAGAAAATGAAAATTTGCCGGTCACTTTCAACTTTGCGGACCTTTCGGCATTCAATGGTTTCACGACGGCAGCCGGTTACACATTCGATAGCTCTTTGCTAACTGCGAATACGCCCGTTTTGAGAGTTTCCTTTGAGAGAGTACCCGAACCTACGTCGATCTTGCTGACATTATTGGGCTTGATGGCACTGAGTGCGACTCGCCACAGAATTTGCTAGGATATCTTTTGCGGAATCATGACAGCAACTTGCCGGCCCAGGGAATGACCGTGGGCCGGCTTTGATTTTTTTTGGAGCGCCAACGTCATGTTCATCAGAACATTGATTATTTCCTGCCTTCTGGGAATTTTCTCGTGGTCGGTTGAAGCAGCTGAGAAGCCGCAACTCACAGATCCCACGATTCTACTCATTCGCGATGACGCCGTGCGGCAGGAACTGGCTTGCACGCCCGAGCAGCGTCAATCGCTGGATGAGCTGTTGCGCAAGCACAATCGCATGCTGCTGGCGATTCGTGATGTGAGCCCGTCGGGGGCCGACAAGACAGCCCAGCCGGAACTTGTCGAGATTCGGGCCGAGCTCAAGAAATTGTTCACGAACGATCAACGCCTGCGATTGCAGGGGCTCACGCTGCAAGCGCAAGGCTACGATGCCCTGCTACGTAAAGACATTGGCAAAGCGCTCCAGCTGACCGACGAACAGCAGACAAGGCTCACGGAGATCTCCACGCGGTTTCGCAACAGGCTGCATGACTTGCAGCAGCGCGGCATGGAAGCGCTGGAGGGTGAGCTGCCTCAACTCAACGCCGAACGGCATAAGGAAGTCGTCGAACTGCTATCCCCGGAACAGCAAGATGCCTATGGCCGCTTGTTGGGACAGCCATTTGATTTCAGTAAGGTCGTAAAGAGCCCCGCCTGGGCACCGGAGTTTGTGGGGATTGAAGAGTGGGTGAATTCCGAGCCGCTTTCCCTGGAAACGTTGCGCGGCAAAGTCGTTGTCGTTCACTTCTTTGCCTTTGGTTGCAGCAACTGCATTAACAACTATCCCTGGTATCGCGAGTGGCATGAGGCGTTCCAAGGGAAAGACGTTGCGCAGATTGGCATTCACACGCCAGAGACGGAGTTTGAAACGGATAACGCGCAACTACGAGCTTCTCTGGAGAAACATGAGTTGAAGTTCCCCGTGGCGGTCGATAAAGAGAAGAAGATGTGGCAGGCTTGGTATAACAACATGTGGCCGAGCGTGTACATCATCGACAAGCAAGGCCGCGTGCGGTATTGGTGGTATGGCGAGCTGAACTGGGAGGATGCCGGCAATCAAAAAGTTGCGCGGCGGCAAATCGAAGAGTTGCTTGCCGAGCCAGCAACCTCAGGGGAGTCGTCATGAATTTTGGCTACACGATTATCTACGTCGACGACGTGGCGGTAACGCTGGAGTTTTATGACAAGGCATTTGGCTTGGCGACGCGGTTTCTGCATGAGAGCGGCTACGGTGAGTTAGAAACCGGTGCGACGGTGTTGGCGTTTGCCGCGCACGAAGTGGCTGAACAAAATCTGCCCGGGGGTTACGCACGAATTTCGGCCGAGGGGCAGCCGTTTGGCGTGGAGATCGGTTTGACCACGACCGACGTTCCCGCGGCTTACGAGCAGGCGGTCGCCGCGGGGGCACAGCCAATCTCCGAACCGAAGACCAAGCCGTGGGGGCAGGTCGTGGCTTACGTGCGGAGCATTGAGGGGACGTTGGTGGAACTTTGCTCGCCAATGGTCGCGCCCTAGTCAGTGCCTGCCACTTTCTGCGCGAGACTTCTTCGCTTGTCGGAAATTCGGGTTTGCCGCGCTTGGAACGGCATTTGCCCCCTGTCTTGTCCGCCTCTATCTTCCCCTGCCAAAATGTCATGGTAAAAAATATGAACTGGTTAGTTGCCAATCAGCGCGATTCGCAGCAGCGCATGTGGCCTGTCATAGGCGGCTTTACCGCCGATGAACGCGAGCCCTTGGATCGAGCGCAGGTGATGCGTCGATTGGAATGGCTGACGACGGTTTTGGATGACCGCTACAAAGTGCCCGGCACAAAGATGCGTTTCGGGTGGGACACACTCATCGGACTCGTGCCGGTGGCCGGTGATGGTTTTACGACGGCGATGTCGGTGTACTTTATGTGGGAAGCGAATCGCCTTGGCGTATCCAAATGGACGTTGTGGCGGATGCTCGGCAATGTGGGGATCGACTTTGTCGTGGGTGCCGTGCCATTGGTGGGAGATTTGTTCGACATGGCCTGGCGGGCTAATCGCAAGAATCTTGCTTTGCTTAAAAAAGAACTCAGTCGCGACGTGCCCGTAGAGACGTTAAGTCGCGCATCCTAAATCAAATTTTTAATTCGTCGCCAAATCAGGAGACACATCGATGTCTAAGCCAGGGAGTTCGACAGTCGGTTCGTTGCGCGCCAATCGCCCCGAAAAAAATTCTGACGGGGATTCGATCACCAGCGACGACATCTGCGATGCCGCCGAGGCGTTGCGGTCCGTCGAGATCGAAGCGGCGCGCGACAACTACGACGCCGAAGCAGATACGGCAGATACGGTTGTTTGGTCGGCTGATAGCAATGATGTTGTGATCCCGGTGAACTTGGAAGAACTTTCGATTGACGAACTGCGTGCGGTGGCGGGGATGTTGCAGATTCCGAATTACGCCCAGATTACGGATCAAGAAGAACTGCTCGCGACGATTCGGACGTATGCCGAGCCGCCGCGGAGAACGCCAAAGTAGTCTTTAAGTTGAGAAACCGTGGGCTGCCGCCCTCGGCTAGTAGAGATCTAAAGATGAGCAATACGCTGATTACTTACATGCACGATCACTTGGCGGGGGCGCGGTTTGCGATCAGCTTGCTGCAAACCTTGCGGGAAGATCGCGAAAACATCGCGGTGAAGAATCTCGCCGAGGAGTTGCTCTACGAAATCGAGGAAGATCGTCAGGTGTTGGAGCATTTGGCGGATAAGATCGGTCAGCCCCAGAATAAGTTGAAAGAGGGTGCTGCCTGGCTGGCGCAGAAGGCGAGCCTTTGGAAGTTGGGCAGCGATGGTGCGTCGTTGAGCACGTTTGAAGCACTCGAAACGCTTTCGCTGGGGATTATGGGGAAGCTTGCGCTGTGGCGGGCTTTGCGGGTATTGCAACCCGAGGAGCCGATTCTGTTTGAAACCAATTTCGAGCATTTGTGCAAACGGGCCGAGCGGCAGTTTTTTCGCGTGGAGCGTTTGCGGATCAAGCTGGTGCCGAAGGTGCTGTCGAGCGACAACGAAGTCGCGGTGGCTTAAATCTTTTTTTCCGAGGCGGGACGCCTCGGCTATTTATGATGTTCCATCCGCTCAAGCAAACTTTCCATGCGGGCGATTTGCTTTTGACTGTCGGCGATCAGTTGCTCGAGCACGATGATCTTCGTCGTGAGTTGGCCGTTGAGATCGCGGGCGAGATCAATCATTTCGGCGCTCATCTCGCTCGTTTTCCAGGGCTTCGCCGTTGGCGGTAGCCGGCGCATGTCGTTCACGACGGTTGTGTTGCGCTGACGGGCCTTTTCGGCTTGGGCTTTGCGCATGAGCGTGTAAATCAGCACGGCACAGCCGGCTAGCATTAAGACAGACGCTCCCAAGTTGGCGAAGATGACGATCATCGGTTTACTTTCCAAACGCGGAGCGAGCCGCTGCTTCAATCATGCTTAACGAGACTTTATGTTTTTCCGCGGCTTGCACGCATGCTTCGTATTCCGGCGAAAACTTTTCGCTGCCATTCGGAAGTTGTGCCACGATTCCCGTGATCTCGCCATAGGGCGTAACGACGCTGACGCTGTGCCGAGGCAATATCCAACGGTCGAGCGTCGAGCGACGTAAGCCGAGGGCCGTTGTTTCGCGAAAGATGATTGTCGCGAGTTTCTCGGCATCGCTCGCATGGCATTGCACTTGAAGCAATACGCCGGGGCGGTTCTTTTTCATCGCCAGCGCGGTGGTCGCCACGTCGAGCGCGCCGGCTTGCCATAGCAGCGTGGCACAGTGGCCAATCGTTTCGCCGGTGGTGTCATCGAGATTGGTTTCCAAAAGCGTGATTGTGTCGCTCGCAAATTGACTTTTAATGGCCGCCGTTTCGCCCACCAATAATCGCAGCAGGTTGGGATGCTCGAAATCTTTTTGTCCCGCGCCGTAACCAATTTTTTCAATCGACATCGCGGGGACGGGACCAAACTCATCCACGAGCGCCGCGACGATGGCCGCACCGGTGGGAGTCGTAAGTTCACCTGCCACAGTCGAAGCTGCCAGCGGTACGCCACGCAGGAGTTCTCCCGTTGCGGGGGCGGGAATCGCACACCGACCATGAGCGATCTCGACAAACCCGGTGCCCGTGGGAATCGGCGAACAGACGATGTGGTCGACGCCGAGCAGATCCCAAGCGATGGCCGAGCCGACAATATCCGCAATGGAATCGACCGCACCGACTTCGTGAAAGTGAACTTTCTGGATCGTCGTGCCGTGAACTTTGGCTTCAGCTTCGGCGAGCCGGAGAAAGATTTTTTTGGCGAGTTGTTTTTGATTTTCAGAGAGCGTGCTGCCATCGATCATCGCGTCGATGTGATGCAAGTGGCGATGCTTGTGTTCGGGCTCATGCGCGACGGTGAGTTGCAGCGCTCGGAAACCACATTTTTTGGTTTCCACCACTTCCAACCGGCAGCTTGGCAGGCCGAGTGAATCAATTCCGGCTTGAACTGTGGTCAGATCGACACCGGCATCTAAAAGGGCTCCGAGCATCATGTCGCCGCTAATGCCACTGGCACAGTCGAGATAAGCAATCCTCATACCGCCTTGTTCCCACTACAGTTTTTTTGCATTTCGTTTTCCGCGGACCACATTTTAGGGGATAAACTTAAAGAGGGCGACTCCGGCAAGATTGTGCGGGGAATTTGCTTGATTCGCACGCAGCGCGTCAAGTTTTGATTTTTTGGACGCGGTGGGCCAAATGGCATTTCACTTGCTCCACGAAATCTGGCGTGTTATAAGCGAAAGTTAGGGTAATCGCTGCCAAAAGCGGCACTCGCTGGGTTGACCACGGGTGCACGGGCTGAAGGTGCAAGTAGATTGTCGGGGCAATTTAGGGCCGACGCACATCAGTTCTGACCAACGGCAGAAGACAGGCGGAAAACGGTGATGGCAAGTGTGACATTGCGAGTTCTTGACGGCGCCGACCGTGGCAAGGTCTTCGATCATCTGGAGCCTCCCATCACCATCGGCCGCGAGGAAGGGAATTCCGTTCAGCTCAACGACGAACGGATTAGCCGCTTCCACATCAAGATTCAAGAAGACCAAGAAAAACTCGTACTGACCGATCTGGAAAGCACGAATGGCACGCGTGTCAACGGCGAAGACACGCACCTGCGGATCCTGCGCTACGGCGACGTGATCAACGTAGGGCGTTCGGTATTACTGTTCGGCACGCGCGAGGAAATCGCCGGGCGGATCCACGACCTGCGCAACGACGGCCTGTGTGTGAACGAAGATTTCGCCACAAGCGAGTTGGTGTCGCCCGCCAATTCCAATTCATTGAGCTTCGAGTTGCGACTCGGTTCTTCGGAAGAACTGCAAAGCACGCTGCATATCCCCGAGCCGCCTGATTTGCCGAACTCGCTCACAGCGGGTCAAGCGGCCCAGCTTTCGGAGTTGCTCGAATATTTGCATTTACGTGCGCGGCACATTGTCCGCGGCACGAGCATCGACGAAAAAGATCTCAAGGCGACACTCACCGCCGAGCAATGGCAGGATTTTCTCGACCTGCAATCGCAACTCGCCGAGTACCTCAAAGTGATTGGGGATGCGAATCGGGAAGAGTGAGCTTGTTTACGGAGCAAGCTCTGGCGCTAGGATCTTCCGCGATTTCTTGCATCTGTCTCCCTTGCTAGCAACCGGGTACAATGGCGGTTTGCCGTTCTGTTGTGCCTAGTTTGCTGAAGGGAATCGCGCGCGTGTCTCAGCCGTTCGTTCATCTGCATTGCCATAGCCATTACAGTCTCTTGGACGGGGCGAGTCCGATCAAAGGGCTGGTCAATCGCGCCAAAGAGTTGGGGATGAACGGCCTCGCGCTCACCGATCACGGCAATCTCTATGGCGCGCTCCAGTTCTATCAGGCGTGCAAAGATGCCGAGATCAATCCAATTTTGGGATACGAAGCCTACGTCGCGCCGGGGAGCCGCTTCGACAAATCGGGCGCGAATAGCAGCAAAGAAGCCACCTATCATTTGACGCTCCTGGCGCAGAATCGCATCGGCTTTCAGAATCTGATCAAGATGGCGAGCCGCGCGTTTTTGGAGGGCTTTTATCACAAACCCCGCATCGATCGCGAACTGCTTGCCGAGTATAGCGAGGGGATTATCTGCCTGAGCGGCTGCGTGTCGGGTGAATTCAGCCGAGCGATCCTGAATGGCAGCAATGCCGCGACCGAGGATCAGATTGCCCAAGGGATCGCGATTACGCAGTGGTTTCACCAAGTTTTCGGCAATCGTTACTTCATCGAGATTCAAAATAACGGCCTCGCCATTCAACGCCAGGCGATGGAAGCCGCGGTGGAGGTGGCGACTCGCGTGGGCTTGCCCGTCGTGGCGACCAGCGATGCCCACTACGTGAATCAGGAAGATGCCGAAGCACAGGACGTACTGTTGTGCATCAACACGGGCAAGTTTCGCACCGACACGAACCGCATGAAGATGGAAGGGGATCAATTCTTCCTGCGCAGCCACGATCAGATGTACGCGGCGTTGCCGAATTTTGAAGATGCGCTGAAGCGTTCGCAGGAAATCGCCGACTCGGTGCATATCGACCTTGAGCTGGGCAAACGTCATTTCCCCAGTTTTCAATTGCCCGCGGAAAAGAAATCCGACGAGTACTTACGCGAGTTGTGCCTCTCTGGACTTAAAGAACGCTATGCCGATGAAAGCAAGCGTTGGCATGGCGACGATCTTTCCAAGGAAGTCTACGACCGCTTGGAGCGCGAGCTGTATGTGATCACCAAGCTTGGTTTCTGCGATTACTTTTTAATCGTGTGGGACTTCGTGCGGTTCGCGGTCGAAAAGGGAATTCCCTGCACGGCACGCGGTTCGGGCGTGGGGTCGCTGGTGTGTTACGCGCTCAAGATGAGTCACGTCTGCCCGCTGGAATACGATCTGCTGTTCGAGCGGTTTCTCGATGAAAACCGTTTGGAAGCGCCTGATATTGATATCGACTTCTGCAAAGATCGCCGCAGCGAGGTCATTCAATATGTGAAGGACAAATACGGCGAAGCGAACGTCGCGCAGATTGGCACGTTTGGGACACTGGCCGCACGGGCGGCGATTCGCGACGTGGGCCGTACGTTGGGGATGCCGATCTTTCGCGTCGATCAAGTTGTGGCGATGGTGCCCGACCAGTTGGGCATCTCGATTGGCGAAGCGTTGGTGCAAAGCGACGAGCTCAAGAAGGCGTATGAGAACGATCCAGAAATTCATCAGTTGATCGATCTCGCGCAGAAGATTGAAGGCCTCGCGCGCAACGTGGGTACCCATGCCGCGGCGGTGGTGATCGCGGGTAGGCCGGTTGATGAATATGTGCCGCTACAGCACGTGAAGGGGAAAAGCGAAGTCATCACGCAATGGGCAATGGGTGACGTCGAGCGCGCCGGCCTGTTGAAAATGGACTTCTTGGGGTTGCGCAATCTGACAATCCTGGCGCGGACGATTGAATTGGTCGAGCAATCGCAGGGCAAACGAATCGATCCTTATAAGTTTCCGATCGATGACAAGGAAACCTTCGCCCTGCTCTGCCGTGGCGAAACCAAGGGTATTTTCCAGCTCGAAAGCGGCGGCATTCGCGATCTGCTGCAGCGCATGAAGCCCGACCACTTTCACGACATTATCGCGACGAACGCGCTCTATCGCCCCGGCCCGCTCGAAGGGGGCATGGTCGACGACTACATTGCCGTGAAGCATGGCCGACAAGAGGCCGAATATCCGCATCCGGTGATGAAAGACGTGCTCGTCGAAACGCATGGGGTGATGGTTTATCAAGAACAGGTCATGCGGATTTTGAATCGCTTGGGGGGAATTCAGCTCTCTCAGGCGTACACCTGCATTAAAGCGATCAGCAAGAAGAAGCTGCCGATGATCGCCAAGTACCGCGAGGAGTTTCTCGACGGTGCCCACAAGCAGGGATTGGATAAGAAGAAGGGTGAAGAGCTTTTTGGCATGATCGAGAAATTCGCGGGCTACGGCTTCAACAAATCGCATAGCACGGCTTACGCGCTGATCGCCTACATGACGGCGTATCTCAAGGCGCACTTTGCGGTGGAGTTTATGGCCGCATTGTTGTCGTGCGATATTCCTGGTCGTAATTTCAAGAGTAAAGATTCGCTGGTCGAGCATTTGGAAGATTGCCAGCGGATGAACATCGAGGTTGTGCCGCCGAATGTAAATTCGAGCGATCCGGACTTCACGGTTGCGGACGGCAAAATCATGTTCGGCTTGGGGGCGATCAAAGCGTGTGGCACGGGGGCCGCGGAAGCGATTGCCGCCGAACGCAAGAAAAATGGTCCGTTCAAGAGCCTGTTTGATTTCTGCGAGCGGGTTGATCCCCAGCTTTGCAACCGCGCGACGATTGAAGCGCTCGTTAAAGCGGGTGCGTGCGATACGCTGGGCGGGCATCGGGCGCAGTTGATGCTGATGCTCGATCGGGCGTTGCAATCGGGTGCCGCCGCCGCGGCGGATCGTCGCAGCGGACAGAAGGGTTTGTTCGGCGACGACGAGGAAGAAGAGGTCGCAGCCCAACCTGTCGATTTGCCGAACATTCCCGCGTGGGATGAGAAAGATCAGCTCGCCCGCGAGAAGGAAGTTTTGGGCTTTTATCTATCCAGTCATCCGCTCGCTGAACACGAACAGACTTTGCGCACGTATTGCTCGAGTTCTGCGTCGCTCGCCAAGATGAACCATCGCGATGAAGTCGTGCTGGGGGGGATGCTGGCGGCGATCAAGTTTTCGCACACCAAGAATCCGCGGCCTGGCAGCGTACACACGAAATACGCGATGTGGGATTTGGAAGACCTCGACGGCATGGTCCGTTGCATCATGTGGCCCGAGCAATTCGCTGAGTTTGGCACGATGGTCGAGCCCGATAAAATCGTGGGGATCATCGGCAAGGTCGACCGCCGTCCGGGAAGTGAAGAAACAAATCTGATCGTCGACAAGTTGTTGTCGCTCGAGGATTTGGCCAAGCAGTTTTCCAGCGGCATGGTGGTCCGCGTGCGTGAAGATCAGCACGGTGAGCTTGGGCTGACGCAACTTAAAGAAATCGTGCGCGGATATCCGGGGTCGAAGAAGCTGAAACTGCGTTTGGAACTTTTGGATGGTAGCTGCGTCTTTTTCGATTGTGCCGTGGGAATTGAACCGAGCCCGGAACTCAATACGCGGATCGATCAACTGTTGGGCGATGGCAACCGCAAGATGGAGCGGGCTCCGTTACAGCCGCAAAATAATGGCAATGGCAACGGGCGGCAGTATCGCCAAACGGCCCGTGCGTAGCTTCGTTGGCACATGAATTGCGAATGACTTCAACATGAACAGTGAATATCTCAATCCTGGTCCTACCCGCGAAACCGTCGACGAGATGTCAGGCGCTGTGCTGCTTGAATTCGGGACGAGCTGGTGTGGTTATTGCCAAGGAGCAGCGTCGCACGTGGCCACTGCGCTTCGCGAGTCTTCGGACATCGAACACATCAAAGTGGAAGATGGCCCCGGCAGACCGCTGGGGCGATCATTCCGTGTAAAGCTGTGGCCAACGCTGATTGCGCTCAAGGATGGCGTGGAAATCGCCCGCGTCGTGCGACCACAAAGTTCCGAGGAAGTGCGTGAAGTGCTGGCGCAGATTTCATAAGAAGAATGCGCCGTCTGAGCCACGTTCTCTCGTTGAGGAAGTAAGGCGAGCCAATTAGAATCGTTCTTACAGCTTTCATTCCTCAAGGGTCACGCATGGCAGCAATTAAACGTATTTTAGTCACTGGTGGGGCGGGGTTTCTCGGGTCGCACCTTTGCGAACGGATGGTCGGTGAAGGGCACGACGTCATTTGCCTTGACAATTTTTTCACGAGCCAGAAGACCAACGTCGAACATTTGCTCGGCAAGCCAAACTTCGAGTTGATTCGGCACGACATTACGCTGCCGATCGTCTTGGAAGTCGATGAAATTTATAACCTCGCTTGTCCGGCATCGCCCGGTCACTATCAATACAATCCCATCAAGACGATGAAGACTTCGGTGCTGGGAGCGATCAACACGCTTGGTCTGGCTAAGCGCTGCAAAGCGCGGATCTTGCAGGCTTCGACCAGCGAGGTTTACGGCGATCCGGAGGTGCATCCCCAGACGGAAGATTATCGCGGCTCGGTCAATCCGATTGGCCCCCGCGCATGTTACGACGAAGGCAAGCGCGCGGCCGAGACGCTGTTTATGGATTATCATCGCCGCAACAAGGTCGATATTCGCATCGTGCGAATCTTCAACACCTACGGCCCGCGGATGCACCCGTTCGATGGGCGAGTGGTTTCCAATTTCATTCGCCAAGCTCTGTTGGGCGAGAATATTACGCTCTTTGGCGACGGCTCGCAGACGCGGTCGTTTTGTTATCGCGACGATTTGGTGG
This sequence comes from Bythopirellula sp., assembly GCF_041737835.1. Classification (NCBI taxonomy): domain Bacteria; kingdom Pseudomonadati; phylum Planctomycetota; class Planctomycetia; order Pirellulales; family Lacipirellulaceae; genus Bythopirellula; species Bythopirellula sp. The sequence goes on along the minus strand of NZ_JBGSQY010000072.1, from coordinate 296,612 downwards.
AAGGAATCGTTCGCATGATGAACAGCTCTGGCGAATGCGTGGGGCCGATTAATTTGGGCAATCCCGACGAGTTCACGATTCGCGAGTTGGCAGAACTTGTGATCGAAATGACGGGAACAAACTCCAAGATTGTCGAACGCCCGTTGCCCGAGGACGATCCCACACAGCGTCAGCCGGATATCAGTCGGGCCAAGAAATATTTAGATTGGGAGCCGAAACTCAAATTGCGTGAAGGCTTGGCCAAAACGATTGAATGGTTTAGCACGATTCGGCTTGAAGACTATCGCGCGCCGACGCCCCATTATTGAGATGCTTGGGACGTCGTGGGCAACAGCATGGCCGCGCGGTAAATCAGCGGACGGGCCACGCGAAACAGGATTAAGCCCGTAACGGCGCCCATAACGTCGAAGAGCCAGTCCCTACTATCGCAGGTTCGGCCCACGGGGATTTGTGTGAGTTCGTCGAACGCACCGTACAGTGTGCAAATGAGCCAAACCGTGAAATAATGAACCGGCCGTAGCCGACCGATGGTCAGTTCCCAACTGGTGAGCAGGAAAAGCGATAGTGATAGATACGCCCAGAAATGAATCGTCTTGTCGCTGGCGCTGATCCCTGTGTGCAGTGGGCCAGGGAGATGCGTGCCAATGAACATGGCGATCAGGAGAGCCACGGTAGCGAGCCACATGAACGTAGCCGCACGACGTAGCGAAGTCGAATTCATCATGGTGTCGGAATGCATCATTGTTTCCCAGCAATTAGATAAGTATAGCAGATAGTCCTGGTGGGAGCGGAAATTATGCGTTCACGCTTCATACGCCCCTACTCCCCAGGTCGTTCTGAGTCGAAAAGAAAATTCGTCCGATGTTGAAAAATCTCGCAGAAAATGAGCAAGCCGCCGAGGACTTGCGTTGGATGGCGCTAGCACTTACCGAGGCCGAGCAAGCCGCGGTGGAGGATGAGGTGCCGATTGGTGCGGTGATCGTTCGCGACGGGCAAATCCTGGGCTCGGCCCACAACCAGCGTGAACAATTGCGCGATCCCACGGCACATGCTGAAATGATTGCGATCACGCAGGCCGCTGCAGCTTTGGACTCCTGGCGGCTCGAGGGTTGCACGCTGTACGTGACCTTGGAGCCCTGTCCGATGTGCGCGGGGGCAATTGTGCAATCTCGCGTCAAACGAGTCGTTTATGGTGCCGAGGATCCCAAGGCGGGGGCGGTCAACAGTCTCTATCAACTGCTTCAAGATGCTCGGTTGAACCACCGCGCGGATGTCGTGGCAGGCGTGATGGCCGAGGGATGCGGGCAAATTCTTTCGCGTTTCTTTCAACAGAAGCGTACGGCGAAGAAATAAACCCGTGACTTGCGGACAAGTTGGCAGTTGCCAACCTGACTTGTCAGTCGTAGCGATTTTTCTGTTGAAGATTTGACGTTGAGGCAGACTTAAACGCGGATTCGCCCGCTTGGTCCGTAGGCATCGTGTAGACTATTGCGGGTCGATTGCGCAAGCAATTTACGAGGGAAACGGCAGATTGTTGTCCCGGCAGGACCAGACACCTATCATTATAGAGGGATCCTGTCGTGTTTCGGCATGTATTAAGGTCATCAGCCATGTTCTACCGCATAAGTTTTGCTACAGCACTTACGATTTTGCTATTTTGTCAGAATAATCGCTTGGCCCACGCCCAGCGTGGGTATGCATCAACCTATCTGAATAACGTTAAGTCGCAAAATAGTATTGACCAGTTTACAACTGGACGAATTATGCAGCAGGTTCGTAACTCAGCGGTTCCACCGGCTGGGGTGGGTGGTGTGAATCGTCAAAATTTCATCGGCCCGGGTTCCTCGCCCTTGGGTGGGCCTGCTTCCAAACCATTCACGGGCCTTGATCGCGGGCCGTCCGTTAGCCCCTATTTGACGCTCTCCAATCCATTCTCAACTCCTTCGGACTTTTACAATATTGTGCGGCCCCAGCAGGATCAACGCGCGTTCAATGATCGCATTTCGCGCCAGCAATATGCTCAAAGTCGTAAACTCAACCAGATGGCTGCTCAAGGCCCTTATGAGATTTCCGGCAATCAGAATGCAGCACCCACCGGCCACGGAACTGGTTTCATGCAATTCAATTCGTTCATGAACACAGGGAACTACTTTCCAAGACCGACTGCTCCGAAAGAACGCTAAGCGACCAATCGTTTAGCAGCGTTATCTCGGCCTTGCCGATAGTATTTCCATCCTGGCAAGAAGAATGTTGCCGCGGAAACGATCCCGAAGATCGACACGCCATATTCGAAGCCTAGGCGTTGCATCTCAGCCATGATCACGGACATGGCCAGCATGGCCCCGGCGTGAACGTAGAAACTGCCTGCCAATATTCCAGCTTTCATCACGAAGACCATTCCGCCGATCAAACCCAACACGGGTGAGAGCTTCAACACTGGCAAGTTGAGCAATTCTTCGACCCAAAAGAGCAGCATCACGGCGACGATACTGCTTCCCCAAGCATGGGCGATTTGACGTTCGACGGCGGTCACGGGCCCGGCGCGATGTCTTAGTGCCCAGAAAATCGGAGCCCACACGGCCAAGCCGCCTCCCCACAGCAGTAAATAGGGCCAGGGTTCGCCCATTACCGGCCAACGAGTCCGCTGGAGGTGCATCCAATTGGTGACCAGACACATCACGAGCAAAATTGCCGCGTGCCACATCCAGAGCACGCCCCAGTTCTCGAGCACCGTGGCATGGTGAGTTTCGCGAAACACGCGGGCCATGATGTCGGTGAATCGACCACTGCGAGCGATGATGGATTCGCCGTCTAAATAGGCCTGCAAGTCCTCGGCTAAGGTTCCCGCCGAAGCATATCGCAGCTCAATTGGTTTTTGCAAACACTTGAGAATGATCATTTCCAAGTCCCGGCTGACGCGGGGATTCAACAACCGTGGCGGCAGCGGATCTTGCTCTAGGACCATTAACAACGTGTCGACGGGCGAAGTGCCTTGAAATGGCGCGCGGCCCGTGATCAGGGAATAGAGAATCGCACCAAGGCTGTAGACGTCCGACGCAGGCCCGACTTTACCACGATTGCCGGCCGCTTGTTCGGGGGCCATGTAAGCCGGTGTCCCCAGAATCGTGCCAGATTGGGTGAGCGACGAATTGCTCGCCGTGAGATGCTTGGCCAGCCCAAAGTCGGTCACATGGGGCACGCCATCGAGATCGATAAGAATATTGGGCGGCTTCAAATCGCGATGAATTACGCCACGACTGTGGGCGTATTCAATGGCTCGCGCGATTTCAAGCACTATTCGCACGGCATCGCGTTCTGCGATAGGACCCTGTGCTATTCGATGGGCCAGCGTTTGCCCCGTGATCAACTTCATGCCGAAAAATTGCCACCCGGCAATTTCCCCGACTTCATAAATGGGAACGATGTTCGGGTGCTCTAATTGGGCGGCAGCTGCCACTTCGGCTTGAAAGCGCGCCTTATCAAGCTCCGAGGCTTGCGAACCCTGCAGGATCAGCTTCACTGCGACTTCGCGGCCGAGGCTTTGTTGATGGGCTCGGTAGACGATACCCATGCCGCCGCGACCAATTTCTTCGATCAGCTCAAAATCTCCCAGCGCACGGGGTGGCTCAAGATCGGCAGTTCGTGTGGGTTTGACGAATGGGAGTGTTTGGCTATTGGTATGGCTAGCGACGGCATCGACCAGTAAGGCCGTGCCCCATAAGGCGCGAAGCTCGTCAGCAAGATGCGGATGCGCGGTGGTGAGTTGTTCCAAGGTGGGACGGTGACTTGCACTACGGTCGGTGATGTCCGCGAAGATCGCAGCAAGTTCGAGATCGCGTTGTTCGGAATTGGCTGCGTGCTTCATGAGACTTGTTCATCGGAAGCAGGACCGTCTGAGCCATCCATGAACTGGCGCAACCGTCGCATGGCACGCAGATAGCGCATGCTGGCCGCTTGCGGCGAGAGTTGCAGCACTTGTGCCGCTTCGGTGTTGGAAAGGTGTTCGAAATGCCTGAGCAGCACAATTTCTTGATCGAGGTCATCAAGCTGCTCGCAGGCTTGTTGAAAACGTGCTTGCAGTTCATGCCATGTCGCGGCTGCGGCGGGGGTAAGTTCTGAATCGCGAATTTGCGCGAGCAGATCGACCGACGATTCGTTACCCGCGGCAGCGACCAGTGGTTGCTCGCGGTCTAAACTTCGCCGGTCGGCGCCACGATGACGACGGTGGGCGTCGATCAACCGATCTTTGGCCATTTGCCGTAGCCACAAATGAAACGGCATCACCGGGTTTTGAAGATAGTCGTTGAGCCGGCGGTTGGCTTCGATCAATACCTCCTGCACGATGTCGCTGGCATCGACTCGCCGTTTGATCATTTGATCCATGCGGAGATCGATCATCTGGCGAATCGCCACGCGGTGGCGATCGAGCAGTTGATTCACTGCATCGCCGTCACCGCTGCGCGCCGCGGCTAGCAACTGTTCGGTATTCTGCTGGTCGGGCCACATGCGTTTGCCACGATTCGTTTAGGTCAAATCTGCCATTTGTCAGTCCTTTTAGTATCGCAAGCTTAGGGTACGGTGACAACGAGGCATATAACTCAAAAAAACTGGTCTTGCGGTCGAATCAGGCCTTTTGCTAAAAGCCTTCCGCTTTTCGTGACAGGATCTCTTCTACTACCAATATTCCAGTCCCGATTGGCTTTCGCAGGCAACTGTCTGCGCGAGTGCGCGGGGAAGGACACACACATGGTTGTGCGACGATTGTCGTTGTGCGCGGCGGTTGCGGCTGCCTGCGCTCTTTCGTTTTCATCGGTTAACGTATTATTTGCCCAAAGCAGCGCAGCGCCCGATCGCGCCGCGGGGCGGATGGTCGACTCGCTGTTCGAGCCCAATGCTCCAGCGGGCCTCGTTCCCAACAACAAGGCGCAGCTGCCGCCGCGGCGTGGTATTCAGCGCCCCACACTGCAAGCAAAGTTGGTGCGCAATAAGAATAAACAAGGTGAGCCGGCGTTCGCGCTCGTGGACCGCTATGGCGGTATTTTGCGTTTCGTCGAGCCAGTGGAGAAAATAAACCTTGAGCCTTATGTCGGTCGGATTGTAGGCGTGCGTCACGATACCGGTGATACGCTACTTGCCTCACAGCTTGTTTTCCCTCGCAGTGGAAACAACACCGTTGCGCGAGCAGCGCGCCCTGCAAACGGCGTGCAACAAGCGGCTTTTCAGGAACCCATTCCGGCGGGTGAACCCGACGATAAAGCGTTGCTAGAACCGATCCCTGCTGATGAACCCACGCCAGCAGGTGAGCCAGAGCTGATCGGTGAGGGAGAGACCTTCAACTTTGAAGAGGGTGAGCAGGTTTATATGGGTGAAGGGAATGGTCCCATCTATCAAGATCAAGGTTTGGACTTTGGCGGCTGTTCGAATTGCCAAGATGGAACATGTTCGTTGCACGCGGGACACGGCGGCTATCGCCAAGGCGGCGCCTCGCCTCCGATGAGTCGGGCTTATGCACGGGGCGAATATTTGCTGTGGTGGCTCGAAGGCATGGATGTCCCGCCGCTGGTGACGATCTCTGACGCACAAGATGGTGCGGTGCTGCCCAACTTCCCTGGGGATAATCCGAGTACACAGATCGTTTATGGGCAGGATCCAATATTGGAAGATGCACGTAGCGGTTTTCGCATTATGTTGGGCACCTGGATCGATGAATGTAACAAGCAGGCCATCGAGTTCGACTATTTAATGTTGGGCAAACTTGAAGAAGATTTCGCCTTGGGCGGAGTCAACGGCGAACCTTATTGGATTGGTCGGCCATTCTTCGATCTAACGCCCGACGTCGATCAAGACGGCGAACTAGACCTTTCGCCACGCGAAGCGGCCGAACAAGTTTCGTCGGATATTTTGGACGGCACGGTGAGCGTTTATTCCAGCAGCGAGTTCCAAGGTGCTGGTTTAACTTTGCGGCACAATTTGTGTCGCAGCTGCTGTCCGACCGTGGGCTGCGGTGACTGTGTGAATTGTGGAATGGGAGTCGATTGTGGTTTAGGAGTGAGTTGCGGGTCAGGAATCGGCTGCGGCAGCGTAGTTGGCTGTGGTGGCGATTCACGGTACGTCGACTTCCTCGCAGGATTCCGTTGGTATCAACTCGACGAGATGCTTCAAATTACGGAAGATCTGGAAGCTGCCAGCGAAATTATTCCCCCACCAGGGGATCTGCCACCCAATGGCACGACTTTTTACCTTGTCGATCAGTTTAGCACCGAAAACACCTTTCTCGGTGGTGAACTCGGCTTTGACTGGGGCGTCGAACGGAATCGCTGGTCGCTTTCCTTGCTTTCCAAAATTGGCTTGGGCAGCACGCGGCAGCAGGTTTCGATCAACGGTTACACCGACGTGACCGAACCGGGCGGCCCCACGGAACGCGCGGCCGGTGGCCTGCTCACGCAGGATAACAATCAAGGTCCTGCACCAGATAACGAGCTGTATGTCGGCAATATTGGCGATTACGACCGCAACCGCTTCAGTATGATCCCGGAACTCAACCTGACAGTCGGCTACAAGTTGACTCAGCGGTGCAAGCTGAGGCTTGGTTATACGATCATGTACTGGACGAACGTCGTGAGGCCGGGCGATCAAATTGATCGTGAACTCAACTCGACGCAGATTCCAAGCGATGATGCGGATTCAGTTCTGTATATCCCCAGCCGCCCCATGTTCACGTTCAACGAAACGAATGTGCTCATTCAGGGCTTGAATACAGGCATCGAATACAACTGGTAAACCTCCGAGGGCCTTCTTGCCGATACAACTCTCACAGTCTGCACTTGTCGAAGTCGGCCAGCTAGCACTCGTGAGGTATCGTTATGGCTATCCCAGGTTCCGAGTCATTCAAGTTTCCCGTTCGCTTAGGCGGCAAAAGACGGCAAAAACAAGCCGTTTCTTTGCGTCCCAAGCAATTTGGCTTCGAGAAGCTTGAGAGTCGTCAAATGATGGCCGCCGACATGGCGGAGATCATCGGCTTTGTCCGGACCGACGTGCAAGGCGACGGCAACGCGGCCAACGACGTCGCTGTGGTCGGCGCAAACGTCACACTTTACCGCGACAACGGCAACGGCAGTTTCGACGCCAGCGACGTCCAAATCAATGCGGCTTCGACCAATTCGCTGGGCCAGTACGGCTTCAACGGTCTGGAAGCAGGCACCTATTTCGTGAAGGTCGCCCTGCCCTCTTCATTGCAATTTGAAGCTGGCGAAGACACACAGAAGATCGTTATCACGCTTCAAGAAGCCGAGGGCGTCGACGGCCCCGAAATCGACGATTTCGAAACAACTCAAGTCGTGAGTGCCGCGCCACCGCTGCCATCGAGCCAGAATTCGACGCAAGTCGACAACGGCGTGTTGGGTGGCGAACGCGACATGTACGTCGAACTGACCCAGGGGAACGATCCCTTTTCGTCAGTATCGTTGATTAGTGCCGCGGGTTTGTTGCGGCTCGCCAGTGATACGACCGTCATCGGCAACGCCAAAATTGTTTGGGACGGCGTCGACGGCAATGCCTTGGCGATCAACCACACCGGTCTGGGTGGGATCGATCTCACCGAGTTCGACGGTAACACGATGACCGGCATCGCGCTGACTTCGGGCGCCGATCATCCCAACGCGAAAATCAAACTCCGCATATATTCCGATGCGAACAATTGGTCGGAATACATAACCACCGTGCCAGAATCTCCGGGTGGTGCCGCCACCGGCTTGGCCGTGTTCCGCTTCGATGACGTTCCGAGCGCCAAGGGTGGCAATGGGGCCAATTTTACCAACGTCGGTGCGTTGGAATTGACCTTTGAGGGTGTGAACGCGGTCGACGGGCAAGTTTCTCTTGTGGGGCTTGTCGGTCTCACCACCAAGCGGGCCAACTTCACGGCGTCGCCGAAACTCAGCTTGGGTGATCGCGTTTGGGCCGACATCGATGACGATGGCCAGTTCGATGCCAACGAAAGCGGCATCGCGGGCGTGAAGCTCAACTTGTATGAAGACACCAACGGCGACAACAGCTACACGGCTGGAGTCGACCAACTGATGGGTCAGGCCGTGACCGATGCGAATGGCAATTACCTGTTCCAAAATCTGTTTGCCGGCAAGTACATAGTTCAAGTCGATCCAACGAACTTCACGGCAGGTGGTAATCTCGAAGGTTTGGCTTCGAGCTTGGGTAGTGCCCTTGCTGCGGATCCCGATAACAACATCGACAACGACGACAACGGCACGCCGCTCGCGGGTGCTGGTGTCGTAAGCCAGGCGATCACGCTGGCCGGTGGCGCTGAAACATCGGATAACGGCAACACCAATCGCACGCTTGATTTTGGTTTCTTCGGGTTTGACCTCGTGCTCGACAAGTCGGTGCAACAGACTTCGATCGCACCCGACGAGACTCTGACCTACAACATTAAGATCGATAATGAAGGTCCTTCCGCTGCCGCGGGAACGACTTTCACCGATACCCTGCCCTCGTTCGTGACGTTCGTTTCTGGAACGGTGAGCGTTCCCGGAGTGACGTTGCAACACGTGGGGGGCGTGATCACGGCCAATCTCGGCACGGTCGATCCGGGCGAATCGATCTATATCACCATTCAGGCCAAAGTGAACAAGAATGCCACGGGCACGCTTGTTAACACAGCCACGGTGGCGGCTCCCAAGGAAGTGAACCTGTCGAACAATACCGACTCGGTTTCCAATCCCGTGACGCCGCGGATCGACTTGCAGATCACCAAGATCGACAGCCAAGATCCGGTCGCACCGGGCAGCCAGTTCACTTACACACTGACGATTAAGAACAACGGTCCGTCCAATGCGACGGGCGTGGTGGTGACTGATACGCTGCCGGTGACAGGCGTGACCTATGTAAGCGCTTCGCAAGTGCCCGATTCCATCAACGGTCGCGACTTGGAATTCGAGCTCGGCAACCTCGCCTCGGGAGCTACCAAGACGATTACAATCACAGTCGCGGTTGCCGCCAACTTCGAGGGCTCGCTGTACAACACGGCTCACGTTGAAGGCAACGAGCAGGAAACCAATCTCAATAACAACGACGACGACGAAACCACGTTGGTGAAGGTCGATCCTGCGAGCATCGCCGGCACGGTGTACGTCGATAAAAACAACAACGGCGTCCACGATGCTGGAGACCGATTGCTGGCCAACGTCGTGATCACGCTCAAGGGCACGGACAACCAGAATAATGCCGTGGTGCTGACGACCACAACCGACGCGAGCGGCAACTATTCGTTCAACAATCTCAAGTCGGGTACGTACCGCATCATTCAATCGCAGCCGACCGGTTACAAGGACGGCCCGGATTCGATTGGTAGCCACGGCGGTTTCTTGGGTGAGAATCCCGGTCCGTTCGTGATTCCCAACGACGTGACCACCGATCAGGTCAAGGACCTGTTCATCGGCATCCAATTGGATTCAGGTGTCGATGCGACGGATTATGACTTCCGCGAATTGGCTGTGCCGTCGTCGAAGCGTAGCTATATCTCGTACTAAGACCAATGCGTTATTGCCTCAAAGTGGGTCGGAACATTTGTTCCGGCCCACTTTTTTTGTTGGCGGATTTCACCATGTTGTGGTCAAAGCTCAACAGAGCTTCTTGTGTGCGATTGCTATCTGCAACAGCCGAGAATTCTTAGAATTTCTTCGCGCCAACTGAAAAAATCTGAACTAGATTTCTAATGGACAGCAAACTGGTCCACCCACCTTTTCGGAAACTTATCCCACCCACCTGACAGTTCGCGCGGCAAGATGAGCGCGGACCAACCCCGAGTCGCCAGGCTCCACGACCCAGCGATTCGCGCTTGCATTGGCAGTGCGCACGTATGCGTCGCTGCCAAGGGAGAGGACGGACAACTATGTTCGGTCGTACGAATAGCCGCCATCGCCGTGGAACCACGATCGTTGAGACGGCCGTGGTGTTGCCCGTGTTTCTCATTCTGGTGTTCGCCATTTTTGAATTCGGTCACGCGCAGTTGATCAACAACGTGATGAACAGCGCATGCCGTAATGCCGCTCGCGTGGGGGCCGTTGAGGGCTCCACGACGGCCCAAGTGGAAAGCCGTGTCGAGCAATCGCTCGGCACGGTTGTTCCTATGCAGCACGTGCAAATTTTTGTGAAGAACGCCAGTTCGCTCGATGCGAGCAGCACGATGCCGGAGTCGGGCCAATCGCTGGAGGATATGCCGGATATCAATTTGGAAGAGACCGAGTCGCGTACTTTGTTCGTGGTACGAGCCAAAGTGGCCTACAACGACGTGGCCATCGTACCTATGCCTTTTCTCAAAGACGTTATCATCGATGCGCAAGCATTTATGCGTCACGAATAAACTCCCTGTTCTTGAATCGAGGTCACCATGAAGACCAAACGAAATCGCAACCAAGAAACTTTCCGCCGCGCTGCGGTCGCGGTGGAATTCGCTTTTGTGGCTCCCATTCTGTTCTCAACGGCTTTGGGTTTGATTGAACTCAGCCGCGCCTACGACGGCCAGAATTTGCTGGAAACCGCGGCCCGGGAAGGGGCCCGGTTCGCTTCGATGGATCGCGATGGGATGCTGCCCGAAGGGCAAAGCACCAACTCGAAATTAGTCGAAGATGTGAAGAAATTTCTCGCATCTTCGGGCCTGGATCCTAGTGACATTAGCGTCTCGGTGACCGATGCCGACGATCCCAATACCACGTTTGATCTCGACGATCCCGCGAACGATTTGAAGCTGTTCCAAGTGGAAATAACGATTCCTTATTCCAGTGTGAGCTTTACGCCCGTGAGTCCTTCGAACGACTACGGCATGAAGGCGGCGATCGTTTTCCGTAATGGTCGCGCTACGTTATCCCAGTAAATACCTATTAAGCACGTCTCCCCAACCTTGTCCTGGAGTATGCACCATGAAAAACATCCAACCGACTAGTCAGCAACAGCAGTCTCGAGGAGGCCAACGGCGCGGCATTATCGTTGTGCTCACGGCGTTTGCCTTGGTCGCCATTTTTGCTTTCGTCGCATTGTCGGTCGACACCGGCCGCATGGTGCTCACCGAAACGGAAATGCAAAACGCTTGCGATGCGGCGGTGTTAGCGGCCGCGCAAGAAATCAATGCGGCAGTTTACGCCGCGGGGCAAGGTCAAGGCTCGGCCAACATCGATGCGAACTCGATCGCGATCGCCGCGGCCCGCGAGATGGCGGCTCAAGTGGCCGAAAAAAATGGCATCTATGTGAACGCCGATATGGACGTTCGTTTCGGCCGGCGGATGTATGACGCCGAATCCAACACTTGGCCCATACTGTGGGACAGCGATCCTTACAACGTCGTACAGGTCGTGGCCCGCAAGACCAATCCCGACACAACCCAACCCGACGGCGAATTGCCTTTGGCGTTTGGTTGGGCCATAGGTAGGGACCAAGTTCCCATACAGACGTCGGCGACGGCCTTTATCGAAGCTCGCGATTTGGTCGTGGTACTCGATGTGTCGTCCTCGATGAACGACGACAGTTCGCTGATTTCCAACTTGGGTGCCAGCGAAGTTAACACCTTGCTCGACAACATGTGGAACGACTTAGTAGCAGCCAGTCCCAAGTGGCCCGACACATCGATCTCTAAATTTCCCGCCACGGGATTCGGCCAGGTCAAAACCGCGGAGGGCACCTACCTTTCCAGTAGTGACACCGCCACGATTATGGCGTCTCTCAAATTGACGGATAATGGACCTGATGGAAAACGCAAGTTTCCGTTCCCGCAATCAGGGCGATATAGCAATGGCTCTCCGAAGCCCCGCCCCAGCAATTCCACAAGCGATTCGTTGTGGCAAGGTTATATTAACCACGTCAAAAACTTGAGTGGTACCTACAAGAAAAAATATGGCTACCGCACATTGATGAATTACTTGCAAGAAAGTCGGCCTGATCCCACCCTCAGCGAAGACTTGTGGCGGACGAAGCATTATCCGTTCCATGCCAACCGCAACGGCATGTCGCTGTTCATGGATTTCTTGACCGAACTTGATTTTGGAGACGAAGTCGGTTGGGTTGCCTACGGCAAGTGGGCCGAGCCGCAAATGTCGTACTATGACGGCGAAGTTAACATCGACATTTCAGACAATCCGATCACAACGGACTACACGGTGATTGATTCGATGCAACGCCGCCACCAAGCCGGTGAATATGACGGTTGGACCGCTATGGGTGACGGCATTTTGAAAGCCCGCGAATTGTTAGTGGGCAAAGCCAATGATCCCAACGACGATGGCTACACCCGTTATGGTGCCCGACCTACGATGTTGCTTATGACGGATGGTCAAACCAACCAAGCTCCTGGCGGTTGGAGCCTCCCCGCTAGTTTCAAGTGGTCGGATTGGACCGACTACGACGGCGACGGCTCGGCCAATTACACGACTTCCGACACGAAGAAACGATATGCCTTCTGGGAAGCAACCGAAGCGATCAAGTTGGGAGTTGTCATCCACACGCTGGCCGTGGGGGATGGTGCCGACCGTGACTTGATGAAGGCGATCGCCTTTGCTGGCAACGGCATATTCATCAACGTACCTGGCGGAGGGACCGCCGACATGGAAGACCAACTTGTCGAAGCTTTCCAGAACATAGCTTCCCAAGTTCCGCCAGCTCGACTCGTGTACGAGATGACGGCTCCCACGCCGGATTAGCTTTGAAGCATGGCAGTCACCCCTGCCCTTTGGTGGTCGATTCGCAAGTCGGCGGTCTTGGTGTCCTGAACCGCTCTTGCCCGATCACTACCGCACGCCGTCGCGTTTTTACGCGGCGGCGTGTCTTTTTGTTGGTAGGGGAATTGTGGAGAAGGAGCGCGCTCGTCTGCGACGCGCTACGCCTTGCGGCTAACTCGTTTTCCGCGGTTAACTAATCTTCGTAGGCGGCGGTGTCGAACGTGCGGCGACGACGGCCACCTAGGCTCCGGCGGCGACGATGGGATTGTGTGACGTATTCCCCTTCGACGAAATAATAGCCGCCGAGCATCTTATAAAAGAACAAAATCACTAGCGTGCCGATGGTGCCCACCAGCATTCCCAAGGGACTGATCGGAACGATTCGCTGACCATGGTTGAAATGGCTGGCGATGCCACACCCGATGATCGTGCCGCCGATGCCCATGAAGATCGTGGCGATTGCGCCCCCGGGATCACGCCCCGGCATGATCGCCTTGGCCAGTAGTCCCACGACGGTGCCAAAACCAATCCACACGAGCACGTCGTTGATAAGGTGTTGCACCGAATCGTTGAGAATCACCCCTTGTGTGGGATCGAATTGTTCCATGGTCGTCAATCCTTTGACGTATTTGATTGCGAAGAGAGTGGCAAACTGTACTCAAGCAAAACTCAGCGCGATAGAGCGCTTGATTGCTAGCAGTGCTAGTCTTTTAACTCGATAGATCCTTCGGGCGGCGTTGGTTCAAGCACCAAATCCCCTTGTTGAGGATCTTGGTCGTTTACCATGCCCCCATCATCGACTTGATTGGGACCGACGCTGTAGAGGATGTAGCGGTCCTTGCCGGGGACGTAGATGAAATCGCGGCCGCTGAATGGATCCTTGGGAACGGCTTTCAGCTCGCGGCCAGCCAACTCGTGGAGGGATTTGGGAAATCGTTGTTCTTGGAGTTGGTATGCCCGCAGGGCGTAGTGCAGCCTCAAGAGATCCGTTTTGGCTTGGTACACTGTAACTAATTTCACCAAGTCGTTTTCGAACATCATTCGATTATTGCTAAAACTAAGTTCGCTTAAGAACGTTTGGTAGGGCCCATTGATTCGCCGCCAGAAGTGCCATTCACGCACCGTGATTTCAGCCGGTGGATCAAAGTGTTTGCTGACTACCGGCAGATTTTTCAGGACGAATCGGCAATCGTCCAGGGTCGTGGTTTCGCAGGTGTCACGAAGCGTGCTGAGTCCAACGGCATAAATCGCGATCCCCACAAGCCAGTCGGTTCCGAGACCACCTTTGGAAATCGCAGAAGCGAGTATCAGATTGTCCACGCCACAGCGGACGGCAAGTTGGGAGTTGCCTTGCTTTGTTGCTTGGTAACCTTCAGCGGCGAAGCCGCGTGCGAGGTTTCGCAAATCAGAAAAACTATTGTTGTGACCGCTGAACCATGACTGATCAGCTTCCCAATTAAGCGGAACCATAGAATCTGTTCGCAATGCGGCGCGAGCATCGCTCAGAACAGGTTCGTTAGTCGCCACGACCGTTGCAAGTTCCTGTTCAGGCATTTCATCGTAGAAGCCAGTGCGTTGGGCCAGCTTACCGCCGAGTACCACGAGATCGTTGTAAGCGTTAGGTTCCGGTTGCGATGGGGGGTCGTACGGAGGGTTCAGCCAACGGTAAACGAACACACCCAAGAACAGCAGTGGTGCGATGGCGATCAGCCATTTCCAGCGGAAGGTCGAAGATTCGGGCACTTGGTCCATGCTGAAGTGTAGCTCCGAGCTTGATTCGCTCGCGAGATCGAAATCTTGTTAGCCTAGTAAAGATTCCACATCCCGCGCTCCGTCCAAAACACGCAGGATGACGATCTCGTCGGTAGTGGCCTGGTAGTAGATGACCCAGCGATTCACGCTGAAACTTCGGCAGTTGGAACCAAACTCGGGACGCAGTTGTCCTAATTCGGGTTGGATGGATAGAAACGCGCACTTCTCGCGCAGTGTGTCGAACCACTTACGAGCAGTCACGGGCCGTTGCAAAGCAATATAATTCAGAATCTCCAGCAGGTCTTCTTCGGCTGCTGAAGTAAAGGAGAAGCGGCTCATTGTTGCTGAGCGGTTTGGGATTCGATTTCAGTGACACGTTCCTCTAAGCGGCGAAAAACTTCTTCCGCAGGAATCAGCTGGCCATTGTTTGCCTGTTGAATACCCTTTTGCACGTCGGCACGTAATTGGTCCCGCTGCTTAAGAAGTTTAACAGCTTCGTCGAGGGCCGTCGCAGCGTTGGGATAGATTCCCAGTTTGACAGCGTCGGAAATATAGTCGGCATGGGGTGTGATATCAGCCATAGGAAATCCTCCGTCTTCATTTTATCACCTTAACGGACGACAGCCATCGAGAAAAATCGAGGCGGCCAACTGAACTTGCCGTTTGTGATGGCCGAAACTTATACTAAACGCCTGTCTACTTAGGGGACTGGGGTGTCACGGAGGGGTTTTGGTCATGGACGTTGCTGCACTTTTGGAACGCATGAAGTCGCGCCGGGACTACGCGGGGCAACTTGAGCACGTCGAGATGCTACCCGAGCGGCCGGGGCAGTTCGCGGTGCCCAGCCAACCTTTGCCGGAGGCGTTGCAGCGATTGCTCGCCAATCGCCAGATCGAGCAGCTTTATTCGCATCAGGTGTCGGCCCTCGAAGCGGCACGCTCGGAGCAGGATCTGGTGGTCGTCACCGGCACGGCAAGCGGCAAAACACTTTGCTACAACCTGCCGATTTTGGAAGCCGCCGTGCAATCAGAATTCGCGCGGGCGTTGTATTTGTATCCCACGAAGGCGCTTGCGCAGGATCAGCTCAAAGGCTTGTTGGAACTTGTGGGTGGCGATGCGGAGTTGGCCTCGCACGTGCGGCCCGGTGTTTTCGATGGCGACACACCCACGGCTCAGCGCCGGCGGGTACGCAACGAAGCGAACCTCGTGCTCACGAATCCCGATATGCTGCACGCCTCGATACTTCCTTACCATCCCAAGTGGGCCCAGTTCTTCACCGATCTCAAATTCATCGTCATCGACGAAGTGCATACCTATCGCGGGATTCTCGGCGCGCATGTTTCAGCTGTGTTGCGGCGGCTCATGCGGGTGTGCGATCACTACGGCAGCCGGCCCATTTTTTTGGCCACAAGCGCCACGATTGCCAACCCAGGCGAGCTTGTCAGTCGACTAATTGGACGTGATGTCACCGTGATCAACAATGACGGTTCGCCACGCGGGCGAAAATACTTCGCGCTGTGGAATCCCTCGCCGATCGGGGTGGATAGTCTCGCACGGACGAGTCCCAACGACGATGCCGTCACTTGGATGACCGAGGCTCTCGCCGCTGAAGGCCAAGTCTTAGCGTTTACCCGCACACGACAAGCCGCCGAATTGATTCACCGCTATGTGAAAGAGCAACTCGACGACGCACATTCGCCACATGCGAAACATGTGCGGGCTTATCGCGGTGGTTATCTGCCCAACGAGCGCCGCGAGATCGAACAAGCTTTGTTTGCCGGCAAGCTTCGCGCCGTGGCAGCCACAAATGCGTTGGAACTCGGCATCGACATCGGCTCGCTCGACGTGGCGTTGTTAGTGAATTATCCCGGCACGATCGCTAGTTGTTGGCAACAAGCGGGCCGCAGCGGCCGTCGACACGATGAAAGCCTGGCCGTGCTGCTGGCAGGCAATGACCCTGTCGATCAATATCTGCTGCGGCATCCCGAGTATTTCTTCGCGCAAACGCCAGAACACGCGGTTGTTGATCCTGATAATCCCTACGTGTTGGCCAAACATCTCAAAGCGGCTGCTTATGAGTTGCCACTGGATGCGTCGGACTTGGAACTCTTTGGTCGATTGGCAGGTCCGATTGCTGAAATTTTGCGTGACGAACAACAACTCGAAGAAATCGACGGGCAGTATTATCACCCCGGCGGGCAGAATCCAACGGTCGGCGTAAGCTTGCGCAACATGAGCGACAACACGTTTAGCATCGTGTTGAAGAAAGGCGGATGGGGGAAGGCGGAAGGTGGAAACGCTGACATTGAAGTGATTGCCAACGTCGATGCGATGAGTGCGCCCGAACTGGTTTATCCCGAAGCGGTTTATTTGCACAACGGCGAGACCTATTTGGTCCGTGAACTCGACCTCAACGGCAAGATCGCCTACGTCGAACGGCGTGAAACGGATTACTACACACAGGCCGTGCTCGAAAGCAACGTACTGATCAAAAAGGAACGTGCCGCCAGTAGTACGATCCCGTTCGCGCAAGTGGGTTACGGCGAGGTCGATGTTTTGTGGCAGACCGTCGCGTTCAAGAAGATCAAATTCAATACCCGCGAGAATATAGGCATGGGCCCGGTGGAGATTCCGGCCCAACAACTCGCGACCACGGCTTTATGGCTTGCACCGAACGACGAAGTCCGCAAAACCATGAAGTTGGCTGGCTTACGGGCGAGCGAAGGGGTAATTGGTCTGAGAAACCTCGCCGTCGTCGCTCTGCCGTTTGTTTCGATGTGCGACAGTCGCGACCTGGGTGGCGTTGTCGACAGCCAAAACTTGGGACATTCGACCATGATTTTGTACGATCGCTATCCGGGCGGATTGGGATATTGCGAGAAAGGTTTTGAGCACGTCGAGCGACTGCTCGAGATTTGCCACGAAATGGTGGCCGGTTGTCCCTGCGAAAGTGGTTGCCCGAGTTGCGTGGGGCTCCCCGATTTCTTTCCCGGCGATCACAGCGATCCCGACCTCAAACGGGGCCATCCTATGCCGAACAAACAAGCCACCTTGCGACTGTTGGAGATTTTAAGACAACAGGTAATAGTGCCATCACCAGCCATTCCTGCAACGGTATGAAGTAATAAGACGATTAACATGCAACTCAACGAAGACCAAGAAGTTTTTCTGAGCAAAGCTCTGCTGACGATGCGAATCATCGCGGGGGCGTTGATCAATGGCGTCGTCGTGTTCTTTGCGATCGCGGTCTTTGTGCTTAGACCTCAAGTCAATAATGATCCACCATTGATTGCTTACATTGCCCTGGGCGTAGGATGTTTGGCGGTTGTGATGTCTTTTGCCATTCCCAATCTTATTATGGCTTCGACCAAAAAGTCATTATTGAAAGGCAAGCAGATTAACCTGCCGGACAATTATCAAGGGGCAACCAACGTCGGTTTCCTTGGTCCGCTGGTTGGCATGTACCAAACGAAGCTGATTATTAGCATGGCCATTTTAGAAGGGGCCGCGTTTTTCAACCTGATTGCCTATATCATCGAAGGGCAACGCATGAGTCTAATCATGACGGGAGTGCTCGTTGCGATTATGGCAACCAAATTTCCCACGCGCGGCGGCCTCGAGAATTGGCTGGCCGACGAGGCCAAATCGATTGACGAACTGTGGAAGCTGAGCAAGTAGATGATCGACGAACGCCTTCGCAGCCGCCTGGAACAGCTCAACCGCGGTTCGCTCCCCGCGAGCACGCTGCCGGCACAATCGGCACAGCCGGCCTCCGCTGCTTCCAAGGTTGCGGCTCCCTTGCGACCGCGGGCCGTTAAGCCGATTGAAGGCCTCCTGCGACGCGGCATGGTCGCTCAAAACGAGGCGGGGGAGCACCTGCGAATTCTGCTGCCGCTCGAAGAATTGTGGCCTGGAGGCGAAGATTTGGCCCTCAAACGGCACGCCCAATTGAGCGGCCAGGAGATTCCGCCCCCAAAACCCGGTGAAAACCAGGATTTGGCCCATTTCATCCGCTCGTTTCCTCACGATTTGCTGCTGGTGGACTTGGAAACCTGCGGATTGTCTGGCAGCAGCCTGTTTTTGATTGGCTTGCTGCGGTTCGTAGAGGGCCAACTGGCGGTCGAATTGCTGCTGGCACGCAACTATGCCGAGGAACGGGCCGTGCTTGCGTCGTTCTGGCAAGCGACTCGCCCCACGAGTTTGATTGTGACATTCAACGGCAAGAGTTTTGACTGGCCGATGATCGCCGACCGCTCGGCCCGGCACCTGCTGTTTCGTGGATCTCGAAAGCCGGAGCTGGCCCATGTCGATTTCTTGCATCATGCCCGGCGGCGTTGGCGAAAGCAGCTGCCCGACTGCAAGCTGCAAACTTTGGAGCGACATATTTGCGGGCGGGGACGCACGGGTGATATCCCCGGCAGCCAAATTCCTGCTGCCTACCAACAGTTTGTCCGGACCGGCAAGGACCACGAAATGAACGCGATTCTGCTGCACAACGCGATTGATCTGGTCACACTGCTGGACATCGGTCTACGACTGGCCGGGTGATGCCGATCTGTGATTTTGGTCGCTAAGCCGCAAGCGGCCTCTTGCAGCTTAATAGCATTTTTTCAGCACGTTTTCAGGCTCCGCAAGGTAAAATAAGAGTATCTCCCCGCCTCACTCCGTCGTCTGTTTTTTGCGCTGCGACGGCTCGCTTGCCACTCTGACCGACACCACATGCCGCGCCCGCGCACCAATCCTGAAGAGATCAAATCGTTTCAACTTCCTCCAGGGCGAATCCTGGCGGGGAAGTATGAAATCATTTCGCGCTTGGGCCGTGGTTGGGAAGGCGAAGTTTACAAGCTGCGTGAACTCGCCACCGACATCGAACGTGCCGGCAAGTTCTTTTTTCCTCAGCGCAATATCAACGATCGTGCGTCGCGATTCTATTCGCGCAAACTGAACAAGCTCCGACATGTGCCGATTCTGATCCAATATCACACGCACGAATTTTTTACATACAAACATCAGCGTGTGACGTTTCTTGTTTCGGAATTTGTCGAAGGTGATTTGCTAAGCAAGTTCCTGATGCGACAACCGGGCAAACGCTTAAGCGTGTTCCAAGGTTTGCATTTGCTCTACGCACTGGCGGTCGGTATGGAAGGCATTCATAACGCTCGCGAGTATCATGGCGACTTGCATATGGGCAATATCTTGATACGCCGCCAGGGGATCGGATTTCACATAAAGCTTTTGGACTTCTACGATTACGGCACGGCGCATGCCCATGATTTGCATGATGATGTTTGTGATTTGATCCGAATCTTCTATGATGCTATCGGAGGAAAGCAGTGGTATTCGAAGCATCCCCCGGAAGTGAAAGCGATTTGTCGTGGGTTGAAGCGTTCGCTCATCTTGCGCAAATATCGCACGGCCGGACAGTTGCGTCAGTATCTCGAAACGATGGCGTGGTTATAACGCGTGAGTTATAACCGCTCGCTGCCAACTGGTGAGGCCCCGTGCGAGGACAAAGTGCCGTGCAGCCGCTAACTATGGAAGCTCCGTATTTCACCTTTCTCGCTGAACCCAACCACCTCGAAACCCGCGAAGTGGCCCGGGGCTTGGCCGTCGTCGCTTCACGGACCGCTCCCGAGAAAACGTCTCCCAACGAAGACAACGCCGCGGTGATTCCGCTGGGCGAAAACCAGGCCGTGTTGCTGGTGGCCGATGGTTTAGGCGGGCACGCCGCGGGGGAATTGGCTTCTCGGATGGCGATCGAGCAGATGGAAGAAGCGCTCCGCCAACGGGTTGAAGAAAGCGATGGCCCGCTCGATGCCGAGCAACTTCGCTCGGCCATCATCGCCGGTATCGATCGAGCGAACCAAGCGATTCTTGAATTAGGGACCGGCGCGGCCACGACACTCTGTGTCGCCGAAATCCAAGGCGACACAGTGCGCGTCTATCACATCGGCGATTCGGCGATCATGCTCGTCGGCCAGCGCGGCAAGATGAAATTTCAAACGCTCGCACATTCACCCGTGGGTTATGCGGTTGAAGCAGGACTTCTTGATGAGAAAGATGCCATCCACCACGAAGAGCGGCATTTGATTTCCAATGTGCTCGGCTCAACCGAGATGCGGATCGAAATGGGTCCGTCGCGCAAGATGTCGTTACGCGATACATTGTTGCTCACGTCGGATGGTTTGCTCGACAATCTGCTCACCGACGAAATTGTCGCGCGTTGCCGTAAAGGTCCCCTGCCCAAGGGCGTCGAGCAATTGATGACCGAGGCGTTCAAGCGGATGGAACGCGGCCCCAATGGCACGAAACCTTCCAAGCCCGACGATCTCACGGTCGTGGCCTTCCGCCGCACTCATTAAGCCGCTTGCGGCTTAGCGCTTCGTAGCGCGGTGTAAGCACCGCGGGCTAAATTATGTACCAATAAAAAAAGTCGTGGCCAGCGCGAGCGCGTGACCACGACTTTTCTTAAATCAAACTCCCGGCCGAATTGCGACGGTGTGGAGTCGCTGGAAGAAAGACGCGTGTCTAACAGTGCTATGCACTGCCATTAATTGACTCGGGCCTATCCAATAAATTGGTCCTCCCGACGGAATTGTGGCCGAGAAGTTTGTCTCCTTATTCTTCACCCGCGAACGGGTGAAGCTGATGTGCTGTTTAGTTACGAAACCAATCGGTATTTGTTCGCGTCACGCTTAACTGAATTCGGTGTGACACGGCGAACGTTACAAAGTAATTCTACTCCAAGGAAGGGCGATGTGCGTCGATTTTTGCTTGAGTTTTTTCATTTGCAAACTGCATACCAAAACAATCTTTGGCAGCCAGCAATCATGATTAGGCGGTAAAGCAAATAATATGCCCAAGCATTCGCTTTCGCTGGCCGGTCTTGTCCGTTCAGAGTTTTCTTGCTACAAGTCGCTCCCCAAAATCCGATCGGCCCAGGAAGGCAGGAACGCGATATGAATCTTTCAAAACAAATCACCCGCAGAGCGATCTTTGGTGTTGTCCTGGTGTCGATGTTGGGCGTGGCTTGTCTCGAAGCCCAACAGCAACCCCCGCAGCCCCCGCCGGCACCGAGCACGATTGACGGGCGGAAGATGCCGCTCAGGTTGATGCTCACTCTCGGCCTCAAGGCAGTAACCAAAGAGGACTATGCGTTCATCGATATGGTCGTCCTTAAGGTCGATGAAGGAGTTTTGCCCCGCGCTTTGGTGAACAGCACCTTTCTGTGGGCACGGGAAAGAGCGAACCGCGAATCGCCCACGATGGCGCTGCGGCCGATCGTTTACTTTCGCCCGGCCACACTTACGGCCGCCAAGCAACTCGGCATCAAGCTCTAGCCGCCGCTGCGCACGCGAGGCAATTTGGGAAGCGTGTAACGCGCCTCCAACGCCGTAAAAATGCCCTGGGAGCATCGCGCGCCTGGGTAGTAGCCAAGCGATAGCAAATCGGGTATCCTGTCGAGCTAGGATTGCCCCTTCTGGGTACTGACTTACCCGTTAAGGATTTTTTTAGGCGAGCCGGACTATGGCCAAGAAGACCAAAAAAGTCGTCAAGAAGACCGTCAAGAAAAAGGTTCCCGTGAAAAAAGGAGCTCCCGTTAAGAAAAAAGTGGCCAAGGTCACCAAAAAGGCCGCTCCTTCTGAAGGCATCAAGAAGAAGGTTAAAAAAGTCAAGAAAGCGGTCGTCGCTGAAGGCAAAAAGGCGGCCCCTGTCAAAAAGAAGGTCGCCAAGGTACGCCGCAGCTCGTCGAAGGTGATTCGCTTGAAGGCCTATTGGGGCGTCTTCAATCAATCGCTCCGCCGCGTGGCTTTGTTTGAGTTCAACGAGCGCAAAAAAGCTGACGACAAGGCGACCGAACTCTCGAATAACGCCAAGGGCACACCGCACTTCGTCATGCCGGTGAAAGAAGCCATCGAAGGCTAATTCTATTTCGTTTGAGTTTCCGTGGCCGCTCGCGGCTTAGCGCAGAAACTTTCCAAGTTTCTCCACCGTCGCGGCATCACCAAACTCAAGCTTCCCAAAGCCTCGTTCCGCGCCCAATTCCACTGCAGCGTCCTGATGATCAGCATAATTGGTGATTAGCATCACAGGTGTTTGCTGAATCGCCGGGTCGGCTTTGATCTGTTTCAGGATTTCGCTGCCATCTGAATAGTCCTGATCCAACTTGCGATTGATCAGCACGAGCGCGTAATCTCCGCCGCGCAATTTTTGCAGCGTATCATCGGGGCCATGCGCTTGGTCAACCGTGCAATCGAAATTCTTGGTCAGGAACCGCGAAATCGAACTGAAATCAGGTCCGCAGTTTCCCACGTCCAACACGCGTTTGCTCATCTCATTCACTCCGGCCACTATTTTCCGTCGGGAGTTATCGCAAACAAATGCGTGCGATTGCAGACATACAACACGTTGTCGGCCACGATCGGCGTACTGTACACGCTGTTGCCCATGTCTTGCGTACCGTAAAACGGCTCGCCATCTTCCATCGCCACTTCGGGATCGTCCGAGTGACGGAACACGGCGACTTCTCCATCTTCATCGCCGATGTAGACTTTGTCTTCGACGATCAAAGGCGAACCCCAAGCCGCGGCAAGCATATCGTAGGACCAATGCGGCTTGCCTGTCTTGGCGTCGAGGCAATGGAACAGACCGCTGAAATCGGCGATGTAGAGAATCCCATCGCGAATTGCCACGGTGCCGACCGTGCGGTGCATCGTTTCTTCAAAATCGACTTTGTTGTTGCCGTCGCGGTCGACTTCACTGAAATGCCAGACCACGGCGGAATTCGGATTGGGCCGCGTGAAATCCCCTTCCTCGGGCACCACGGCTTGGAGTCGCTTATGGGGGATGGTTTTCTCAGGATCGGCTTTGTTGAAGGCGAGTTCCGCGCTCACGTCGCCGCGTTTTGTGGGATCGATGCACCACAGGTGCCCCACCCCTTCGCCATGCTCAGGGTCCTCACCCACGCCGACGTAAACCAGTCCATCGTAAATTACGGGCGTGGCGATGATGTGATTGCGCGTCGCGCGGTTCAGGCTGTAGTGCGATTCCTTGGGATTGGCATCGAACCTCCAGAGCAGTTTCGCTTTGCCGTTTTCACCTTGGGGATCGAAGCTGTAAACCCAGCCATCACCACCCGCGAAAATCACTTGGGGTTGTCCGTCGAACACACCATAAGTCGGCGAAGACCATTGGCCGTGCAGAATGTTGAGTCCCGGCGAATCGTCGGTCCACAAAATCTTGCGAGTGTTCTTATCCATGACGAAGAAGCTAGGAGCATCGGGGGCCGGGATATAGTTGTGTTCCACGTCTACGCCGTTCGACGTGTTGATGAACAGCAAATCTCCCACGCCGGTGATCGAACAGCTTGCCATGTTGTGCTGCGAGACGCTCATCTCCTTCATCATGTCGAAGCTCCATACGACGTCGGCTTCTTTGTCCATGTCGTAGGGTTTGCCCGATTTTTTGATGATCTCTTCTTCGTTGGTGACTTCGCCGTCGTTTTCACCATCGTGAAAACCTTCAGTATCGAGACAAGCGACTTCTCCCCGACTGGTGACGTAATACAGCCGGTCTCCTTCGACGTAGGCGCTACTGCAAATACCTTGCAGCGGCCAATCATGCACGCGGCCTGTGGGAAGCTTTTCGCTACTATGTTGCCAGAGGAATTTGCCGTCTTTAATATCAAACGCCACCAAGCAGCCTAAATCGACATCAGACGGATAGCGTTCGATCCAACCGCCGGAGTTATTCGTGCCGACGAAGACTTTGCCATCCGCCACAACGGGATTGCCATAGGTTTGCGAACCGAGCCTGGCGACCCATTTGATGTTCTTGGCCTTGGCCGGATCCCATTCTCCGGTGCGGTAGTCGAATTTGCCGACGTTCCACTCGGTGACAATATCTTTGCCAACGGGCACATTATTGCGTTCGGGCGTGCCGCCCCATTGATTCCATTCCTTGTTGGGTTCACTGGCGGGTGGCGTGGCCACGTCGCCCACGGCATCGAGCGCAACGCCGACGCCTAAACCCATCACAAGGGCTAATGCACAAAACTTCCAAACATTTTTCATGACAAATCCTTACTCGTTGGCAAAGACTTTGATGTTATCAACAGACAATTCCGCCGTTTCGGTCTTGCCGAACAAGCCGGGACTCCCCTGCAAGTTCGGCGACTTATCAACCATTTCGACGGTCCATTCCTTAGGTTCCTCTTCGCCACGCGGCCAGAGCTTGCCGAGCACTTTCACGTCGTCCTTGCCCGGCTCGACGCGCAGTTTCATGGTGTACCACTTGTGGGATTCCGGCTCGAATTCAACCGCGGCAAACGTGCGATGATCATGCGGACTCCAGCTGTAAACTCGCAGCTGCTTGCTCATGGGCCGAACAGACAATGTGTAGGTGCTGTTAATCACGCCGAAGTCTGGCAACCGATCATCCAATTCATCCAACACGAAATCTGCCTGAATTGTATAGTCCGACAGATCAATGGGACCCATCATCATTTGGCTGCGGGTGCCCAATTTGTTGTTGGGATTCTTGGGCGTGGGTAACAGATTCTTCTTGGTGATGAAGCGTTCGCCATCTTTTTCGTTGATTACATAGCGAATCCGCCCGCCGATCCAGGTGAGGGGCACTTCCCCTTCCGCAAAATCGAACTCCCAAGGCAGCGGCGGCACGACGCGTACCCGAGCCGTCCCCGTGAGATCGCCGACTTTACAGTTCACGAGAGCCACCTGATGTTCGTTTTCTTGGGGTGCCGTGAATTTTCCGTCGGCGCTTGTGGTTCCAGCGCCATCGACGCTGAACTCGACTTCGCTCGCGGGAACTTCTTTCAAAAATTGGCCGAGCGAATTGAACAGCCGCACCTTGTAGTCTTGCGTTTTACCCGGGGCCAAGATCACATCGTACGGCACGACCTGCACCTGTGCCGGCTTTTGATCTTCGGAGACTGGCTTTTCCTTAGGCCACTCGGGGGCGGGGGTCGAAGTCGTTTTGGCGTTCGGATCACCAATGCAATAGAGCGCTCCCGAAGTTGGCAGATAAATCCGCCCATGCGAAACAATAGGTGAGCCATCCACATCGACGTCATCCAGCCGTAGCTTTTGGAGAACTTCCACTCCGTCTTCAGTCGGTTTGAGTATGTAAAACCGGCCGCTGTTGTCGGAATAATAAATTTTGCCGTCGGCATAAAGTGGCGTGCTACGCGAGGCCGCTCCGAGCCGTTCGTAGCCAACTTGCTCGCCTGAGTTAGCGTCAAAGATGTATAACTTGGCACGGTCATCGACCACATACAGTCGGTCGTCCACGATCAGCGGTGAGCTTTTGCCAGCCATGACTTCAAATTGCCGCCAAATTTCTTTGCCCGTCAGATCGCCGCTCATCGAACCGTCGAGACAGACAACTGAGCCCATCGTATTGCCGAACGTGTTTTCTTCGCTGTGTGAAACATAGACGCGGCCTTTTTCGTCGACCGTTGGCGACACGCTAATCCCCATCCGCGAGAAGGGGAAATGCCAGAGCGGTTTGCCGGTGCGGGGTTGCATGGCCCAGATTTCGCCATCGCCTGAGGCAAAGACCATCACTTGCTGGCCGTTGATGACACGGATCGAGGGGGTGCTGTAGGTCGTGTCGTACGGAGCGAGCCCCGTGCCGCTGAGCCAACGAATTTCGCCGGTGGCTTTGTCCATGCCGAGGAACCGATGGGCCGGCACGGCGAGCCGTCCGTACTTTGGTTCATCTCCCCAACCAACAATCACCGCGCTGGTGATCACTTGATCTTCAAACACGAGCGGAAAGTTGGTACGGCCGCCGTAAGTGTTGATTAATCCCAGTTCTTCTTGCAAGCTGCGATCCCAGACCAGCTCGCCAGTATCCCCTTCCAAGCAACAGAAGTAGCCCGACACGCTTTGAGCATAGACGCGACCCGTTTCGGGATCGCCCACGACCGACGACCAACCGACTCGTGTGTCGGGGACTTCGCAAAGATACACATTAAAACTGTGTTCCCAAATTTTCTTGCCGGTCTCGGCATCGACGCAAACGACCTTTTCCCGTTCGACTTCGCTGCCGGGATTATCGCGGGTAAGCGTATAGAGCTTGCCGTTCATCACGATGGGGGTCGAGCGGCTGCCCAATTCTTCGTTCTTCCAAATGAGATTGCTCCCCTCGCCCCCTTCGGGGTTCCACGAATCAACGAGCCCTTGCTCGGTGGAGCTATTATTTTGCTGCGGACCGCGCCACATGGGCCAATCCAACGGATCGGCGGCGTTGGCGTAGGAAACCGTCAGCAATAAGCAGCCCAAGAAAGAAAGCCAAGGAAGTGGGCCCAGGGGCCAGCGAAGCAGATTCATAACAGATCTCACGCGTTGAATTGCTAGATCGTAAATGTGGGCGTCAACAATCGCCCAGGCGTTACAGTTTGCCAAGGACGGATTGCTAATGGGCAATCGTAGGAAAGGAGGGAGTCGTAGGGAGGCCAGGAATTCGAAGATCGTGCCCGGGGCTCGATCAGATGCTACTACGGTGAGTTTAACGATTGTGTTCCCTCTGCCGAAAAGTTGCACCTGGGCGATTAAGTGTCTTTTTCGTAATCCCGTCCGCCGCCGGCGGTCAGAATTACGATTTCCCCGGTGAATTACGCCAAGATAACACAATCACAGAAAGTTCCAAGGCGTGGATTGCGGCTAATCGCTGTACGGAGAATCGCTACCTGAGTTTAGGTCTTCCTGGACGGCAAAGTTTGCCTAACAGTTGTTCTAACTCAGTTCGTGAAAATTACTTCCGTGAACTCAAGCGTTTCAACACGCGTCGCCGATACGTGTTGATGTCGCAAGCAAAACATGAACAGTTGAGTTTGCGACTCACCATAGTTGGAAGCGTCTACACCGGTCTGTTTTATTTCGAGTCATGGATTGGCTCGACTGATGTTGACGCCTGACCGTGGGGACACCCGTTAGACCCACCTTGACCCGCCTCCGACCCAGCAGGGTCCCTGCACACTCCCGCCTACCAAACCGCACACGGGCTCACGCCCACGCCAGCGTCGCAACGACCAACCCAGGGAGGGTGTGGCGATCTCAGCACCGGACTACGTCAGGTAGTTTTGCGCACGTCCCCTACGAATAGGAGATGTCATTCGATGAAATGGAACATGTTAGGAGCGCTCGTCTTCAGCGTTTGTTTGGCTAGCCAAAGCTTCGGCTACGGCCTGCTCGACGCCATGCTGGGATGTGGCTGCGGATGCGATGCCTGTGATTCACAGAGCTGTTGCGAAAAGTCGTGTGGTTGTTGTGATCCAGGATGTGGTTGCAGCGATCCAGGATGTGGTTGTGCCGATCCTTGCTGCGGCGATGATGCTTGTTGCGGTGCCGACAAAGGCTGCTGCGACAGCGGATGCTGTGGCAAGAGCAAGGGCTGCTGCAAGCGTGAATGCTTGTTGCACCGCTTGTTCCAACGTAAGGGTCACTGCTGTGATCCAGGTTGCGGATGCGATGATTGCTGCGACCCAGGCTGTGGTTGTGAAGACCCAGGTTGTGGTTGTGCCGATCCTTGCTGCGGTGACGATGCCTGTGCCGGCGACAACGGTTGCTGCGATTCGTGTGGCAAGTCGAGCTGCTGCTGCAAGAAAGCTTGCCTGCTAGATCGCATGTTCAGCCGCAAGTGTGGCAAGGGCTGCTGTGATCCAGGTTGCGGATGCGATGATTGCTGTGACCCAGGCTGCGGTTGTGAAGACCCAGGTTGTGGTTGTGCCGATCCTTGCTGCGGCGACAACGCTTGTGACAGCGGATGCTGTGACAGTGGCTGCAACAAAGGTTGCTGCTGCAAGAAAGCCTGCCTCTTGGACCGCTTGTTCGGTTGCAAGAAGGGCTGCTGTGACCCAGGTTGCGGATGCGATGATTGCTGTGACCCAGGCTGTGGTTGTGAAGACCCAGGTTGTGGTTGTGCCGACCCTTGCTGTGGCAATGGTGGTTGCGGTGACAACTGCTGCGACAAATGCGGCAGCGACTGCTGCGACGGCGGATGCTGTGATTCTTGCACCGGTGGTGCCAAGATGGAAAAGAAGGAAGCTGCTGCTCCTGCTCCTGCCGAAGCTTCGGCTGAGCAAGAAGAAGCTGCTCCAATTCCTCCCGCTCCTGCTGCCGATCCGAGTGCTCGGATTGCCCAGCCCCGCAAGGTTGTGAGCGCCAGCTTCGTTCGCTAAGCAACTGCGAAAAAGTTGAATCCCCCTCTGAGGACCTGCCTCGGGCTTTCGGGCTCGGGGCAGGTTCTTTTTGTTTTGAGAGACATTAGCCGCGATGCAGCGCATCGCAGGGACGATCCATTAACCAGCTTGGTTCGGCCGCAATTTAAGAAAGTGTTCCTCGGGGAGCGTCATCTGCGTGACGCGGAAGCCAAACTTGTCGCCGACTTTCACGGCTTCCCCTTCAGCCACTTGTTGATCACCCACGAACAGGTGCAACTTCTCATCGCAAGACTTGCTGAATTTGATAATCGTGCCGGGGGCGAGCTCCACCACGTCCTGCACGCTTTCCTTTTTCACCGCCAGCACGACCCGGACGGGCACGTTGATTTTCAACAGGCTGCGCGTATAGCTCGGGAGTTCCGAAAAACTACGGGCGCGCACCATCGCTGGAAGGCCGGTTCCGGCGGCTGCATCAGAGGCAGCACCCGTGACTTCAGCAGTCGCGTCTTCAGGGTTTTCTGTCGCCGTGTTACTCATAAAGTCATTGAATCCCCATGCCACGGTTTTTAGCCCGCAGCGCATCCGTAGCAGTTATCACCATTATCGGACCGCCCGCACGGCAAACTTTGCCCAGTCTGCAAGGTCGCAAATTGCTGGCAAACGAGCTTACCTGTCTTTCCCTGTCTCGCTCTTCTATAATGGTTTTTTCGTGCTGGCATCCCTGTCCCCCCTGTAAGCGAGCCCATGGCAACCCTGCTGGAAGCCCCCCATTTCGATCTGCAGCCCTACAAATCGCTCTCGAATGAAGAGTTGCAGCAACGCATCCAAGCCGTCCGCGACGAGCTAGGGCCGAAATTGCTGATTTTGGGCCACCACTATCAGCAGGATGAAGTCATCGCGCTCGCCGACCTGACCGGTGATAGCTATCAGTTGAGCCAAATGGCTGCGGACAGCCGCGAGTGTCGGTTCATCGCCTTTTGCGGCGTCCATTTCATGGCCGAGACGGCGGACATCCTGGGCAACCGCCCCGAGAAGTTGGCTGAACGTGGCGGCGAGCGAATTCGTGTGATTTTGCCCGATCTTGCTGCCGGTTGTTCGATGGCCGACATGGCCGGGATTCACCAGATCGAAGATGCCTGGGAACAACTCGGCGATGTGCTCGATACAAACGACATCACGCCGGTCACTTACATCAACTCGGCGGCAAGCCTCAAGGCGTTCGTCGGTCGGTATGGTGGCATCGTCTGTACGTCGAGCAATGCCAAGGCCGCGCTCGATTGGGCCTTTGCTCGAACCAGTCGTGTGATGTTCTTTCCTGATCAGCATCTCGGCCGCAACACGGCCATCGGCATGGGGATCACGCTCGATCAAATGCCGGTATGGGATCCGCATGCCGAGGAACTTGGCGGCAACACGCCCGAAGCCTTGCGCGCGAGCAAGGTGTTGTTGTGGAAAGGCCATTGCAGCGTGCACCAAATGTTTCGTCCTGAGCACGTGAACATGCTTCGCGAAAAGCATCCGGGCATCCAGATTTTGGTGCATCCGGAATGTCCGCGTGAAGTGTTCGAACTCGCCGATGTTTCGGGTTCAACGAGCAAGATCATCAAAACAGTCGAAGCCGCCCCGCCGGGAACGAAGTGGGCCATCGGCACCGAATTGCATTTGGTTAATCGACTCAAAGAGCAACACCCAGAGCAAGAGATTCACTTCCTGTCGCCCGTGGTCTGCATGTGCGCGACGATGTATCGCATCGATTTAGCGCACTTGTGTTGGACCTTAGAGAATCTCGCCGCGGGAACGCCCGTCAACACGATCGAAGTCGATCCCGAGATCGCGCACTGGTCGCTCGTGGCGCTAGAGCGGATGTTGGAAGTGCGGTAAGGACCTGGAATCAGACTTGATCGCCGGTCCTACGCCGCATCCTTTTCGCGGCAGTAGGCCACCATCGCGTCGATGCTCATCCCCGACTTGTCGATCTTCACGATGCCACCCTCAGCTTTCGCTGGCGAGGCCGCTTCAGCAGCTGGGGCCTTGGCAGCGGGTGCGGGTTCTACCTTCGGTGCCGGTTCACTCTTCGCAGCAGGTGCTGCGGCCGCGCCACCCTTGGCAGCCGCGATCATGTCAGCCACCGACATCTTCGCCCGATCCACTTTGCCAGGCGAGCCTGCCGGAGCAGCCGGTGCAGCAGCGGGCGGTGTAGCAGGTGCTTCCTTCTTCGCGGCAGGTGCCGCGGGAGCAGCCCCTGCACCCCCCTTGAGCTTTGCAAGGATATCCGCGGTTGAAGGTTTGCCCGCGGGGGCAGCTGCTTTAGCAGGTGCCGCCTTGGCCTCCGCAGGCTTCGCTTCCGCCTTCGGCGCTGGCTTCTTCTCTTCCTTGGCTTTGGGCAGTGGTTTGTCGACCACCTTCAAGAATTCGAGCTCGATGTCGTACCACCCAATGTTCAGGTGATAGTCAAGAAACTCAACAAGCGCGCGGCCGCTCATGTTGACGGTCTTCACCTGACCCACCACGTCGGCAAACCGTGCAAGTTCGGGCCGTTGCGGGTCGACCACCACGTATTTGTCGGTGTAATCCTGTTTGATCTTTTCAATGTTCGGAAAGACCATCGCTGCTGCGCACTCCTAAATCACAAAACCTCGGCGGAAACCGGACAGAACCGCAAATTGTCCCCAAAATCGGCGCCCCTGGCAATGGAGTCGGCGGCTTTTCCTTGCGAACGGTCGATTCGTTGTTGATAATCGTGCAGGCCGCACGTTGGGGCGGCGAAAACTCCTGTCTTTCCAAGTTCTTTTCGAGGCACCGTTCAAGATGCACCGTTCTCGATTTCGCTACGTTTTGCCCTGTCTGGCCCTGTTCGCAGCGAGCGTGTTGCACGCTCAAAGCGTCGAATACCTCCCCGGCATCCAATGGCCTGAGCCCCCGGTAGTGACCCCCGGCGAAAATTCCGCGGCTCCGCCATCGGATGCAATCATTTTGTTCGACGGCAAAGATCTCTCGGCCTGGGAAGGGGCCGACAAGTGGAAAGTCGAAGATGGCGAGGCGGTCATCGGCGAAGGGGGGATCAAAACCAAGCAAAAATTCGGCGACATGCAGCTCCACATCGAATGGTCCGCCCCTGTGCCCGCCCAAGGCGAAAGCCAAGGCCGCGGCAACAGCGGCATTTTCTTAATGGATAGCTACGAACTTCAGGTGCTGGATTCTTACGAAAACAAAACCTATCCCGAAGGTCAGGCGGGCTCGATTTACAAGCAGACCCCCCCGCTCGTGAATGCGATGCGTCCGCCGGGGCAATGGAATGTTTATGACGTGGCCTGGACGGCACCTCGATTTAACGAAGATGGTTCGTTGAAGTCCCCCGCCCGCGTCACAGTCTTCCAAAACGGCGTGCTCGTGCTGAGTAATTTTGAATTGAAGGGCAAGACACATTGGCATCAACCGGCGGGTTACGAAAAGCACGACGATAAGATGCCGATCTCGCTGCAAGATCACGGCAACCCCGTGCGCTATCGCAACATTTGGGTCCGCGAGGTCGTGTCGCCAGAAGGTAAGCAAGCCGAGCAGCCCTCCTACATCGACCACGCGACGGGCAAGACTTGGAAAGAGGGTGAGGAACCACCCCAGCAAGATTGATCGCCTTGATGTTGAGCTACGGGCGCGAGTCTCGCGATTTTTTTCCCTCAAGCCCAGATGCCGTAACTCCATTGCACGGTGGCGGG
Source organism: Bythopirellula sp. (assembly GCF_041737835.1). NCBI lineage: Bacteria > Pseudomonadati > Planctomycetota > Planctomycetia > Pirellulales > Lacipirellulaceae > Bythopirellula > Bythopirellula sp. Next base: position 264,240 of record NZ_JBGSQY010000072.1, on the reverse strand, counting down.
ATACTTTTTGTCACCGCTCTGGGACGTTGATATTTTGAGTTGGTGTGCTGGCTCGCACACGAGCAAGCACTTGGGATCGGGATCAAATCTCAGGACCTCGCGGTCGGCATTCGCGCCGAAGGAAACCGCTTGATGATCTTGCCATCGCACTTGGCACGTCTGGCTTGGCTTACTCAGATTATCACCAAAATATTCGACGACTTCCGATTTTGTGTAGACCGTGGCCAATCCCACGACATCCTCTTTGAGACGGCAGGCAATATCAAAGAACAAAAATTGAAACGCCGGGATGTTGGGATTGAGATGAGGCGCATTGAGACCATACCGCGTATTGAACCGGAATTTCTCGTTGTCAGGCAAATCGCCCGGTCCCCGCGACGTGGCATCGCCCACTTCCACACTCATCGACCAATGGCAAGGTCCATTGGCACCCGTCAAAAAGATATTCTTGCCTTGCTGATGAAGTTCCGTGAAGCAAGGGAGATGAAGCTGATTTGGATTCTCGCAGGATTGGAACACAGGGATGCGTTCGTTGCCGACCAACAACCAAATTCCGTGCGAGAAATAATCACCAACTTTTTCGAATTCAACGCAAATGTGTGCCGCTGGGCCGCGCGCTTCTAAAGTCGTTTTACTGGATGCGGCCACTACTCGTCATCCTCATCTTCGATCGGTTGGCCGGCACGCCAGCGGAGGACCGAGTCCAGAAATCCTTGGATATCGCCGTCGAGCACCGCGTGAAAGTTCCCCATTTGGAACTTCGTGCGGGCGTCTTTCACCCGTTGATCAGGGTGTAAGAAATAGTTACGAATCTGCGAGCCAAAGCCCGTCTTGGCCTGCTGCTGATATTTGATCGCTTCTTCGGCTTCGCGTTTTTCTTCTTCGATCCGTGCCATCCGCGCCCGCAACATTTTCCACGCGGTCGCGCGGTTCTTATGTTGGCTCCGTTCGTTTTGACACTGAACAACGATGTTGGTTGGAATGTGCGTCAGACGGATCGCGCTCGAAGTTTTGTTAACGTGCTGTCCCCCTGCCCCGCTCGCTCGGAAGGTATCTTCGCGAACATCCTCGGGATCGATCTCGATCGCTACCGAGTCAGCAACTTCTGGCGAGACATCAACGGCCGCAAAGCTGGTCTGCCGTTTGCCTTCGCTATTGAACGGGCTGATCCGCACAAGCCGATGCATGCCTGTTTCGCCGCGCAGGTAACCGTAGGCCATTGGCCCGCGGATCGTGATCGTGGCGTTATTGATGCCTGCTTCTTCGTTATCCTGGCGGTCAACGAGTTCCACGCTGTAGCCATTCTTCGAGGCCCACTGGGTATACATTCGTAGCAGCATCTCGGCCCAGTCGTTGGCATCGGTCCCACCGTCACGGGCGTTGATCGTCATGATCGCCCCCGCCGCATCATGCGTACCGCTCAAAAGTGCTTTGAGTTTGAGGTCTTCGATGATTCCTTCGAGGCGAACGACTTCACCGGGAACTTCGGCCGCGAAGGATTCATCCTCTTCGGCCATTTCCAGCATGGCCTTCAGATCATTGCATGACAGCAGAGTTTCGTTGAGCGGCTTCACGATCGAATCGAGCGACTTGCGCTCCATGAGCGTGGCTTGCGCTTTTTCTTGGTCGTCCCAGAAACCGGGGGCCGACATTTCGGCGTCGATATCGATCAGCCGGTGAGCTTTGCCAGCAACGTCAAAGAGAGTCCCGCAGCTGGAGAATTGCAGTGCGGATCGCTTCGGTGCGATCGTACCATTCCTTTTCCAGTGCCATCGGTGGGACTCCGTCGATATGAATATGAAACAATGTGGGAACGTGGCATTATAAGCAATTCCTGGCCAAGGGCGGTAGCCCACGCTCTGCGACCGGCATAAACTCAAATTATGTCGCGTGTCGTATTAGCCATGTCCGGGGGAGTCGATTCGAGCGTCGCGGCCCACTTGTTGATCCAAGAGGGCCACGAGGTGATCGGCGTCTTCATGCGCCACGGGCATCAATCCCCCGTCGCTTGCGGCGAGCCTGCTTCAGCAGGCGGTGGGGATTGCTTAAGTGCCCTTCCCATCATCAACCGCCTCGACCACAAGCAAGGCTGTTGCACCGCCGCCGATGCCGCGGACGCCCGTCGGGTGGCAGATCGCTTGGGAATTCCGTTCTACGCTTTGAATCTCGAAGAAGAGTTTACCCGCATCATCGACTACTTCGTCGACGAATACACGGCGGGCCGCACGCCCAATCCGTGCGTGCAGTGCAACAACTGGATCAAGTTCGGCAAGCTGTTCGATTACGCCGACAGCGTGAGCGCCGAGTTCGTGGCCACAGGACATTACGCACGATTGGAACAAACTTTTAGCGGTGTACCAGCACTCTTGCGGGGCCGCGACGCGGCGAAGGATCAATCCTATGTGCTCTTTGGCATCGACAAGAAATATTTGAGCCGCATGCTGCTACCGGTTGGCGATTTTGAAAAACCCGAGATTCGCCGCATCGCCGGCGAGTTGGGTTTCAATGTCGCCGAGAAGAAAGATAGCCAGGAAATCTGTTTTGTTACGCAGGGTCACTATTCGGATTTCGTTCGTGGCCAGCGGGATGATGTTGATACGGCGGGCGAGTTCGTCACGACCGATGGCACGGTAGTCGGCACACATCCGGGGATCGAAGGTTTCACCGTTGGTCAGCGCAAGGGACTTGGTATTGCATTGGGCGAACCAAAATTCGTGGTGCGAATCGAACCCCACACCCGCCGGGTGGTGTTGGGGGATCGCGATGAACTCGCGCAAGCATCACTCAGTGCGTCGGCAGCGAATTGGTTGGTCCCCGCCGAGGATGTGCCGCGACATTGCCAGGTCCAGATTCGTTACAACACGCGACCGGTCGGCGCGAGCGTGAAACTACTTCCGGGACGACAGTTCTCGGTAGAATTCGACGAGCCACAACACGGCGTTGCGCCGGGACAAGCTGTCGTTTGTTACGACGGCGACCGCACCCTCGGCGGCGGCTGGATCGATTCGTGAAGTAGCTAATTTCCGTTTCCTAGCCGAGGGCGGCAGCCCACGGTTTAAATTCTCACAAACTCATATACGGATTATTCGCCGCTACTGCTTGCGCCGCGGCGAAGTCCAGCCCAGCCATCACCACGGCCGCACTAATCGCCAACAAACACACCGCGCAGCGCACCGGAGTGCTCCACTTTTTGCCCGGAAAAAACCAACCCGCTCCGACGGCATATCCCACAAGGAGCAGCACAACGTACAGCAATTTCACTTCGGCAATGAAATGCGCAAGCACCAAAATGCCACCGAACGAAACCACCAGCGGACCCGCGGCGGCATCGGGACCTCGGCCTACTTTCAGAAGCCATGTACCAAGCGCACAACCAGTGAGTGTCGCGGTCAGCACTCCCATCAATTGTGCGTAAGTGATCGATCCCGACATGGCGATCGTGATCGCGCCACACAGGGCGACGATCGCCGCCAACACCGAGCGCAGTTTGGGTTTCTCAGTGCTTTCAGCGCGCACCAACGACCATGTCGCGAAAATGGCCAACGCCGTCCCACCAAGCCACGCGATCATTTCGCCTGTGGACCAGAGCAGCGGCCCGTTTTTAGGTAAATACTTCGTGCCGTTGAGCATGCGCCATGGCAAGAATCCGCAGAGCGCGATTCTCAAGACCCAACCCGCGATGCTGCCGTTCTTTCCTAAAGTGGCCACGGCGTCGGGCACCACGGCCAGGATCACCATCAACGGCAGAAAGTCCCTGGCCTCGGTGATGCGCAAGCTTTTGGAGATCGCCGTTGATAGGCCGACTCCTTGCGCATCGAGAGCCCACAATCCAGCGACTAAACTCAGAACGGCCGCGGTCCGCCAACTGCTCGCGGCGTTCTTTGTGAGTTTCCAAACCAGTGCCAGCGCGGCAACCGCCAAAATTCCTGGCAGGATGCCACCCAGCAATATGTCAGTGAGCCTGATCATCTTTCAGATCTATTGGACTCCACCCTCGAAACTGATCGTCACGGCCACATCGTCGCCGATGTGGGGTACCATGTTGGTCATACCGAACTCGCTACGCAACAAACGTGTTTCAGCGATAAAGCCAGAGCGTTGTTTGCCATCCATCCCGGGGCCGACCTTCAGAAGTCGCAGCGGCAACGTCACTTTGCGCGTGACTCCGTGCATCGTCAGATCGCCCGTGACTTGAAATATGGTTTCCCCTTTGTCGTTCTTTTCGCTCTTCACTTCGGTGCTTTTAAACGTGATTTGAGGAAACTCATTGGCGTTGAAGAAATCGGGCTTGCGCAAATGTTCGTCGCGCTTGGCATCACCGGTGTCGACGCTGGCCGTTTCGATGGTGAAATCAAAGCTGCTTGCGGCCGGATTGGCTTCGTCGAGGACGTAGCTCCCCGAGACTTTGTTGAAGCGTCCGTAGGTATAGCTAAAACCAAGATGGCTGATGCCGAAGATCACCGAAGTGTGCGAGGGGTCGACAACGTAACTGTCGGCAGCATGGACGGCAGGTTGTGCGCCGAGAGACAAAGCGAGCAAAACAAGGGCATGAGCAGCGAAAGACTTCATCACGAAACTCCTGTGTGGGTTAGAAAATCACCTTCACGTGCTTCCCATTGAACGCGATTCATTTCGATCCGGCAAGTTCTCGCCGGGTTCCCGGCGGCAGACTCTGCTTTCAGCCGCACTGAAAGTACGGTATTATGCTGCAAGTGCCCGCTAGCAACCCAGACCCACGAATATGCTCCGAGATGTACCTATGACGACACAGCAAATGCTCATCATGGCAGCGATTGGTGTTGCCCTGTTTCTCTTGTTGGTGCTGTTTGTGATGGCGGCCAAGTATTTCAAAATTTGGCTGCAAGCCTACATGTCCAATGCCCGGGTGAGCATATTCAGCCTCATCGGCATGGGACTACGACAAGTCAATTCGCGCGTGATTGTCGAAGGCAAAATCATGGCCATGCAAGCCGGTGTGGGAACTGACCCCACCACGGGCATCACGACTCGGCGTTTGGAAGCACACTATCTGGCTGGTGGCGACGTGCCGCGCGTGATCAATGCGATTATCGCCGCCCAACGGGCCGACATCGATTTGGATTTCGACAAAGCCGCCGCGATCGATCTCGCTGGCCGCGACGTGCTTGATGCCGTCCGTACGAGCGTGAATCCCAAAGTGATTGATTGCCCCAACCCTGAAAAGTCAGATCGCGCGTTTTTGAGTGCCGTGGCGAAGAACGGCGTGGAACTCAAAATTCGCGCTCGTGTGACAGTTCGCACGAATCTCGCGCAACTCATCGGCGGAGCCACCGAGGACACCATAGTCGCGCGCGTTGGCGAAGGTATCATCACCTCGATAGGATCGTCAGCCGATCATCTTACGGTGATGGAGAATCCCGACCGCATTTCCAAGGCCGTACTCAAGCGCGGGTTGGATGCTCACACGGCGTTTGAAATTGTGTCGATTGATATCGCCGACATCGACGTGGGCGAAAACATTGGCGCTCGATTGCAAGCCGATCAAGCTGAAGCTGACACACGAAAGGCTCAAGCCTTGGCCGAGCAACGCCGTGCCGATGCGATTGCCCGTGAGCAGGAAATGAAGGCCAGGGTGGTCGAGAATCGCGCTTCGGTGATCTTGGCCCAGGCGGAAGTTCCGATGGCGATGGCCGATGCGTTTCGCAAGGGCAACCTCGAACGCATTAGCAAAAACGGAACTTGATCTACTTCTGATCGGGGCCAAAGTCCCCCGTCTGGAGAGCGTAATCGAACCACATTCGCTCGATTTCATCCACAACTTCCGTTTGTAACTGCCACTGATTATTGGCATATTGCAGCAGATACTCCCGTTTCTCAACGGCACGCTGCGCGGGGATTACAGGGGCGGGTACCTCACGATTGGTTTGCTCCACGGGAGGCACATCGATGCCTAAGTCAGCCAATTTATCATCGCTTGGCAATTCATAGGGATCATCCAACTTCAAATTGCTTTTCTCGGTCGCCTTCTTGGCCTGTTCACGTTCGCGCGTTGAAGGGATCATGCCATGATCATAGATCGACTTGGTCGTGACTATGATTTCAGCAGTGTAATTGGGTTGCTGGTCAGAGGGAGGGATCACCTTATATTTTAGATCACGCTTGATTGTTAATCCCAGATTGCTGGGGGGTTGGAACATCTTAAGCGCGTGCTCCATCCGCTCGATGATCCAGACAAAGTCATCTTCGGCCGGATTGGTTGATTCGCGAGGTGGCGGTGCCGGCATTTCCGGTCCGTCGCATCCCGCCGCAAGAAAAACTGTTCCCAGCAGTAAGCTGTGAAGTATCAGATGCAGTGATCGTGAAAACAAATTTGTGCCCTCGCGCTCTTCCAATCCCGCGTCCACGTCGTGTCGCTCCTTGTCGTCACATCACTAAAATCCACCGAACGGATCTTCGTCTTCAGGAGACGACTCGTCTTCAGGCTCATCGCTTTCGGTCGCGTTGGTTTCTTCTTCCTCGACAGATTCTTCGGCGGCTTGGTCGTCTTCGGCTTCAGCTGGCTCTTCGCTGAACGGATCTTGATTGTCAGGATCATCGGCCGCATCGGTGGGTTCTTCCGTGTCAGCGGGCACGGTTTCCGTCGATTCAGTTTCCGTAGATTCTGTACTGCCAAACGGATCAGAGTCATCCGTCGCTTCCTCGGCAGGGGCAACTTCCTCGGTGGCAGTTTCTGCGGCGGCACTTTCCTCGCTGCCGAACGGGTCTTCCTCTGCGGTTGTCGCTTTTTCGGTTGTGGCTGGAGCCTCTTCGGCAGGTGTTCCCTCGGATGCGCCAAAGGGATCGTCTTCAGCAGCAGGAGCCGATTCCACAGGTGCGGTTACGGCGGGTGCTACTTCAGCGGGAGCCGCTTCGCTTGCTCCGAATGGGTCCTCTTCGGCTGGGGCAGTGTCAGCAGGCGTTTCTTCAACAACGGCCGGACCGGGATCAGAAGCCGGGGCGGGAGTTCCAAATACATCATCTTCCGCAGACGGCGCTGGTTCAGGTGTAGAGGTCGGAGGAGCAGCATCGTCAGCCGACTCCGAGCCAAACAGATCGTCTTCCGCGGCAGGAGCCGGGTCGGTTGTAGGTTGGGCCACAGGCGGCGTTGTTTCTGCGGGAGTCACAACGGCCGGGGTTTGCACGGGAGGCGCTGCCTCAGTGGCAGGTTCGCCGAACAGATCGTCTTGTGTGGCCGGTTCATTCGTCGGGGCCGGCGGAGTTACTGTGGGCGCGGGCTCAGTGGTAGCTGGCGGCGGAGTTACAACTGCAGGTTCCATATTTTCCGGTTGAGCTGTCGCGTTTGGCGTACCATGAAAGTCCACGGAGGGCTCGACCAATTGTTCCAGAGGCACTGGCTGGCTGCGATACAAGACATCGCCTTCTCGGGAGCGAAGTTGCTCGTAACGCTGTTGCGATTGGGAACGATTTAATTGGATTTTGTCAACGCGTGCCTGGCGGCGAATGTTTTCGAGGGTGAGCCGGTCGGGCCCTTGAATCCGTTGGAGCGCGTTGCCAATAGCATAACGCCGACCCGGATCGCGGGCTTCATACATCGCTCCGATTCGCAAATCTTCTTCGGCTTCGTGTTGACGCCCTTCGCGCAACAGGGCAATACCGCGGAAGTAATACACCCGTGGATCGGTCGAGCCGGCAGCAATACACTGAGCAAAAATTTCTTCGGCTTCCTGAGTGGAGCCTGCGAAGAAAGCATGAACCCCCCGCCCATACAAGGCAGTGATTTCAGTTGTATCTTGAGCCTGCAAAACGCTGCCGGCGGTGAGGCTGGCGAAAGTGACGGCAAAAAAGCCGAGATGCCGCAACGCGGCATTACTTGCTTGAACGAGCGATTTCATCGATGAAGCTCCCCAGGAATGCATTCAAGTGATCGTTAAAGGGTCACGACAACCCCTACGGGTTGTCCGATCCACATCCTGGGATCAGCCTCTCCTCCTGAAAACATGCCATCATAAACTTGATGCGAGCCGGTCGGCAACAATTTTTGCCGCACCGGCTCGCTGATTGTCCTTCAATATTCGTTAAACCGACCAGTTTCTACCCGTTTACAGCTTGGCATTTTGGGTCCGCAGTCCCTCGATGCCGCCCTTCACTTGGTCAAAATCTGGCCGTTCGAGCACGGGGAGCTTTTCCTTGGTAAAGCCAAGTTTTTGTGCTCGCTCCCAAGCCTTGAGGGCAGCTTGATCGTTGCCCGCCAGAAGGTTCGCCTTGGCGAAGTGATAAAATTTCACGGGATCGTTGCTCAGCGAAGTGGCCAACGACATATCTTCAACCGCGGCGTCGTAATCTTTGCGTGCCATGCGTACCACGGCTCGAGTATCCAGAATGTCGTCCACGGGACCGTAGACTTCCAAGGCCTCGTTGATCAACTGCTCGGCTTCGTCGGTGCGCTGGTTCAACAGCGTCAACAAGAAGCCCAAGTTGTTTTTGGCGGCTGCCGACATCATGCGAGGCACGTCGTCTCGTTTGAGAACATTTTCATATTTGGCAACGCTTTCTTCGTACTTGGCCTGAGTTTCCAGAATTTCGGCCTCCAGCAGCATTCGTCGGACGGATTCCGGATCGTCACGCAACGCCGCGGCCATCAAAGCATCAACCTCTGGATCGAATTTGTCGCCAAGTTCTTGACGTCGTTCACGTAACATTTCGGCACAAATTTGTAACACTTCATCCATTTGCTTGGGGAACAATTGCTTAAGTAATTCCATGGATTTGGTGGCGTCACCGTGCAGGGCCAAGAATCGCGCGAACTCAAGTGCACCTTGATTTGTTCGTTGAACGTACAGCGGATAAAGCTGAGCCGCCAAATCGTATTGCTCGTGTTCCGTTGCAAGACGGGCGACCATCAGAATACTTTCGAGCTGCTTGGGATCGAGTGCACCCGTCAAGTTCTGCGGCAGTAAGCTTTTGAGCAAAGATTGTAGTTTTGCTTGGTTGCCGCTCTCAGCAGCAAGTTTGATGCTCAAAGAGATATAAGCTTGGCTTTTAGAATCGAACTTCTTCAAGTCTTCCAATTGTTTATTGGCAGCACTGAATTCGGCCCGTTCAATGAGGAGGTCGATGAACGTAGCGCGAACTTGTTCGTCGTCGCCAAACTTGAGAATGGCGTTGGTTAGCAATTCATTGCTGCGTTCCGAATCACCCTTTTTGCTCAACAAACGAGCAAGCGAGAGCACGCCCGGTTTGGTAATTGTTCCCGCGCGATCCATATCAGAAAGCAATCCGATAGCCTTGAGCTGGGCTTGTGGCTCGTTACGGGATGCCAAAATTTCCGCCAACAACGCCTTTTGTTGTAGCGGGATTTCTTTGAGGTCACCCTCGCTGCCTAAGAGTTTTTGGGCCTTTAGTGATTGTTGGTAATCTCCACCCGAGGTTAACAGGCGAGCCGCCTTGTCGCGCGCCCAGACAACAAAAGGATTATTGGGATCAACTTTGCCTTCGTTGGCTTGGCGAAGCATGGTGTTGATGTAGGGCGCCGCTTTGCTTGCCGGCAGTTTGCCCTGCTGAGCCCAGAGTAGGTAAAACTCAGCCATGCGCTGGGCTATGGCTAGGTCATCCATGCGATCCGCGAAATTGGCAAGATACAATTTTTCAGCGGCTTGCCAGTCCCCCACCAATTCAAACTTTTTGGCTGTTAAGAGGGGCAAATAGTCGCCTTCGATCGCAAGTTGAGCCCGTCGTAAGGTGTCCTCGATGGCTGCTGAATCTTTTTGGGAAGCATTGAGTGCCAGCAGCTGCATCCAGACGTCGGCCTCCGTCGGCTGGAGTTCCGTGGCTTTGACTAATGCTGCCGTTGCCGCGGCGTAGTTGCCAACTTCATTAGCGATGCGAGCAAACCAAACTTGAGAAGTTGCGTTCTCAGATTCGAGTTCAGCAATTTTTTGGGCCGACTCAAAGGCTTTTTCCTTATCGCCAGTAACCAAGAGAACTTCGGCTTCCGAACGACCTAGTAACGGGATACGCATTGGTTCGGGTATCAAATCAAGCTTCTTGCGTGCCTCATCCATTTGGCCGCGTTGGCCCAGCAGTCTTACCTGCAAAGCCAGTGCATTCGCATTTGGTGGCCCGTACTTTAAAGCGTCTTCAAGATGTTGTAGTGCGAGATCCTGGTCCTCTTCCAAGACCAAGAGCAACTGTCCGTAGAGAATGTGCAATTCAGCCCACTGAGGACGGTGCTTGAGCACGGCATCGAGCTTTTTGCGTGCGTCTGCGAGTTCTTCCTTCAAGACTTTCTGTTGGGTGTATTCCCACATCATGCGGCGCACGACGGAGTGGACATAATTGCCGTCATTCTCATCTTTTTGAAGTTCTAAAATTGACTTTTCAGCCTCGCGCATCTTATCAGAGTCGTGTTGCTGAAAGGCGATTTCAAATAAACGCACCCGTGCCGGCAAACTATCAGGCATCAATTTAATAGTTCGCTGCAAATAGTCGTGGGCCTTATCCAGCTGTTTCAGTGCCTCGAATTGAGCCGAAATTGTTGCGTATAATTCTGCCTGTTCCGCGGGTGTCCAGCTCTCAATGCCCTCCGCCAGGCCGTCAAGTTGTTGGGCCAGGTCATCGGGTTGAGCAGCCCGCAATAATTGCGCTCGCGTGGCGCGAATTCGCAGACTATCGCCAGATCGCTGTTCCACTTTATCCAACAGTGCAAGCGCCTTTTCGGGGCCTGCATTGGGATCGATACTCAAGAGCGAGATCGCCGCAAAGCTAATGCCAATATTATCGGGCTCGAGGGCAGCTGCGTCACGGATGAGTTGCTTGGCTTCCTCATATTTTTTGCGCTTCAGCATTACGTTGGCTCGCACCAACTTCGCGCGCGCCTCGGTGAAATCACGTTCTTTGACGATTTGCTCAACTAATGCGTCGATCTTGGACCAGTCTTGGGATGCTTCGGGTAGCTTCGACATTTCATCGATTGATTTGTCGAGATCTTGAGCTTCATCGTCTTTAAAGATTCCTAGACGATCTTCCAGCGCTTGCAGCCCTAGCTTCGCGGCTTCATAGTTCGGATTCTTTTCCAAGACACTGATGTAAGTTTGACGTGCCAGGTCGAGTTTCCCTTGACGCTCATAGCTGGTGGCCAATAAAGCGCCTGCCATCGATTGCTCGACGGGGTAATCGATCAGCAAAGGACGCACTTCCTCCAGCTGACGGGCGGCATCACTCCATTGCTGTTTCTGCCAAGCCATTCGGGCTTTGGAGAAATTAATGTAGGGAGTCAAAGAAGGATTGTTGGACTTCGTCAGCTTTGCCAATTCTTTTTCAACGGCAGGGAAATCAGCCTTTTGAAAATAAATGTTGATCTTGTTGCGAGTAAAAACCATAGCTCGCTCATCACCAGCTTGCTTTTCACCTTCCTCAAGTGTTTTAAGTGCTTCATCGAGTAATTCTTGTTGAATTTGCACGCGCGAAAGCATGTCGTACAAAACCAAACGGTCGGGATGTTTCTTAAGAGCATCGGAAAAGATCTTAGTTGCAAGCTCGTAATCTTTATCCTCAAGCGCGACTAACCCCTTTTGCTGCAAAACGTCAATATTGTCGGGATTGAGTTCGAAGGCTTTTTCAAGCGATTCTTTGGCTTCGTCAGGCTTTTTGGCAGTGCGAAGATAAATGGCCTGGTTCAGATAGGCCTCAGCAGAATCGGGATTTTGCTTGATCATCTCTTCGATGAACTTTTGCGCCTGTTCAAGGTTCTGATTATCTTCCATGATCATGCCAGCCAGCATGCTGTAGACTTCTGGGCGATTCTTAGCGGGTGCCTTCGTGGCATCAAATTTTTCCTGGACCTGGTCATACCCTACCAATTTGTAGCCTGCCTCAAGCGCGGGCTTTTGGCCCTTCACTCGATACAAGGCTTGAAGTTGCATGGACAGCAATTCCGTGTCTTCCGGGTTGTCGTGAATCAAGTCCTCGAGGTGCATCAATGCGTCTTGAGGACGCGATGCGATATTTAATTCCACGAACTTGCGGCGCAACTTTGGATCACCCGTTCGACGCACTGTTTCTTCCAGTACGCCGTAGGCTTTGTATTTTGTTTCAATGGGAACTTTAGGATCGTCGAGCATTTTGATGCCGATGTTGGCCAGCTCGATACGAGGCTCGTCTTCGTCTCTACGCAGCTGGACGTATTTGAGCAGCATGTCAAATGCTTCCGCCGTCTTGCCTTCCTCTAAGGCGACCTTGGCACTGTCGCGGAACCAGCTTGCTTTGCGGCTCACTTGCCACTGCTGCAAGAAATACAATCCGACGCCAAGCACAACGACGCCGACGAATACACTGATGAGAAGTTTGTAATTAACACGATATCGTTGCATGGTGGTTCACATTCCGTCGGTGAATGCTAAGAAGTTGATTTAAGGCAAAAGTCAAAGGCCCAAAGTTCTACGAATCGAAAAGAGTGTTGGCTCAAAGTCATGCTGGCAGATGTTTGGTCGCCGCTTTGCGGTTCTCATCCCTGAAACAACATCCTGAAGAGCTGCCAGTCAGTTGCAGGGATCAATTTCCGTTGCAGGGGACGCCCCCCTCAAAACGGTACATGATCAACCTGCCTTAAGCCTAGTTTTTCTCGGACCTTCCGGGCAAAATCAGTCTTCATCCTATACCCGAGTTCTAGGCTGTCAACGACGCCTGAACCCGCCGGGACGCTCTAACCGGTACAGGCCCGACGACCTCCCCTGCCAAGGCCGTTTGTGCGGAGAATTGGGGCTGTTTCGGATGAGCTGGCAGCTTACGCAGCATTTGAGAAACCACCCGCATTGAGCGTGAAGAATTCTTCATCACGTCGCGACACTTCACAAGTTAGCAATGATAGACCTGCTTAAGGGTGGTTGGAAATTAGGTGCGCGTTTCCAGCGTCTCGACGCCGGAGATTGTCACGAACTGAAGATGGATATGCCGGAATTTGCCATCCTCGACACGATAGAGAACCGCTGCAGCAATATCGCTGAGTATCGCAAATTCATGTCCCGGCACTTCATGCGGCACGGCCGCCCTCATACAAATAGGAACAGCAAAGCGTAGACGCACTGATCCTTCGGCAATTCAAGAGTTTAGTTCTTGGCGATCCATTATCAGTTCTCTACATGCAAAATGTCAGAACGAAGATCTCAAGTCCGCTTTGGTTAACTCGTCATTTCAATGGTTCTCAAGCAACAACGAAATTCGCTTGCCACTAGATATGTCCAGGCGTACACTAGTAGGTGGGGAGCCAAATACCAATTAGAAGGAGCCAGTGCCATGGATCGCGTTGTTGAAACTCGCAAAGATCCACGCATATCGGTCAACAAATTGGGCGAGTATCTGACCGCTCCCCCTGCGCGCCGCAAGCGAATCATCCACGACGCCAAATTTCCTTCGACCTTTATGGTGTCGCGCTATACGGCTGCCGAGAATGCGATTGCCGACTGGATTTGTACAGGGGGAACTGACGAGCTTTTGCTTGCCCAAGCAATCGCCGCGCTTCGCACGGGTGAGCCAAGCTCGAATTTCGCCCGCAGTCGTCGCGATTGTTGTGTGACGGCGATTGCCAATGCCGCTCGCTTGGCTGATAAGCTACAACTTCCCAGCGGCCGCGTGGCCTATGTCCGCACCAATTCGGCGACTCCACTTTCACTCGGCGATCTGACCGTGAGTGTCCGTCCCGAGGTGCTGATCTACACGGGTAGTGGTGAGCAACGTCGGTTGGGAGGCATCAAGCTCTACTTCTCAAAGCAGCATCCTCTTAATCAGCAGGCGGCTGACTATATTACGACGCTATTATGGCAAAGCCTGGTCGTGCGTTCCGCGAAGGATTTGTTGCTTCTCGATCACGACCAAATCAAAGTTGTCGACGTTCTGGCTGGCGAAGTTTACGTTTTGGCCCGGGCTCACAAAAAACGTTTGAAAGACATTTCGGCGGCCTGCGAAGAAATAGCTGGTCGTTGGGAAACCATCAGACGGTAAATTGCTCGAAAGTTTCTGCCAGGGCGCGGAGGATTCGTGTCTGTTTCGCCCTTCTCATTGCAGAAGCCCTTTGTTTTTGCATAGCACGCAGTAGGCACGATACCGTAACTTCTTTCTGATTAATGGTTGTTGTAGAGAAAAGAGTTGGATAAATATGCATCAATTAAAAAGTACTAAAAGTGAGTTACATAATTGACTACTGGTACTTGGCTACTTATTCTGATGAAGTTGTTTGTTCCGGCCAGCTCGAAGGTACAGCTAATGCCATAGATCGAAAGCTCGCTTGCAGTATATCCCTATTGGATGCAGCGACTTGATTGACCCACTTTGAATTCTTGCACGACGCTGGGATAAGCCGAGCGCAAGTAAGCCCCATCTGAAATCAGCATGAGTAGCACTCGTTTGCCTGCGGCAGGTATCGCCGCGCCAGCGATGCATCCAGCGTGTCGCCCCGTGAGATTGGTAGGACGATCTTCGTCCTTCACCTCGATTCGAGCAGTTGCCGACACCGTCGCCAAACGCCATTGCACGGTCATGATCCTAGGCGAAACCGGCACCGGTAAGGAAATGATTGCCCGGTACATTCACACACGTTCCGATCGAGCGAATAAGCCATTTATTCCGGTGGATTGCTCGGCCATTTCCGACACGCTCTTTGAGAGCCAAATGTTTGGCCACGTCGCCGGAGCTTTTACAGGTGCGGTCCGCGAATCGCTCGGTTTTATCCGCGCGGCTCACGGTGGCACACTGTTTCTCGATGAAATCGGCGAATTGCCGCTGCTTTTACAGGCCAAACTGTTGCGAGTGCTTCAGGAGCGTTGCGTCGTGCCGGTCGGTGAGGCTCATCCGCAGCCGGTCGATATTCGCCTGGTGGTTGCCACGCATCGTGACCTAGCTGCCATGGTTCGTGCCGGCACATTTCGCCAAGATTTGTATTATCGCTTGAATATCATCACCACAACCTTGCCGCCGCTACGGGAACGTACAGATGATATTGTTGCCTTGGCCGAGCATTTTCTATCGGTTCAGGCCGATCTCTACGACGAACCAATTCGCCAGCTCAGCGATGAAGCAGTCAGCATCCTACAAGCATACTCTTGGCCCGGAAATATTCGCGAACTCGCCAACGCCATGGAGTCGGCTCATATTCTGGCGCAGAGCGAAGTCATTTTGCCACAGGATTTGCCGGTGCGCGTGCAACGCGAAGCACCCACGGACTCATATTCTGACCTGTGCTTAGCTGAGGTCGAACGTCGTACGATTGCCGAAGCGTTGCGGCGCAGCAATTCTTGTAAAACCGCGGCCGGTCGCCTGCTGGGGATCAATATCCAGCGCCTCAATCGGCGGATTGAAAAGCTCAACATCCGCTTGGATTGAGCATCCTATGTGCAAGTTATTTTGAACGTGGGTATTCAAAATAACCTGCCCCTTCATAAGTCCTTTGCTGGGAAGTCGTTGCACGCTGCGTCGGGCCGCTGATGCGACTCATAATGCGTTTTATTTACGAATCTGCCTTCTGATTCATCCTGCCGATTTTGAATGCGCAAAGCGTTCACTTCTAACGATTTACGACTTGTCGATGTCAGCGTTGATCATCTTGGCACGGCCTTCGCAATAGAGCAATGCCATCAGATACAAATGGCACACACGCTTAGAGCCGTGTGTGCCAACAAAACGGATACAGGCTCATTATGGACCAATACTATCACCCAACTCTACTCGCCGTGGGCGTGGCAGATTTGGAAAGCAAGGCATCGCTCTTGGATGTCTATAGCGTGACAAATACGCGTGAAGCAATCGCCACGATGCGGTTGGTTGGCTTCGACTTGATCCTGGCTGGTTTGGATAACCCCGAGATCAACATTTGGGACATGATGGGCCGGATTATGTCGGCTTGGCCCCAACAGCGTTGGCTCTTGGCATCATCCCAGGTTTCACTCGAAGACGAGATTCACGCCCGAGCTTTGGGGGCCTTGATGGTCCTCAGCGAAGTCCCTCGGGAAGACTGGCTGTTTGAATATGCCACGTCGCTACGGCAGCGTGAATTGCATAAGTGCTACGAAGCCAGTTTCCCAATATCTACTCCCGTTATGGCAACACAAAACTAATTCAGAACTTGTTTCGCGGAAAGGAGCGTCTAATGAACTTTCAATCATCAGCACCTACTCTCACGGTCCGCAATTGGCGGAACGTGGCACCCGAGCAACTCTTGCTCTTAAGAATTCTTGGTGGGGATGGCGTGAGTCGCCCCGTCAACGCGGAACTCGACCGCCGTGCCCGCCGCCGCTCGAGAAACATTCTGTCCATGTTTCGCTCGCCCAAGCCATTTTCAGCGGCCTGAAATCAAACACGTTGCACGACTCGTTGCAACATTTCCAACAAGAGACCCACGTAATCAAGGAGTTTTCCCATGACCATCAGTTTGCACATTGAAGACGAATCGGCCCTCGACGAGATCAACAGCTACGAGAAATGGCACCGCCCGGAAAGGTGTTCGGTCAAGCCCAGCGTGAGAAAAGGACTTTGTCGTTCGATGCGACATACGGCGTCCACGATTTCCACTGCCTATGCCGGCTCGAAGAAGCGCGTTGCCAAAACGAGCTATCGTTTCGCCGCGTAATTGCAGCCGGTTGTTTGCAAGCTGTTCAATTGTTTTTGGAGTTTTGCTGATGAATTGATGTTTGGTTTGAGTTGTTTTTAGTTTGTTTGCAGTCGCACCACACGAAGTAACAAAAATACGATTGCAATTAATTTTCTATTTCACTTTTCATCCATCAACACACCATGATGGATGAATTTAAGGAGCATGCTAATGTCAAATTTCAAGTTTACAATTCTATCAGCGATTGCCGCTGGGCTGTTTGCCGCTACCACTGCGCAAGCTGACTACACAGACTTCGAAGGATTTATACTAGATGCCAGCGTGCATAATCAAGGAGGATGGACCGTCGCAGATTCCTTCGGTAACGCCGTATTGGGTGGCGGTTGGCCCTCGGGTACCGCGTACGATCAAGAGGTTGTCGACGATGGCTCGGGTAACACCGTTTGGAGATTCTCAAACGCCGTTACAACAAACCAATTGAGCAATCAACCCAATGCCACTCACGCTCCCCTGATTGCCGGCGAAACGGGTGCCAATCTTTACAACGATTATGGCCCTAGCCACATCACTCCTTACAATCCACCGCAGTCCAATGGCGTCGCTGCCAGCAAGTACTTCCATGTTGGTTGGGACTTCAAGTCGGCCACTGGCGCAGCCCAGACAGGCCTGGCGATCAATGTTTCACCAGCGGGATCTCAAAGCACATTACGAAACTCCTATCTACGGATGATGGACACTGGTTCGGGGTTTGACTTGCAGTTTCTGGATACCACGGGCACAACCTTCCCCGCTCCGACGGTCATTGCTTCGGGACTTAGCTACTCCGATTGGCATTCTGTCGATATGTATGTCGAGTTTGTCGATGGGCTTGGGCCTGGTGCACCTGGAAGTGAAATGGGCAACGATGTTGTCAAAGTCTTTCTGGATGGCTCGTTGATCCACACGGGCACGACTTGGGAATCATACTACTACAATGTCGCTGACTCCGGCCCGCTGAATGTACCCCGCGCGGTTAACACGGCCGTCTTTTACGCTCGTGGCGCTATGGGGGCCGCCGTTCCTAGCACCAATGGCTTTGGGTTGTTTATTGACAATGTCGTCGTCAGCAACGCAGCGGCGATTCCCGAGCCAACCAGCCTCGTTTTGTGTGGCCTGTCGGGAGTGGCTTGTCTCTTTGCCCGCCGTCGCAATGCAGCCTAATTGCTAGTTGATGATTCATGGCTCGTCCCAGGCCAAAACTGGGGCGAGCCAATGAGTTCTACTCTGTTCCATCTTATTAAATCAGGGTCATTCTAATTGACCTCACCATAAGGAATACGCTCATGTCTTTCACAATCAAATCCATCGTTTCCTCACTCGCTCTGGCCCTGGCAATCAGCAGCACAACCGCTCATGCCGCCTTCACCTCTTACGTGATTCGCGAAAGTGGCGGTGCCCCTGGAATTCTTCCCAATAACACTTATGTCCCCGGTGCCACCGAGTTTGTCATCGCCGCGGGTGGGCAGAAAGCCGCTCTGGGCAGCAACGACATTAACGGCTCGACGATTGGCGCCATCACGGGCTTGGCGATCACTCGCTACGACGACACGACCCGCTTCACGTCGGGCTCAGGTCCTGCTGTCGCTCCCTACTTCAACATCTGGGTGACGGACGGCTTGGGCAACTATGCGGTTCTTGCCAACGAACCCTCGAACCCCAGCTTCTTCCCGCTGTTCGTGCAGAACGGCAACGGTAGCAAGACCTACAACCTCAGCTACGGCGACATCGCCAGCGAACCGGTTCAGGTTTACGAGACCATCGGTGGTGGCTACGGAGCGACCAATACTTGGGTACACAACCTGGTTGGGATCAACGGTCCACTGACATTCGGCGATGTGGCCGGACTCGAGATTGCACCCCCCGATGCAACTTACATCAACGGTCCGAATGGTGTCGGCACTGGTGCCCCACGCGAACTCGGCACCGACGTTGCCTACGGCGTGAACTGGGTCTTCGGCGACACGCTCAGCAGCTATGTCTCGGGCATGGAAGGCTACGTGGTTTCGCGTGCGATTGCCGCGGTCCCCGAACCCGCTTCATTGGCCTTATGCGGTCTCAGTGCGATGGGTCTGACTTTGTTCCGCCCTCGTCGCAAATAAACTGCTCAATCTCTCCCGGCCGTTATCGCTCGGCCGGGAGAATTATTCTTTAAATCATCTTTCATGATTGCTTTTGCACACCAATATTGAAATCCAAATTTTTGAGGAAAGTCTTATGAAACTCATGCAAATAAGAATCGCAATTTTCGTCGTGGGTATGTCATTGATAACTGCGACGGCACAAGCAGCTCCCTTATATTTCAACGGATTTGAAACCGATGTCCTGGGATGGACAACAACCCGTGTAGACCGTGTAGCGTCGGGTACGAATGGTGTTTCTTCGGCCGCTGGTGCTTTTCATGCTCAGTATAACAACGCCGGTACTGGCTCAGCCTTTACAGGTTGGGGGGCAACGCCAATTTTGCCCAACGGCTATAATTTCGGAGCGGGCAACGGCATAGGAGTTCCGTTTCAGCAGTACACAACTTCGATTGATGTGTACCTAGATATGGAAGCTGGAATGGCGAATGATACACGGTTCGATTTCACGTCCGCGATCAATAATGCCGCGGGCAATCATCGTCGTGATTTTGCGTTTAATGCGGGCTTCTACAATGCAGCGGACAATACTGGACCTGGAGCGGGCACGAATCGCTTCATTTTCAGCGGTAGTAATTCCACGGGACGCGCAAATAGCTATCCAAAGGATCCCGGACGTGATCCCGTGGCCGTGTCAACCACAGGTTGGTACACGCTCGAACATCAGTTTCGTGACAATGGTTCGGGTGTGCTTGAGGTTGAGTTGACTCTCTTGGATTCAGCGAGCACGCTGATCAACAGCTGGGTACTGAGTGACCCGTCCGACTTGATTGATATCACAGTAGGCGGTAATCGGTATGGTTGGTTCGCATCGAACGAGTTAGGACTTCTGGCCTTTGACAATTCGAGTCTTTCCGTGATTCCTGAACCGTCCAGCATAATCTTGGGTGGTATGGCACTTTGCAGCCTCCTGGCCATCCGGCGTCGTAAATAATCGGCTCTTCGAGATATGTCCCTGGCCGCATCTTGCGGTCAGGGACTTTTAAGACGCGCGATCTAACATCGAATCATTCTGATCCAACAAGAGATATTTAAAAAGGACACTCCCCATGACTATTCAGCGCTCACTATCTGCTGTCGCAGCCGCACTGCTGCTCACCTGTTTTGCACAAACATCCTTCGCCCTCTCGCCCTCGGGTAATCCTGCCGTGGATCTCGGTTGGGAGTTCGGGGGCAACTCGCTCGCCAATGGCACTTATGTCCGCGGCGAAGCAACATTCAGCTTTGATATCTACTCGGCTAGCTTTGCGGTCGAAACAGGCTCGAACTTGGAAATCGCCGATGGACAATTTTCTTGGCTGCCGGGCGATCAGATTCTCGGCTTGGGTGGCGTGTTTGTGAATACCGATGCCACGACCGCCGGTTGGCCCGCCTTTATTCCAAACCCATACGTACCTGCCAATGGAGACGGCCTTGTTGTGAATGACGACATCAGCAGCTCCTCGCGGCCCGTTGGAAAATTCGGGACATCGACCAGCAATTTCACTGTGAGTACAACCGCCCCCTTCTTGAATGGCAACGGCAACGGCAGCTTGGATGCTGGTCACGGTGGCGACGGTGCGATACTGATGCGTATCATCAACAATCGTGGATCAAGCACCGACGACGTCATCACCAATCTTGATCGTATCGACCGTTACGATGCAGCTGGGGTCTTGATTTTGAGCACCAGCAGTTCCGCAGTTGTCGAAGACGACAACCTCTTGAAAGTTGGTCGGATGATTTACAAGTGGAATGGCAGCAACATCAGCAGTTGGCAGTATCTGCTCAATGCCTCGCTGCTGGAACGCGAATTTCCTTACGGTGCTTATCCTGAAGCGGGCGACCAAGCGATCATGGCCGTACAACGCGGCGATAATCGCTTCACCGATGGTTTGATCAATACGATCCCCGAACCATCGAGCTTCCTTTTGCTGGCTTTGTCCAGTTCCGCATTTGTGGTGCGACGCCGGCGCTAGAAACTAGTCGCCGCGTTCAACGGCCGAACGTTTCCTTGCCCGGTGGTGCGGGCAAGGAAACGGGCCTTTTATTCGACAATAAAACCAGCCGCCTCGTGTGCATCCCTGCACGGGCGGCTGGCTCTCCAATTAGCGTGTTTCCCTTCAACGCTAAGTTTCGCAAATCCTTCGTTCGCTCGGCTCAATAAGGGCCGATTGAAGGAGGATTGTTCTGCAAAAAGTCACGTGGACCGCGGGTCGTGTAGTAGGGATAAGCGGTCTGGCCAACAGGTGGACCGGGGGTGAAATTGTAAGATTCGGGATAGCCGCCGGCATGAGGGCAGAAGCCGCTCGCCAAGGCACCGACGAATCCACATCCACCACAGGCATTACAGCCTCCACCGCCACAAGCACCGCAGACTTGTTGACCACCACCACCAGCGCCGCAGCCATTGCCTACGCCGCAAGCGCCACCACTCAAGCCGCAACCGCCGCGGCCTAAGCCACAGCCATTCGGGCCGCAACTACCGTCCGTGCAACTACCGTCCGTGCAGCAACCATCGGTGCAGCAGGTGTCGCCGCAGCACGGATCACAAACACCACATTCAGGCTCGCAGCAACCGCAGGCGGGGTCGCAAGAAGGCGCTCCGCAACAAGGATCGCCACAGCCCATCATCCGTTTACCAGCACAGCCGGTTGTGGCCAGCGCAAGCATAGCCACCAAAAACAAGAAATGTTTCATCAGAATTCCCCCTGAAAGCGAGGCAGCTCCTGGGTTTGGAGTAGGCGGCGAGAATCCAATCTTTCTCGCTCGCAGCGGGCGGCGCGGTTTGAGCGCGCCGTGGGAGCAACCTCGTAAAATTGGTATCGGCGCAAAAATCGGTAGAATCCAACAATTCGGTAGACTTGAGTGTGCTAGCACTTTGACGAATTGATGCTCTGTTTCCAGTGAATAGTGCAACAACAATCAGCGACCTTGGTCCCCCTGGGGGAATGTGTTAGAACCCCACTTCCCTTCGACAGAGTATTCCCGCGATCAAGGATGATCCATGAATAGTTTTGCCCGCTTTGCCCGCATGGCCTTGCGCTATCGCTGGACGGTGGCCGCCTCGGTCCTCTGCTCGTTCGGCATTGCCTTTCTCTGGGCGGCGAACTTCTCGGCAATGATGCCGATCGTTGATGGCGTGATGCACGGCAAGGCGATACCGGGTTTGATCGAAGATCGCATTGTGAGCCGTTCGCAGCAAATTGCCGCGATCGACGTCGAAATTGCCGCGTCGGAAAAGCAACTTAAGATCGCGGACGATGCCAGCATTCGGGCCAAGCTCAATACGTTGCAAAGCGATCGTGTCAAGCAAGAATGGTGGCAGGCTGGTTTTAAAGAAGTGTTGCCCGTCGCCAAGAAATGGCTCCCAGCCACTCCGTTCGGCACACTGGTGCTGATTTGCAGCTTTTTGGTCGTCAGCACCATTCTCAAGAGCGCATTTCGAGTGGCGAACACGCTGCTGGTAGCCAAGATCGGTAACTTGACTAGCCTGCAAGTCCGCAAGGATTTTTATCGAAAAACCTTGCGGCTTGATCTCGGCACGCTGCGTCAAACGACCAATGGTGAACTTATGACGCGGTTCACGACTGATCTTGAGTGGATTGGTTTAGGCGTTCAGGTACTTTTTGGCATCGGCATTCGCGAACCACTCAAGATGATCACCTGCTTAGTCTTTGCCGCGATTATCAGTTGGCAATTGCTGCTCGTGACGGTCATCTGCGCGCCCCCTGCCGCGTTCGCCATTCATACGCTCGCCAAATCGCTTAAGCGAGCCAATCGCCGCGCCTTGCAGGAATTATCGATTGTCTACGATCACTTGGAAGAAACCTTTGACGGTATCAAGGTCATTAAAGCCTTCACGATGGAATCCCACGAGCGGAGCCGTTTTCACCTCCTTTCGCGCAAGTTTTACCGCCGCTCAATGCGTATTGCCCTGTACGATTCGCTGGTCGGACCGCTGACCGAAACCTTTGGTTTAGCGATCATTGTCGGCGTTGTGACAGCGGGTGGGTACTTGGTTCTCAATCAAGAAACCCATCTCTTTGGCATACGCATCAGCAGGGAACCGTTGTCCCACGGCATGCTCACGGCGTTTTATGCCTTGCTGATCGGCATCATCGAACCCTCGCAACGAATATCCAGCGTATTCAGCTATTTGCAACGCGCCTCCGCGGCGAGTGACCGAGTGAGCGAGCTGATGGATCGCACCACGCAGCTGAAAGTCCCCGCCGAGCCTGTGAGTTTGCCAACCCGGTTAGGTGATATCGCGTTCAACGATATTTCCTTCTCGTACAAGCCCACGGAATTAGTGCTCGACAAAATCAATCTCGAAGTAAAACGAGGCGAAACGATCGCGATCCTCGGCCCCAATGGTTGTGGTAAGTCGACGCTCATGAATTTGCTACCGCGGTTCTACGATCCCACGGCCGGTTCAGTGACAGTGAGCGGCATTGATCTCCGCGACATGCGGCCCAACGATTTGCGGCAGCGAATCGGCGTCGTGACGCAAGAAACGTTGCTCTTTGACGACACCGTGATGAACAACATTCGGTACGGCTCACCGGGAGCGACTGATGAGCAAGTCATGGAAGCCGCCAAGCAGGCGCATGCTCACCGTTTTGTCACGACGACGCTCGCCGAAGGTTACCAAACGGTCTGTGGCCCCAGCGGCAACCGGCTTTCCGGTGGGCAGCGACAGAGGCTTGCTCTCGCCCGGGCGATCCTGCGCGATCCTGAAATTTTGATCCTCGACGAAGCCACGAGCCAAATAGACGTCGAAAGCGAAGCCCTTATCCACGAAGTGCTCGAGAAGTTCGTGAAGGGCCGCACTGTGTTCATGATTACCCATCGCCCCAGCACGCTGGCCCTGGCGACTCGCATCGTCGTGATGGATGAGGGTCACATCATCGATACGGGCAATTTCAACGAATTGGCCGGTCGGTGCGAACTTTTCAGGCGTTTGGCGCATCTGAATCATCCGGCGGCGGCTTAATTCGCTGCGACAAGTATGTTCCGGAGCGTATTCGCCAAGCCTCATGACTTGGCGTATCATTAAGTCATGCCCGCGCACCAACTCCACACCCTGCACGAACGTTCGTTTGAGAATTACCGGTTTGTCTATCCGGTATTGAGCCGGCGTTCGCGCGGCATTTCGGTCGGTGTGAATCTCAATCCCGACAAGGTGTGCAACTTCGACTGCATTTACTGCCAAGTCGACCGCAGCACCCAAAGCGAAACCCAGTTTGTGGAACTCGATGCGCTGGTCGCCGAGTTGCGTGATGTTTTGCAGGCCGTCGCCTCGGGCGAAATCTACGAGACTTCCAAGTTCGGCGCCACGCCGCTCGCTTTGCGGCGACTTAACGACATCGCATTCTCGGGCGATGGCGAACCAACGACCTATCGCAACTTCGATACGATCATCGAAACCTGTGCCGGTTTGAAGCGTGAGTTAGGTCTCGACGACGTGAAGATGGTGTTGATCACCAACGCCAGCATGTTTCACCGACTGCACGTGCAGCGTGGGCTCACAATTCTTGATGAAAACAACGGCGAGATTTGGGCCAAGCTCGATGCCGGCACCTCAGAGTATTTCAAGCTGATCGACCGCACGCCGATTCCCTTCACTCAGATCTTGGAAAACATCACAGCCGCAGCCCGCGTCCGACCTCTGGTCATTCAATCGCTATTCATGCGCGTGGCAGGTGAAGCCCCCACTCAAGCGGAAGTCGAAGCGTATTGTGATCGCTTGCAGGAGATTGTCCTTGCGGGTGGCGAAATTAGCTTGGTTCAGGTTTATACGATTGCTCGCCGCCCTGCCGAAGGGTTCGTCAGTCCCCTTAGCGATGCCGAAGTCGATGCGATTGCCCAATTGGTGCAGGACCGAGCAGGGCTCCCTGCCGCACCGTTTTATGGCAATTCCGGCTATCAGAACGACAATTCCCTGCCGGAATAATCGTGTCATTGCGCCCAATCGGTCGCGGGAATCCCTCCTCAGACCACCTCGAGTGGCTCGATCAGTTTTCCTCCTCGTCGCAACCAACTATGCTGAATCTACGGCCGTTCGCGGCGTAATTGCAGAATTCAGACACTAAGGTCATTCGATGGAAATCGCGGTTATCGGTACAGGCTATGTGGGTTTGGTCACGGGGACATGTTTCGCCGACAGTGGCAACAACGTCACCTGCGTCGATATCGATGCCACCAAGGTCGCGGCTCTAAGCAAAGGTGAGATTCCGATCTACGAGCCCGGACTCGCCGACATGGTGACCCACAACCTGCAAGCCAAGCGGTTAACCTTCACCACGAACTTGGCCGCGGCCGTGGCGCCTGCTGAGATCATTTATCTTGCGGTCGGCACGCCCCAAGGGTCCGATGGTGCCGCCGATCTTTCAGCCATGTGGAAGGTTGTGCAAGGCATCGCTCCTCATCTGCGCGCCGATGCGGTCGTCGTCACGAAGAGCACCGTCCCCGTCGGAACAAATGCTCGCATCTTCGCGATGCTCAAGGAACTCACAGGTCGTGAATGCGAAGTCGCCAGCAACCCCGAGTTCCTCAAAGAAGGGGCCGCGATTGACGACTTCATCAAGCCCGACCGCGTCGTCGTCGGCGTGCGTAGTGAGCGTGCCGCCGACGTGCTGCGGCAACTTTACGAACCATTCCTCCGCACCGAGCATCCATTCCTGGTGATGACTCCCGAAAGCGCGGAGATGACCAAATATGTTGCCAACGCACTGCTGGCTACGAAGATTAGCTTCATTAACGAAATGGCCAATCTGTGCGAGCGCATGGGAGGTGACATCAACGATGTCCGCCGCGGCATCGGCCACGACAGCCGCATTGGCTTCGCGTTTCTGTTCCCAGGCGTGGGCTACGGCGGTAGCTGTTTTCCCAAGGACGTGCGAGCGCTCGCCTCGATGGCCAAAGACCACGGAATCGAACCCCGCATGCTGGAAGCTGTCGACGAAGTCAACGACTGCCAGAAACAGGTCGTGATCGAAAAGCTCAAAACGGCCTTTGGCCC
This sequence comes from Bythopirellula sp., assembly GCF_041737835.1. Lineage (NCBI taxonomy): Bacteria > Pseudomonadati > Planctomycetota > Planctomycetia > Pirellulales > Lacipirellulaceae > Bythopirellula > Bythopirellula sp. Next base: position 238,484 of record NZ_JBGSQY010000072.1, on the reverse strand, counting down.
GAGTCTTAAGGATAAAACCGTCGCGATCTGGGGGCTGTCGTTCAAGCCTCGCACCGACGACATCCGCGAAGCCCCAGCGCTCACGCTCATTGATTTTCTGTTGGCACAAGGGGCAAAAGTACAGGTTCACGACCCCGAAGCGATGGCGAATGTTCGCAAGATTTACGGCGACAAACTCACCTATTGCGATCTGCAGATGCCCGCACTTGTTGGCGCGGATGCCCTCTGCATCATGACCGAATGGAATGACTACAAGCGGCCGAACTTCGACGAGATACGGTCCCTGATGCGCACGCCCGTTGTTTTGGATGGCCGCAATTTATACGATCCCGAGCGGATGCAAGCGTTGGGCTTCCAATACCACAGCATCGGTCGCCCCGCGGTCTAGTTTGATATTTAAGAGCCGCCGGTGGCAGCCAGCGGCAAGGGAACGACCGCCCGTGGAAACTCCTTTCCTTGACCCCCACCCCGGGCTGGTTTAGCCTATCAGTTGGGGAGCAGAGACCGTCTCTTAGGATTAGAGGGGCACGATCTCGCACGGGCTGATGCTAGGCATTGGCTACGCGGCGCCGACGTCAGGGGTTGTCGGCAATTTCTCTGTGGAGTGTTTCGCACTCGCGAGCCGTTGGCTCATCCTCTCATTCGCCGCACGGTTCACCGTGGTGATACCGCAGATAAGGAATGCTCCGATGATTGCACGTTCGCTTGTTGCTGCCCTGGTGTTGGCCTATTCAACTCAATTGGCCGTGGCCAAAGTTCCCCTGGGAGGCTTTATCCCGTTTGTCGGCATCGGCATGACCGACGAGCATAAGACACTCGACGACTTGGATGGCGGCTCGATTCCGTTCATCGCTGATGCCGCAGTCGGATTGGGGTCACCACTTCTAAATTCCTACATGGATATCGCATTGCTCGACAGTGGTGCCGCTACGCACATCATCACCCAGCAAGCCTTTGCAGGGTTCAACATCCAAGGTAACGGTCTGCGTGGCGAGAACCTGCAAGAAATTGGTGGTGCGACCGGCACGATCTTGATGGAGATCAACGATGCGATGGGCATCTATGCTTCGGGGTTTGGAGATCTGTCGTTCAACGGCACGACGTACACACCCAACAGCCCCAATCAAATCCGTGGCCAAACAAGCATCGCGACTCTGACCGCGCCCAGTGAATGGGGATTGCCAAACATTCTCGGTTTGCCGATGGTCGCCCAGCATGCCGTCGCGATTCGCAATAGCGAGCCGCTGATCTTCCAGCACAATGGCCGTACCGTCCGCACGCCGCAGGTGGATTTTGTCGAACTGGGAAGCGGTGCTGCCGAGGGGATCACTCGTCGGGCTCCTTTGAAACTCAAGCCGGGCATCGGTTTCATTCAGGGCCCCCAGTTTGTGTACAACCTGGATATCGGCGATGTTCTTGGTGGTGGTGGAGAAATCACGATTCACGACAACCCTGCCTCGCCATCGGTAGTCCAAGACAGCAACGGCAACGGCGGCGGCTTGTTTCTCGACGTCGACATGGCCAACGGCACACGATCGTTTCAAGATAAGGAATTCTTATTCGACACCGGTGCCGATCTGACCGTCGTCAGCGAACTCACCGCCGCGCGGCTTGGCTTTGATGCGATCCTTGATACGCCCGACTTTATTCTGGAAGTCGAAGGTTCCGGTGGTGTCTCCGGGGGTGTGCCTGGTTTTTATATCGATGAATTGAACATCGATACCGTGGGTGGCACGTTCACACTGCACAATGTTCCCGTGGCCGTGCTCGACGTCACCAATCCCAACGACCCTGGCAACGTGATCGACGGTATTCTTGGCATGCACTTGTTCACCGGGCGCGATTTGGTGATCGATGCCAATCCCTCGCGTGGCCAAGGAGGGATCGGCCCGAGTCTGTTTATTAGCGATCCCGTGACAACGACTCATGTGTGGTCGAGCACCATTGCTCAAACGAACTTCAATACCGCAACGAACTGGTCCGCCAACGGCACGCCAGATATCAGCTGGGTTGCCGAATTGCGTAACACCACCGTTCCAGTTCAGTTCGTCAACGCGAACGGCAATCAGACCGTCAATCAGCTTGTGGTTGCTGGAACAGCCAATCACTCGATGGCCCTACAAATCTCGGGAACCCAAGTGTTCACCACGTTTGGCGAAACGCGCATCGAGCAAGGAGGCATCATCAGTCTGAATAGCGCGAGCAGCAAGCTCGATGCCCAATTCATCAACATCGAAGGGGGCATCCTGCGTGGCAATGGTACGGTGTTCGTCGGCACGGGGCCCGTGAATGGCGCGGTTAGAAATCTAGGTGGCCGCGTCGAACCAGGCAACTCGCTGGGAACACTTTCGATCACTGGCGACTTTTCCAATCTCGACGATGGTACGCTTGCGATTCAGCTCGGGGGCACGACCGCCAGCACTCAGTATGACGTGCTAGCCGTAAGCCGCTTCGCCTTTTTGGATGGCACGCTGGAAGTGACGTTTGCCAACGGATTTCTCCCTGCCATAGGCAACACGTTCACTTTTTTAACAACCGCAGCCGATGGAGTCTTCGGAGAGTTTGAGAACCTGATTTTTCCCGGCGGGTATCAATGGGATGTGGAATATCTCACCAGCAGCGTTCGCTTGAAGGTTCTCGGTTTGGGAACACCCGGAGATTTCGACGGCGACGGCGACGTTGATGGCCGTGACTTGCTGGCCTGGCAACGCAACCCGAGCCTAGGGAATCTCGCCGATTGGCAAACCCACTACGGCAACGGAGCGTTGAACGGCTTGGTCAGCGTGCCGGAACCAACGGGGCTGGTGCTGATTGCTTGTGGGCTGGGCGTAGGGCTGTGCAGTCGACGGCGACCGTGAAGTTATTCCGCCCGCTCTGTTTTCAACGTCGATTGCGCCGTGAGTGTGCGATTGCCGGTGAACTTCGGAGCGATCCAACCGTTTTGATTCAAGGGAACGTCAATTTTCACGTTGATCGTGTCAACTTCCGGCCCCAAAGCCGTAGGCGTAACTGTCACGGTTGCTCCGCGTGCGCCGACTGCGGCCATAATGCTATTCGCTTTGGCAGTCGCTTCCGCGGCGGTTGCGCCGGGGACCATCGCGGCCCGTGCCGCTTCGTAGGCGGCGTTGTCGGCCGTGTGACGGATGACGTTTAACCGACTGAACTCAAAGGCCGCCGTGAGCAGCAGGAAAAACACGGGGACCACGATCGCGAATTCGACCGTTGTTGCTCCGCGGCGGATTGTTCTGTTCGTAGCAAACATAGTGAATGTCTCTGAAATCACTGGGTGGTGAGCACCGGCAAGGTCGAAGCGATCTCGCGGAAGATACTTTGCAGTGTGGCTGTATCAGTCGCGTGGAAGTGACGTCCGCCGGTTGCCGCGGCGACGGCCTTCATGCGAGTGATGTCAGCACTGTTACCAAATGTCACGGTGTTGATCACGATGTTCTTAGTAGCAGCCGTTTGCGCCGAAAGTATCGGTTCTTTGCCTGAGTTATGTAAACCGTCAGTCATCAGCACGATTGACTTCAAAGCATAGGGACGGGTTTTTGAGCCCGTGAGAACTTTGATGCCATTGTCGATGCCCGCGGAGATGGCGGTATTCCCTTTAACTGGCTTACTGCTCAGTTTGGCCATTTCGCTGCGGATCTTGGCGTAAGTGAGAGCCAAGTCGGCGTTAATATCCGAAGTCGTGAACGAGATATTGCACTCACGTCCCGAGGACGAATAGCTGACCAGCGCGCATTGTTCTTCTTGTGCGGTTCCTTCCAATTCGTCCACAAAACTTTCCACGGCGATGTTCAAAGCACCCCAGCGGCTTTTGGTGGGGTGTGGCGGATCGCAAGTCTTGCCAGCCAGGCCGCTGCCCGTGATCTTTTCCATCATCGAACCGCTGCGGTCCACAACCAGGCAGATGTCGCGGTCTAGCTGTGTCGAAGCAGCCACCTGTGTGGGTTCAAACGTATTCACGCCGAGCACTCGGCCCAGGAACAAATCAACCGGACCATCGATTGAGGCCGCCGTGCGATTGCCGGTCACGCGGACCGCGTTCAGCAACGTGCCGCCGGGTGTGAAATTAAAACGCGACGTTTCCGACGATTGCCGGCCAATGCCGAATTCAATCTCGCTGTTGCGAAGCTGCAAAGGATCACCCGCCACGGTATTACGGAGCGCGGCTTGCTTGGCGGCGTTGCGGGCATCGGTGGTGTTTTGTTTGAGCGACAACGTCTTAGCCCCAGCGCGTGAGGCCGAGTCGGTTGCCGTACGTAGTTCGGTACGCACCAATTGCATCCACGCCACGTCGAGCGCGAACGCTGCGATGATGATTATGATCGGAAGAGTGATCGCGATCAGCACCATCATCGCACCGCGGCGAGGTGAACGACGATTGCAAAACGATTTGAGAAGTTGAGTAGCCATACTGATCTCTTACGGAGTGGAAGACGTGAATTCTTTCATCATCGTGGCCGTGCCCGTCAGCGTGCGGCCACGATAGAAGTTGATCGGGACAATGGCATTGGGTGCCGCAGGAGCGCTCACGGTCACGGTGTAAAAGTTGCCGGGAGCAATCGAAGTGAGGTTCGAGGGATTGAGAGTCACGGACCCCCCTTTGACGTTGCGTTCTGTGAGGACTTGCGTGGAGGCGTTGACAATCGTTGAGTTCGTGGCGGATTGAGCCAGTCCTGCCCGGGCCCCTTCATAGGCGGCGATGCTGAGCGATTGTTTCAAAAAGATCATCGTGCAGGCTTCGATGGTCGAAAGCACGATTAGCACAATCACCGGCAAGCAGACGGCGAATTCCGCCGCGGCAACACCGGTACGATTTGTGCGATTTTTGCGTTTACTGAGCAACATGATGGAATGTTTTGTCTTAGAGCTTGTGGGGAAAGAAGCGTCACTTGTTGGCAACTTCGGTTTCGGGCTCTTCCGTCGTGGCAACAGGGTGATTCGTCAACCGGTCAATCATGCGGTTGAAGTCATCGGCCAGCCCGTGCCAGAAATCGAAATCACGGAATTTGAGCGGCGTCGTTTTCTCGCCGTCGGCGATGGCTCGAATCGTGCGACGCAGGCGGTAAATCGGTCCGGCGAAGCGGTGGCTCAATTTGATCGTGTCGAGCACAAACACTGGCAAGAGAAAAATCATCACCAACAGGAACGGACCTTGTGTCCACCATAATTCTTGGAGATGAGTCTTGATCGGCACAAATGGGTTGCTCATCGCCTGCAAGACGAACGTCACGATCGAGGCCGTGAGGAAGAATCCCAGCCAGTGCAGGATCACGCGCTTGACTAAGGCGCCTTGAACCTGGCTATCGACAAAAGTTTTTTTGCGTTTGGGGACTGACGACATACCTCACCTCGCAGAAATAGGAACGGCGCAAAAATGCCTACCGAAACCTAGGTTACGGTGGTGAGCATTCTGCCCGACGGCTGCGAGTTCAAGACTCGGGTGAACGCTCCCACGACTCGCGTGCGGCACAATCGATACGACTGGTATAACGAGCTACTGAGGCTTGCCCGCCAAGTAGCTGCCGACCGCTGTGTGGAACGCGAGGATTTCGCGCTTTACGTCGGCAAAGGGGGCGCGTTGGTCAAGCATCGAGACGAGATTGGCCCAGAGTTCCGCGGGCAAGCCAGAATTTTCGGCCGCTTGTTTGATCTCGGCGATCAGAGGATCGAGTTGCTGGCTTTTGGGCGTGTAAACCAACAACAATGCATTCGACTTGGTAGCCAGGGTGGCGAGTGCCGCATACTGCGGTGAATATTTTTCAGTAAGCTGTGCCGTGAGGTTGGCCGTTCCCGTCGTCAAAAGAAAATCGATCAAGACTTTTTCGTGATTGTTATCAGCGCTAGCCGGAAACTCGGGCAATGTGGTGCCGACGGTTTCCGCGGCTCGCTGGGCTTCCTTCAACAGTTCGCCATGCTGATCCGTGGCTTGGCTCTTGGCGTAAACAGCTGCCGCGAGACTCCAGCGACTCGCCATCCGCCAGACGTCCAGCGCCTCAGGCGACGGTTCGAGTGTCGTCTTCTCGGTAGCAGACTCAGTAGCGGGTTCATCCTCCCCGAACAACTCGTCAGCCTCGACGGCTTTCGCAGGTTCTGGCACGCTCGGCAAAGCAGGCTCGGGCGTCGTCGATTCCGTTGCGGCGACTTCCGTTTCCACGGGTTCCTCGGTCGAAGGTTCTGTTTCTGTGACGAGCTCAGCGGGTTGCTCAGCTGCACCGGACGTGTCGGTAGCTGTATCAAACAATTCTTCGGTCGTGACTTCCACTGGTTGTGGCGGAAGGAAAGACTTGGCAGCCTCATTGCTGGCCGTTGTTTCTTCAGGTTTTTCGGTCGACTCCGCTATAGCCGGTTCTGCAGCGTTGGGGGCCTTGGGGACGTAATGCACCTCTTGCCAGCAGCCGACCGAAACCAGCAGGCAGGCAGCAATCAATAAGGGGCACAGCGGAGTTGAGAAGTGTTTCATAGCAGCAATTTGTCACGCCGAAGGTGTTAGCCTATTAATCATAAAGGACATATCGATCCGCTTGCAGGTCACCTTATTCGCAGCGGGCAGATTGGCGGCGATCTGGCCTGTTCAAGTTCGCCCAATCGCCGTAGTTTGTGCCAATGCAGCCGCCTCCTCATCAACCTACACCACTGCTGGAAAAGCTCACCAGTCCACGTTCGACTTTGCGCACCGCGCTCCTGGGGAGCATTCTTTGTTTTCTTGCTTTCCCGCCGGTGGCTTGGCCCTGGCTCGTGTGGATTGCCCCCATACCGTGGCTGGTGCTCATTCGCACGGAATTTTTACCCGGCAAACGCCCTTACCGTTCGCTGTGGTTCGCTGGAATGGTGTTTTGGACGCTTGCGGTGCACTGGATCCGCCTGCCGCACCCGCTCAACTATCTTGCGTTGCTGGCTTTGGCGACTTATCTGGGAATTTATCTGCCAGTTTTTGTGTGGCTCTCTCGCACAGGCGTGCATCGTTGGCGATTGCCACTGTGGATTGTCGCGCCCGTTGTTTGGACGGGACTCGACTGGCTTCGCGGCCACGTGATGACTGGCTTTCTGATGGCGTCCCTCGCCCACACGCAATATCGCTCGCCGATGATGATTCAATTGGCCGAGTATGTCGGCGAATATGGCGTGACCTTCCTAATTATGTTTGTGGCTGCGAATCTTTTGGAAGCCACGCTCGCGATCGGCCGCTGTACGACGTTTCGAGATTTGGTGTTTAAAGCGCCATGGCAGTTTATTCGCGTGGCGTGGCCAATTGTCGCAGTGATTGTATTGTCGGTCTTTGTTGAAGCCAAGCACGCCAGCATGCGGAGCGAAGCACCCCAGCAAGTTGTCCCTCGGATCGCACTGATTCAAGGCAACACACCCGCCGACTGGAAAATGGATGCCGAGCGTCAGCAGGAAATCATGCAGGAGTACATGCAGCTTTCCCGCGACGCGGTTCAGGAATCGTTGGCCCGCGACAACAAGCCGGTGGATTTAGTCGTGTGGCCCGAGACGGCGTTCCGACAGAATTTGATCACTGTTCAAGAAGGTTTTACTCCACCTCCGGGCCGTGTAGATCCTTCCGCATTAACGGCCGCGAAAATCGATTTAGCGGCGCTCGTGAGTCAACTCGGCAGTGCGGTTCTCGTGGGACTCGACCGCATCGAGATCATTCCCGACGACAAAGAAGGCATGTCCTATCAAGTGTTCAACTCGGCGGTGTTTGTCGACAAGGCGGGCGAGATCACAGCCGTCTACGACAAAATCCATCGCGTGCCGTTTGGCGAGTTCATTCCGCTGGCCGATTGGTTTCCGTTTCTGTACGGTTTGACGCCACTTACCGGTGGTATCGTTGCGGGAAAGGAAACGACCGAGATGTGGCTCACGGAGAACATTTTGCTCTCACCCAACATTTGCTACGAAACGGTCGTGCCGCATCTGATTCGCCGCCAATGGGACGAATTATTTCATCGCACGAGCACGCCCCCCGCGGCACTTGTCAATCTTACCAACAATGCTTGGTATTGGGGATCGAGCGAGCTCGACATGCACTTGGCCTGCGGCGTATTCCGCGCGGTGGAAACACGAACGCCCTTTTTGATCGCCGCCAACGGTGGGCTGACGGCGTATATCGATAGCATGGGACAGATTCGCCAAGTCACCCCTCGCCGCAAACCGACGTTTTTGCTGGTCGATCTTGAGCCCACTGGCTGGGGCTCGGGCACGGTTTACACCAAATTCGGCGATTGGTTTGCGGGCCTCTGCGTGGTATGCTGTGCGATTCTCGCCCTTACTGCGATGCAACGTGTCGCACGGCCCGGCGGCGATACATCCCATCGCGGCTAATTCCCACCTCGATACAGATCATGGCAATCGTTCTCCAGTTACAAAATGCCCACAAGCGCTACGGCCATCAAGAATTGCTCGATGGGACGAACTGCGCGCTTCCTGACGATCAAAAAGTTGGCCTGATTGGTCGCAACGGCGCGGGGAAAAGCACGCTCTGCCGGATTCTCTTGGGCGAAGAAGAACTCGAAGCGGGAGAAGTCGTTCGTAGCCGCAAGCTGCGGTTGGGTTACTTGCGGCAGCACGATCCGTTTCAGGATGGGGAAACCGTCATCGGATTCTTGATGCGCGACAGCGAGCAACCGGAATGGCGTTGCGGCGAGGTTGCCTGGCAGTTTCAAATTCCCGACGTAATGCTCGATCAACCCGTGCGGCAACTCTCGGGGGGCTGGCAAACGCGCGTGAAGCTGGCGGCTTTGTTGCTGCATGATCCCAACTTATTGATTCTCGACGAACCGACGAACTTTCTCGACCTGCGCACCCAGTTGTTGCTCGAAGAGTTCTTGCGTAGCTTTCCCGCGGGGTGTTTGGTCGTGTCGCACGACCGAGCGTTTTTGAAGCGGACTTGCAATCAGACGTTGGAGCTCTCGCGGGGTCAGCTCACGATGTTCCCCGGTGACGTGGATTCATATCTGGAAAACATTGCCGAACGCCGTGAGCATGATTTGCGCGTGAACGCTGCGACGCTTTCCAAACGCAAACAACTGGAAACTTTCATCAACAAGAACCGCGCGAATGCCAACACGGCAAGCCAAGCTCGCAGCAAGGCCAAGCAGCTCGAGCGGCTTGAATTGATTCAAGTGCAAGGTCAAGAAGCAACCGTCCGCTTTAGTTTTCCAGAGTCGGATGTTCGGCAAGGAACGGCTCTGCGCACCGAGCAGATGTCGATTGGTTACGGCAACAACAAAGTTGCGACCGATGTCCAAATCGAAATCGAGCATGGCACCCGGGTGGGCATCGTGGGTGACAACGGCCAAGGCAAGACGACTTTCCTGCGCACGGTCTGCGGTTCGATTGAACCCTTGAGCGGCACGCTCAAATGGGGCTACGGCTGTCAGGTCGGCGTTTATGCCCAGCATGTGTACACAACACTTCCCGTCGAGCAAACCGTGGAAGATTATCTGTATCGCGCAGCTGTTCCCGGCACGGTGATGCAGCAGATCAAAGACGTCGCGGGTAGTTTTCTTTTTAGCGGTGAGATGATCGAAAAGAAAATCAAGGTGCTTAGCGGTGGTGAACGGGCTCGGCTGGTGCTCGCTGGCCTGCTGTTGCAGCAGCACAATGTGTTGGTGCTCGACGAACCAGGAAACCACCTCGACGTGGAAACGGTCGAAGCACTAGCCGACGCTTTATGCCGTTATCGCGGCACGGTGATTTTCACAAGCCACGACCGCTACTTCATGCAGCGTGTGGCCACGGCGGTGATTGAAGTGCGTGATCGCCGCGTGGCTAGCTACCCATCTAGCTTTGAAGATTACGTGTACCGCGTTCAGAAGGAACTCGAAGCTGGCTTGCGGTCCGAGCACCATGTGCGTGGCACTCCCGTTGGAACGGCAGCACCCGCGACACGCAAACTGGGTGGCAAGGAAGAGCGCGAGTTGCAGAAAAAGCTGCGTACGGTCGAGCGTAAAATCGCCAAGCTCGACGACGAAAAGAAGGACCTACAAAACAAGCTCGTGACGATCACCGCCGTCGCCGATGCCCAAGCCGCCCACGCTCAGTTGGCGACCATCACCAGCGAGTTGCAGCAATTGGAAGAGGAATGGCTCGCCATCACGAGCGAGTTGGAAGGCAATTAAGGTATTCATAACCGCAGGCGGTAGCCGACGGTTAAAATCAGGCCAACCGCTTGCTGCCGCCTGCGGCTAATAGAAACTTAACATTTGTTTAACCATGCCCACGATCCACATCCGCCCCGCCACGATTGATGACGCCGAGCTCGTGTTCGCTCTGATTAACGAGCTTGCCGTCTACGAAAAGTTGGAACACGAAGTTGTGGCGACGCTCGAAACTTCGCGAGAATCGATCTTTGGGCCAAATTCCTGTACCGACGTTCTCATCGCAGAACTCGATGGTGAGCCCGCGGGATTTGCGATCTTCTTCGCGACGTATTCCACGTTTCTGGGGCGAAAAGGAATTTATCTTGAAGATATCTACGTGCGCGAGGCTCTGCGCGGCCAAGGGATTGGCAAGCGGCTCTTGGCGGGCGTGGCCCGCGTGGCGGTTGAGCGTCAGTGCGGTCGGCTAGAATGGTCAGTCCTCGATTGGAACAAACCGTCCATCGATTTCTACGACAGCCTGGGCGCGGTCCCGCACAAAGAGTGGATCCGTTACCGCATGACGGGCGAGGCTCTTGATGCACTCGCGAATCAAGCAATTTCATAACGCAACACGGGCATTCGGCCGATCTTCAGGCTATCATGAATGTCATGTCGCTGCGTGTTATAGCTTTGCTCGTGATCGCCTATTTCGCGATCGCATTTCCCGCCACGGCGGCTGAGTCGGAGCTCGATCCGACAGAACTTGCCAAGCAGGTGACGATTCACCGCGACAAATACGGTACGCCCCATATCGTCGGCAAGACCGATGAAAGCGTGATCTTTGGCTACGGCTATGCTCAAGCCGAGGATTTCTTTTGGCAGGTCGAAGATTCCTACATCCTCGCGTTGGGACGTTACAGCGAAGTCGTGGGACCCAAAGGGCTCAACTCCGACTTGTTAAATCGTGCGTTTGAGATCACTAGAACGAGCGAGCGTGATTTCGCGGCGCTTGATGCCCTCTCGCAACGACTGTACACGGCGTTTGTCGAAGGGATCAATTATTACCTCGCCACTCACCCTGAAGTGCGGCCCAGGTTGATCAAACATTTTGAACCTTGGCATGTGCTGGCCCACTATCGCCAGATCGCGTTGGAATTGACTTATCGCTTCACGGGGCAAAGCAGCGATTTTCTCCCCCGCCGCAATCCCCACATCTATGCTGCCACAGGATCGAACGGATGGGTGCTGAGTGGTCAGCGAACTCAATCGGGCAGCCCACTGATGCTCGCCAATCCCCACATGCCGTGGTTTGGCTTTGCTCAGATGCTCGAAGCCCATTTGATTTGCGATGCGGGTCCTGCGGGCGAGAGTTGGAATTTCACCGGCGCGGGTTTTTATGGTAGTCCTGTGCTCGCGATGGGTCACAACGACCGTTTGGGTTGGACGCTCGTCACCAATCAGCCCGACATCGCCGACACGTGGCGCATCAGATTTTCCAATCCCAAGGAGCCGCTGGCCTACGAATACGATGGCGATTGGAAGCAAGCCGAGGAATGGCACGACACGATTCGCATTCGCAAGTCGCGCGGGATCGAAACACGGCCTTACACGTTTCGCAAAACGCATCATGGGCCTATCGTTGCGCTCGAAGAAGAATTGCCCACCGGTGAGAAAACGATGCTCGCCGCAAAGATTTCGGGCTTGTTTGAAGTTGTTCCGCTGCGGCAGTCGTTGCAAATGATCAAGTCGCGTAATCTCGCCGACTTCCGCAGCGCGCTGGCCAACATGCAGATTCTCTACATGAACGTGCTTTACGCCGACTGCGACGGCAACAGTTGGTTCGTCTATACGGGGCATGTCCCGCGGCGGAACCCCAAGTTCGATTGGACCAAGCCCGTGGAGGGGAGTGACCCTGCCACCGAATGGTTAGGGTTTCATGGTTTGGATGAACTGCCACAAGTGCTTAATCCCGCGGCGGGTTTTTTGCAGAATTGCAACTCAACACCGTTTGCTGTCACTGACGGCGAGAATCCGCTGAGCGAAAAGTTTCCGCCTTATATGGTGGGAACCGGCGAGCGACAAACGCGCCGGGCGCTGCGTTCTCTGGAAATTTTGCGTGGCATGTCAGCCGTGTCGTTTGAAGATTGGCAGCAAGCCGCGTTCGATACCGAAGTTTATTGGGCTCGGCACGAGCTTCCCAAGTATGCGAAAGAACTTGAGGTGCTGGCGAACACCGATCCAGACCTCGCCGCGAAGGTACGGCCTTATTTGGATCATCTCTTGGCTTGGGATGCACGAATCACGCCCGATTCCACCGCAGCCGCGTTATGCCATGAGTGGTACGAACAACTGTACGGCACGAAATATCCCGGCGAACAAATGCGCGAACGCTACCGCGACAAACCGGCCGAACAACTGGCGACCTTGGTTCGCGCCGCCGGCCGTTTGCAAAACCTGCACGGTACGTGGCAAGTCTCTTATGCCGACTTGTATCGCAGCCAACGCTTGCCGAATATCGCCGACCTCACCGACACGCGATTTCAAGACGACTCGCCGAGTTTGATGTCGCTCGGTGGTCACGGCCCGATGGGGGTGATCTTCACTCAATATTACACGCCGAGCCTGCAGATCCCGTTCGTGATCTCGCAACACAAACGCTATGGCATTATCGGCACGTCGTATTTAGCTGCCTGGGAATTCAAACCCGAGGGCGTGCGCGGAGCGACTCTCATTCCCTTTGGCACAAGCGGCGATCCCGCTTCGCCGCATTATTTCGATCAAGCGGAATTACTCTCCAACCGTCGATTGAAACCGGAACTGTTCACCAAGCAAGAAGTTCTCGCCGGCGCCGAGCGGAGTTACCACCCGGGCGAAGAATGATTGCGCGACGAGTTGTTAAAAGCAAAGAGGCTAACACAATCAGTGAAACGCTGTTCGGTTCAGGCACCGCTTGAATTGCTGCAAGTGACGCTGCCCCCGTAAATTGTTGCTGCCACAAAAGAAAATCGCGACCATCGCTGTCGCTATCTCCATCGGCATCGCCCAGCAAAGTCGTGTTATAAGCATTCTGCCAGGCTGCTAGGTCTGCACCATCGACGTCGCCATCAGCATCAAAGTCGGCGCCGGCGAGCGGCTCTGTTTCCAATCGCACGTTATCGAAATCGACTTCCAGATCGATAATTGGGTCGTCGATGTCCTCGTGATTGAGATTGATCAAGCGAATCGTAAGTGGCTGATTTTCGTCGTCATGCGAGTTGCCAATCACGACGTCGAACGAGCTCGTAAGAAATTCGCCTTCCTCGGGGTTGAGCGTATCATCGTCTGAAGCGAGTAATGTTGTGCCAGCCAGAAGTTCGATCCGATAGCCAGGGAAACCACGTAGATCAAAATTGCCAAAGCTCGCGTAGGGCTGAACCACGCTGATCCCCGTGGCGATGTTGCCCACTTCTACGGTGAGCGTATATCGCGTGCGTAGGTCCAATGTCGCAGTTAGCGTTTGTTGGATGCCAAACTCCGCGCCTCCTTGGTGCCCATCAAAGAAGGTAAGCGCAACGTTGTCCCCTTCCGGCGCGCCGTTGGGGAAATAAGTCGCGAGCGGCTCATCGGCCATTACGCCCGGATTGAGCACACCGATGAACGCGTTGCCTCCCACGCTTCCATAGGGTGACCAACCATTGGGCGCCGCGCCGACGGGAAACGCCGTGGGCGGAACATCGCCCGCATATTGCGGTGGCAAGTTGCCACCCAGATAGGGATCTTCGAAACCGTGGTTGACGACTGCCACTGGAGCAGCCCAAGCCCACTCAGGAGATCCGAGCACGAGCAGAGTGACAAATGCATAGCGAATGATCATTTGATTAAATCGGCAATGCGGAAGGGATATATTCGACGGACAATCTCCTAGCATAATCGATGATCGCTACCTTGTCCTCGCGGACGAAAGGTGATTGAGACAAAAAAAGTAGATCAGTAATGAGGTGGCTTTTCGTGGGGCAAATCCTCTCCACTCCGCTCGACAACTCTTTGCAATAGTCCATGGAGTTGTGATAACTCACGCTGCATACGATCAAGCGATGTTTGCTGTTCTCGCACGACGTCGTTCAATTGATCGAGGTGACGTTGTTGAAAAGCGAGCTGTTCTTCGAGTGCAATCAAGGAAAGTGGATTAGCTTGCCGATCAGGCTCGTTATTGGGAGTTGTCATCATAAATAGTCTAGTTTTTTAGATCAATTTTAGCAACCGACTAGGTTCTGTCGGCGGAATAATTGACGATCCCTATCACCAGGGTTGATAATAGTTCTCACGAGATAGAGTACCTTTGCTCTTGGAGAAACAATATGCAGGCGCAATCAGTCGACGAACTCGTACAGAAAAAATGCTTACCTTGCGAAGGTGGTGTTGAGCCATATCCGCTTGATCTCGCCGAGCGACAACTCGCTAATTTGCCGGGATGGTATCTCACTCACGACGGCCAGCGAATTCGCAAGGATTGGAAAGTTAAAAACTTTATGGCGGGTATGGAATTTTTCAACCGCTGCGCCGTGGTTGCGGAAGAAGACGGGCATCATCCCGATCTCCATATCGAAGGTTATCGGAATGTTTCCGTGGAATTGTGGACGCACGCCATAGGTGGGCTTTCAGAAAACGACTTCATTCTCGCAGCAAAAATCGATCAGTTACCAATTCAACTCGCGAGCAAGTAACGCGTTGCGGGTTAGTCTCTGGTCGTAAGAAACATGCATGAGCGCCATGGCTAAAGAATTTTTTTCATTGGTGGTTCGACGTAATGATGATGGCCACGTGACATCATCCGTTGAGCAGCTCTCGCTCCCCGATTTGCCTCCCGGCGACGTGGTGATCGATGTCGAATACTCTTCACTCAACTACAAAGATGCTCTAGCTTGCCAAGCTCATCCGGGCGTGGTGCGTAAGCTACCCCACATCCCCGGCATCGACTGCGCGGGAGTTGTGAGCGAATCATCTGACGCACGTTATGCAGTCGGCGACTTGGTGTTAGTCACCGGCTATGAACTCGGTGCGCCGGCTTGGGGGGGATACTCTCAGCGAGTGCGCGTTCCCGCTGATTGGCTTGTTCCTTTACCAGCAACCCTTTCGACGAAGCAGGCCATGACCTATGGAACAGCCGGCTTCACCGCGGCGCAGTGTGTGATGGCGCTAGAACATCACGGTATTCAGCCCGAGCGAGGTGAGATCGTCGTTACGGGTGCCAGCGGAGGTGTAGGGAGCATCGCCATCGCGATCCTTTCGAAGTTGGGTTACAGGGTCGTTGCGGTAAGCGGCAAGCCCGAGCAAGCAGGGCTTCTGCAAGAACTTGGTGCCGTGCGGGTTATCTCCCGTTCGGAAGTCGATGACAAAACCGAGAATCCCTTACTCGCGGCTCGTTGGGCAGGTGCGGTCGATACCGTGGGCGGCAACACGTTGGCCACGATTCTGCGTTCCACCGATTACCGCGGCTGTGTGACGGCCTGTGGACTCGTGGCGGGGACCGATCTGCAACTCACGGTTTACCCCTTTATTCTGCGTGGCGTCACGCTTGCAGGGATTGACTCCGCCAAGTGCCCGCGTGAGCCCCGACTCGAAGTATGGAAAAAACTCTCCGGTGAATGGAACGTGTCTGACAAATTGTCAGCGCTCGCTCGTGAAGTCACGCTTTCCGAGGTTCCGCGTGAAGTGGCTGCAATGCTAAAGGGAGAGAATCATGGCCGCGTCTTAGTCCGGCCAATTGAGTAAGTTCTACAAACTCCACTTGCTGAACACTTCGTTCATCCCGCCGTTCATGCTCCCCATCTCTTTCCACGTTTGCAGTTCGATACTGTCGTCGACGAAATGAATCGAGCCGTCGCACATCGCGGTGTTCACTCCGCCAGGATGCCGGCTCCGCGCGGCGTTCTTTTCGGGGTTCAAACTGCTGGCCGCCGTGACCGGCATCATGGGATCGTCTGTTTGCCGATACCACGGAGTCTTGATGGCATCCGGTTCGGTTGAATTGGGTAGCATCCTTGTGTGAAACCGAAACACTCCCTGGCTGTTTTGAATGTCACCTCGCCAGTCGTTGTCTTCGTTGCTCCAGGCTTTGATGACTTCCGACATCATCAGCGTGTTTGATGAGCCGTCGGTCATGTCGCCAAATGTTGTTTTGCGCGGATCGTGTGAATTGCCGTTGATGTAGGAGAACGGCGCGTTGCCTTCAATCTCCAGCGGAAACAGATGAGACACGTTTCCCCAGTTCACCACGTAATTCCCGCGTCGGCGTTGGAACTCGCCGATCGTTTGGTCGGCGCCCATGTCGTCGCTGGGGCAGTAGTACAGCGAAACATATTGCCCAGTCAGACCGTTGAGCGTGTAAGGAATCGTGGCGGGGGGAACCAGAAAGTCGAGCGAAAAATTGTTTCGCATTGCAAGTGTGCTTTCTTCGATATAGCTCCACAGATGCATGACCCAAGTCTGCCGGGGGCTGCTGCGGGCGCCGATAGGAAGCTCCCGCTGGGCATCGTGATAGAGATGCATCGCCAACAACCATTGCCGCATGTTGTTGGCGCATTGTGCACGGCGAGCCGCTTCTCGCGCACTTTGCACAGCGGGGAGCAGTAGCCCGATCAACACGCCAATGATGGCGATGACCACGAGCAATTCAACAAGTGTAAAAGCCTTGCGAGAATTCATGACGCAGACAAGATCAGGAAGAGACGGTCACTGCTATCAATCATAAGTCCGCGTGAAAGTCCGCCAAACCACTGTGATTGCAGACTTCGTTTGCTTTCCCGCAAAAGTCGCCTGTGCTGAGACTAGCTAGCCACACTCGCTAGCACGGGGATTCTCGTCTTTACTCATTTCCCCGAATCGCACTAAACTCGCGGCCACAAACACGTTCGACTTTGATCTTCGAGGAGGCAGTTCATGCGCATTTCCGCGATCTCACTGATGTTTTCTTTGCTGATGGCCTGGTGCGGAACCACATCCGCCACAACTACCGCCGAAGTGCCGCTATTGGATCCTAATCTTCCCTTCTATCGTCCGGTCGAGAAACTCTCCGGGGAATTGAAACTCGGCGGGTCGAACACAATGTCGCACGTGGCCTCGGTCTGGATCAACGGTTTCACGTCGTTCTATCCCGACGTAAAGATCACGGTCGACGTCAACGGCTCGCGCGATGCAGTCGATGCGGTGCAAGCGGGCGAAACGAATATAGGCCTGTTGAGCCGCACGATTTCAGAAGCGGAAGTCAAAGCCTTTCAAGATAAACTCGGCTACCCTCCAACGGTGTTGACTCCCTGCCTCGAGCGCACAGCCATTTATGTGAACAAAAACAACCCCATCGCAGGCCTGACCATCACACAACTCGATGCGATGTTCGGCACGGAATGCAAGCGTGGTGCGACGGAACCTTGCCGTACTTGGGGTCAGTTGGGCCTCAAGGATAAATGGGCCAAGCTGCCGGTGAAAGTTCACGGCCGCACGTTCGACACGGGTTCGCAAGTCTTTTTGCAAGAAGCCGTGATGCTCGACGGCAAGATGCGCGAGGATATCGTGCCTCACAAATCGAATATTGAAATCGTCGAAGCCGTGGCCAAGGACGAAGGGGCCATCGGCTTTGGCGGACTGTCGTATGCCACTTCCGACGTGAAAGCCGTGCCGTTGGCGTTGTTTGAAGGTCAGCCGTTCGTTGCGATCGATTCGCCAGAAGCCGATCAAGGCCTTTATCCGCTTGTGCGGCGTTTGCAATTGGTCGTGAAACACGATCCCAAGCAAGAGCTTAGCCTGGTTGAACGCGAGTTCATCAAATACGTGTTTAGCCAAATGGGCCAAGAAGACGTAATCAAAGCCGGATATCAAGCGATCCCCGCCCGCCCGGCCCGCGTAGCCCTCGACGCCATCGGCCTCGGTCTCTCACGCTAAACAAATTGTCCTAGCCGCAGGCGGCAGCCAGCGGTCCAGAAGTACATACATATCAATTCAAAAAACTCATTCGAGAAACCTTCCATGAAGCTTCCACAACTCGTCGGTTTGGCAAGTTGGTTCGCTTTGTTAGTCTTAACGGCCGAACTCTCCAGCGCTGTTGATTCCACACGTGCGACGAGCCAAACGAGCAGCGCGCCCAACTGGGCTAACTCGACGTTCAACGACCCAGCCTACGGCTACGGCACGTCGTTGCCCGATTCGAGCACCGACCGCAATCGCACTTCGACACAACCGACGTGGAGCGATCCCACACGGCAATCGTTCGATCCGCGGTTATCGACGCAGCTCGATCCTAACTTTTCGCCGATTCCTTACAATCAGACCGCTCAGCAGTGGCGGCTCGGTATTTTCCCCGAAGACACCGACACCGGTGTCGTGGTGAAAGAAGTCGTGCGTGGCTCTGCCGCTGAACGTGCAGGGCTGGAAGTCAATGACCGCATCCTTGCCGTACATGGTTATCAAGTCGGCTACGTCAACGGCGTGGTCTTCGACATCGGTCAGGAAATCGAACGCCATGCCGACACCAAGGGCTGGGTTCGTGTTCTTGTTCAAGACAATCGCAACGGTCGGTTGATGAACTTGCCGATTCAACTCGATGGCCGTAACGAAGCGATCACAGGCACGATCACCTACCGCGACCGTGCTGCCTTGCCGCGTGATGCCGTGGCGACGGTCGAACTGCGTGAGATCGTGCGTAGCGACATTCGCCCCGTCACGATTGCCCGCCAAACCGTGACCGGCATTCGCTCGGTGCCGGTACAGTTCTCGCTTGATTACGACCCCACGCAAATCGACAATCGCCGCAGCTACGTCTTACACGCGAGCATCACGTCGCAAGGCCGCGAGATTTACAGCATGCGGACCGACGTGCCCGTACTTGGCAATCGCCCGACCTCCAATGTTCAACTCGTGGTGGAATCGACCAGCAGCATGCCGGCGGGCACAGTCAGCAACCGCCAAGAGCAACTCGCGCAGATTTCGCAGTGGTTCCGCCAATATTTGGGCCGCGAACCACGGGCTCAAGAGTTGTACGTGTGGGAAGCCCACCTCGACCGCGGCGGCACCTTGGCTGATGCACAGTTGCAAATCCTGAGCACGCCCGAGTTCTATTACCAATCGAACGCCGACGATGCTGAGTACATCCGCCGGATGTTCCAACTGGTCACCAACCGCCAACCGTCGCAGCAAGAAGTTACGCAGTGGATGAACCGGCTAACGTATTACAACCGCATGCGTCCTGAAGTTGCCAAGGAATTCTTGGCAACCGCCGCCACAGCCCAGGCCCGCCAACCGGGACGGCTGTAAAACTGATTTCTATTAGCCGGAGAGCCACGCTGTCCGGGAATAGGGATCGCCTAGCAGTGCGGCTACAGTCGGCCTACCGGTCAAACCACCGCTTGAACATATACCACGTGAGTTGCCGACCCGCGCGGGCGATTTCGCGAGTGAGCGGAATATTCTTCGGGCAGACGGCCACGCAGTTTTGGGCGTTGCCGCAAACTTGCAAACCGCCGGGGGCCTTGAGTGCATCGAGGCGTTCGTTGGCGCTCATTTCGCCCGTGGGATGGGCGTTGAACAGCATCGCTTGGGCGACCGCGTTCGCGCCAACAAAGCCTTCGTCGTAAGCGGCGTTCTTGCGAGCTTCGTATTCGGCATCGGTTTCGTCGAAATGCTTTGTGACTTCAATCTTGCCGTACTGCGGGCACGCATCCAAACAGCAGCCGCAGGTCATGCATTCCGAAATGGGATAGCGCATTTCCTGGCTGGCTTGCGATTCCTTCGGGCCCGCACCGCGGTCGCCGTAGCCATCGACCGGAATCCAACCCTTGATCCGTTCGAGCGTGCGGAACATGCGGCTCCGATCCACGACCAGATCGCGCATCACGGGGAATTTGGCCATCGGCCGCAATTCAAATCCCGTGGGATTCTCTTCCAGCAAACGGTCGACCAGCGCCGAGCACGACTGCCGGGCCTTGCCGTTGATGACCATCGTGCAGGCTCCACAAACTTCTTCGAGGCAATTGCAATCCCACGCCACGGGGGTCGTGTTTTTGCCTTCGGAAGTCGTGGCCAACGCGGCGATCTTTTGCAGCACGCTGATGACGTTGAGATTCGGTTCGTAAGTCACGCGATGGCGTTCCCAATAGCTGGGTTCGCCAGGGCCGTCCTGGCGCATCACGCGGACTTCGAAGGAGGAAGGTTTGCTGCCGTTATGAGCACTCATTGCAGTGTTTCCGATGATTCACATGTACTTGTTCTAATTTAGCCACGGTGTTTGCACCGCGCCCATTAAACCCCTGCGCCGACCTTAACGGGTGTGGCGCTAGTCTTGGCGGCTTCGCCCGCTGCGTCCTTTTTCACTTGGCGTTCCTTCCACACTTCTTCGATCATTTCCGCTCCCACCAAGCCGTACAGTCTCGGCCGCGGCGGAATCAGCGACGTATCCACGTCCTCGAAGCTGAGCGTTGGTTCACCCTTGGTGTCAAACGTCGCCACGGTTGTCTTGAGCCATTTGCGATTCTTTTCTTCAAATTTGTCGCACCACTCTTCCGCTTGGCGGCGTTTCTCGCCTGGGTCGTTCGCGTCGATGCCACCCAATTCAAAAGCGGGCTTATAGTGAGCCCCGCGGCATTCGTCGCGAGCCAAAGCCCCTTTAAGAATCGCCTTGGCGATAGGGAACATATCTCTTACCGACTTGGTGAACAGGACATTTTGGTTCGTCCAATTGCCCGTGTCCGACAGCGAGCAATTCTCGATTCGCTCGGTGAGTTCGTTGACCTTATCAATCGCAGCGGTGAGTTGCTCGTTGCGACGCACTACCGTGGCGGCCTTGGTCATTACGTCGCCCAACTCTTGGTGAATCACGTAAGGATTCTCGCGGCCGCCGGTGCGTTTGAGCAGATTGTCGTGCTCGACTTGCTTGAGTGCGCGAGCGCCTCGTAGCAAGCTTGAAAACTTTTCATCGCTCGCCGAACTCTTGAGCGACTTGAACATGTTTTCAATACCGGGAGCAATGAACAATCCCGTGAAGATGCAAGAAAGCAGCGAGTTGGCTCCCAAGCGGTTCCCGCCGTGATACTGGTAGTCACATTCTCCGATCGCATACATCCCGGGAACGTGTGTCTGATGATTACGTGGCGAGCCAGGCTTTAAACCGCCGTCTTCGGCGCGCTCGAAGTCGGCCCACAAGCCCCCCATCGAGTAGTGAACTGCCGGGAAAATCTTCATCGGCACTTCGCGTGGATCAACACCCTGGAATTTTTCGTAGATGTGCAAAATGCCACCGAGCTTACGATCGAGTTCCGCCCGTGGAATATGCGTCAGATCCAAATACACGCATTGCTGATCTTTATCAACGCTCAGGCCGTCGTTCACGCAAACGTCGAATATCTCTCGCGTGGCGATATCGCGAGGGACGAGATTGCCGTACTTCGGATAACGCTCTTCGAGGAAGTAATAACGCTCGGATTCGGGAATCGATTTCGGATCACGCTGGTCATGCGGCTTGCGCGGCACCCACACGCGGCCACCTTCGCCACGCGCCGATTCGCTCATCAATCGCAACTTGTCTGCACCAGGAATCGCCGTGGGGTGAACTTGAATGAACTCACCGTTGGCATATTTGGCACCCGCTTGCACGGCACGGCTCACCGCACTCCCCGTGCAGGCCATCGACATCGTGCTGCGACCGTAAATCAAGCCGCAACCACCCGTCGCAATCACGACCGCGTCCGCCGGGAACGCGCGAATTTCCATCGACACCACGTTCTGTGCGATTGCTCCGCGGCAACGGCCATCGTCATCAATCACAGGGCCAAGGAAATCCCAGCCTTCGTACATTTCGACGGCACCGGCCGCATGCCAACGCCGCACTTGTTCGTCGAGGGCGTAGAGCAACTGTTGGCCCGTTGTGGCACCTGCGAACGAGGTTCGTTTGAACAACGTACCGCCAAAGCGGCGTTGATCGCGGAAGCCTTCCGGCGTGCGATTGAACGGAACGCCGAGTCGATCCATCAGGTCGATGATTTTAGGGGCCCAGTAAGCCATTTCCTTTACGGGCGGCTGGTGCTGCAGAAAATCACCACCGTAAACGGTGTCGTCCAAGTGCAGCCACTCGTTATCACCTTGTTGCCGGGTGAGTTCGTTGACGCTGTTGATGCCACCCTGCGCGCAAACGCTGTGCGAGCGCTTCACCGGAGTGAGGCTCATGCAATCGACGGCGATCCCCAATTCGGCCAATTTCATCGTGGCCGCCAGACCAGCCAGCCCACCACCGACGACGACAACACGTTGTTTTCCCATCCGAGTACCTTCGTTAAATTCAGTTTCACGCTGAGGCGCAGAGATCGCAGAGTATTGAGTTAACCTGAAAACCAATCTCGGCGAATCGTTGCCAAAAATCTTATTAGCGAAAATTCGTGTTGATTAGCGTTCCAGCTAGTTCACTGCGTTCTCAGCGCCTCTGCGTGATAACTCTTTATTCTTGATCCGCCGCTGCGGCGACTTCTTCACTTGGTTTTTCTTCTTCTTGAGCCCGTTTGTGTTCGTTGGGCTCGAGTTCGCCAGCCTTGACCTTGGCCTCGTACATTTGATCTTCCACTTGTTCAGCTTCGATCAACTTCTCGCCCGTGCCATACTGCCGCATGCCGAACAAGGCTCCCACGCCGACAATCGCCAGTAGTACACCGAACACTTTGCAAATCCTGAGGGCGCGGCGTTGGGCTGCTTCGCTGACCCACACGCCCCACGTGATTCCCATCGTCCAAATACCGTTGGCCAAGTGGTAGACGCACGCGAGGATGCCGATCAAATAAACCGTCACCCATACGCCGTTTTGCAGTGCTTCCCCCGCCGACGAAACGGCGTTGTATGCGCGAAATTGTGCGCCCCCCAAGGGATGCACAATGCGGTCGACCCAAAAGCTGTTATGGAACCAGCCGTGCATGTGAAACACGTGAACGCCGATGAACACGAACGCGATCATGCCGGTGATGCGCTGGAGCGTGTACCGCCGATTCGCGGCGTAAGGATAATTCCCCGTGTTGGGCATCCCTCCCGCAACGATTGCCACGCCGACAATTGCGTGGAACAAAATCGGAATGAAAATAAATGTCCACTCCACGACCGGCAAAAGTGCCCCCAAACTGTGGATTTGGTAGACATTCTTTTGAAACGTGTTGGGGCTCTCCAACACGCTGGCATTCACAAGCAAGTGGACGATCATGTAGCCACCCACCGGTATCAAACCCGAGAGCGAATGCAATCGGCGGATGAGAAAATCGTGGCGGGCCAAAAACGATGCTGGCGGACTTTCCACGCGGCATTCCTTTACAAACGCAGTCTTTGCGCGAACAGGCTGGTTTCAGAACGGACAAGTCACCGCAACCCGCCCGAAAATCCCAGTATAAAGTTCACCTCTGGACTCACAAGCCCGCCCCCTACATTGAACGACATTAGCTCAACAGCATCACAGGCCTGCATTCACGAAACAGCACGTTCCAGTCATGAGAATTTGTCCTCACTTTGATCCCGCAATTCGAGAGACTCATAAACAGCCGGCAGAGATTTCTCAAAACCTACGACCGGAACCATGCCGCCGGGTTCCAGCAAAATGCTCCCATTTCGGGGTTTCAGGCCAGTTCTGTTCTGCGGGAAATTGTGTAGAATAGGGGTCTCGCCTCGACCCTCCACGCCGGTCAGGTCCGCGATTTGCACGAACGACTATGCGCAAGACGAACTGCTTGTCTTGCCCACACATCCACTAGCACTTGTGATTTCCATCACAACACTGGCCGGCTTCCAGTTCCCATACTGATTCCGCTTCTTGATAAAGAGAATATGCACCAAGAACTTCACAGCTCGCGCAGAAAACTGGCCTTCGAAACTCCGGCGGGGACCCACCCGAGTTTAATCCACAGCCTCGAAGAACTGTCGGCAACCATTCCCACCGACGTTGCCTACACGTTCCTTCCCGAAGGTGAAGACGAAGAAATCAACATCACCTTCCGCGAATTGGAAATGCGGGCCAAAGCGGTCGCCGCGCGGCTCCAGCAACTGGCTCACCAAGGGGATCGTGCCGCCTTGGTGTACGAATCGAGCTTGGAATACATCGTCGCGCTCGTGGGTTGCTTCTATGCAGGCATCGTGGCCGTGCCGGTTTATCCTCCCGATCCGATGCGCATTCGCCGCACCGGCGCGCGGCTGCGGGCGATCTTGCAAGATTCGCAAGCCGACATCGTGCTTACTAGCAGCAACGAAGCGAACCGTTTTGGTTCTTACTTAGAACAAGCTGGTCACGTGGTCGTCACCGACGAAATTGCCGCTGAAGACAGCGAAGATTACCGCCGTCCCGAAATCGGTCCTGAAACGCTGGCCCTCTTGCAATACACGTCGGGCTCGACCGGTCGTCCCCGCGGTGTGATGCTGACCCATTCCAACTTGATGTTCAACTTCGAGCACATCAAGAAATTCGACGAACCCAATGCCGTGGCCGTGTCCTGGCTTCCCATGTATCACGACATGGGCCTTATCGGTCTCGTGTTACAAGTTTTGCAAAGCGGTCGCCGCACCGTGCTGATGTCGCCCCTGTCTTTCGTGAAACGCCCCGTGCGTTGGCTCAAGGCGATTACCAAGTACAAGGCCTACGCCACGAGCGGCCCAAGCTTCGCCTACGATCTCTGCGTGCAGAAGATTTCTGACGAAGAAATGGCCGAGCTCGATCTCAGCTCGTGGACCTTGGCTTGCAATGGTGCCGAGCCCGTCCGCCCCGACACGATGCGCCGGTTCGCCGAGCGATTTGCCGCGGTCGGGTTTCGTTACGAAACGTTTTATCCCTGCTACGGCTTGGCCGAAGCTACGCTTATTGTCAGCGGTGGCGACAAAGCCGCCGAGCCGATCATTCGCAATTACGATTCGCACGAACTTGCCGACAATCACGTCGTGCCTGTTGCCGACGGCCAAGGCCGCGCAATTGTTGGTTGCGGAATCAGCGTTGACCGTCAAGACATCGCGATTGTCGATCCCGCGACGCTCACCCGCAGTGCCCCCGATCAGATTGGCGAGATTTGGGTCCGCGGCCCCGGCATTGCCCAAGGATATTGGAATAGTCCGTCGGCCACCGCCGAAACATTTCAAGCAACCCTCCCCGGCGAGGAAGGCACGTTCCTCCGCACGGGCGACATGGGCTTTCTTGATAACGGCGAGTTGTTTATCACGGGCCGTATCAAGGATTTGATTATCGTCCGCGGCCGCAATCACTATCCCCAAGACATCGAGCGCACCGTCGAAGGGGCCCACCCTGCGCTGCGTCGTGATCACGTTGTTTCGTTCGGCATCGACGTTGCTGGCGAAGAGCGTGTGGTTGTCGTGTGCGGCGTGATGCGTGCCCAAAAGCTCAATCAGCAAGAATTGTTCTCCGCCGTGCGAGCCGTGTTGGCTCAAGAGCACGAACTTGGCCCTCACGCGATTGTGCTCGTCAAAGGAAGTGAAATCCCCCGCACGAGCAGCGGCAAACTCCAGCGCCGGGGCTGCAAGGATTTGTATCTCCGAGGCGAACTCGAAATCGTCGGCCAATGGACCGAAGATTCCATTACTGAACCGGCCGTTCAAGTCACGCCGCTCGCGAAAAGCCCGCTTGTGATCGAGCCATTGCTCAATGGCCATGCGGCCATGCAGCGGAGCATCGTCGAGGTGGTCGTCGGCATCATTCGCGAATTGAAAGAGTACTCCGCTTCCGTAGCCGTGACCGAGAATTCACAACTCTTTGCCGATCTCGCCATCGAATCGATCGACTTGGTGATGCTCAACGAGCTTGTCGAAAGGCATTATCATCGCCAGTTCCCGTTTGCCGATTTCATGGCCGAGTTGGGCCGTCTCGATCAACGCGACGTCTCCATTAGCCAGTTTGCCAATTTCATCCGTCTGCAACTCGAAGCTGACGGCGCTCCTCACGCCTAGAACGACATGCCCCACATCCAACTCGGCAATCTGAAATTTCACTATCAACAGTGCGGCCCGGTCGGCGCGCCGGACGTTGTGTTGATCCACGGCGTGACGGGTAACCTCGCGGTCTGGATGCTCAGTGGTTTGATGGCCAAGCTCGGCAAGCAGTTTCGCGTCACGGCCTACGACATGCGCGGCCACGGCTACAGCGATACGCCCGCTGAGCATTACACTAGCGCCGACATGGCCGCCGACTTCGCCGCTTTGCACAGTGAGCTGAATCTCAAGCCAGCTCTTGTCATGGGCCACAGCTTCGGTGCATCGGTTGCTTTGCACGCGGCTCAGGATTACCCGCATCTCGTTCAGGGGGCAGTGCTCTCCGATCCGTTTATTCCCGCCCTCCATCATTTGCAGGCAAATCCCAAACGGTGGCTTGGCTTTCGAGCTTATAAGAAGAACGCCGCGACTGCCGGTATGGCCATCGCCGGCAATCTCTGGAATTTGCACGACATGCTCCAGCAAGCCGCCAATCTCTCGCCGCGCAAGAAAAAGATGTTTATCGAACGCGCCGGTGAAGCGACACTCAATCGGCTTGTCCGGTTGGCGGGTACCAGTTGTGGCAAGGATGTCGCCGATCAGGCTGGTCTCACCATCGACAGCATCCCCGACATCACAACTCCGTGCGTATGTCTGCACGGTGAATTCTCGCCGTTTTTGCCGATGTGCCTCAAACTCATCGAGCTGTTACCGAACTGCGAAAAAGACGTGGTCCCCAAAGCCCAGCACTTTGCCTTTGAAGAAAACCCCACCGATTTCATCGATCGGGTCGAGCGAAACTTCTGTGGCATGGTGGGCTTCGAGCCGACGGCCCCCTCCATTCCGCTTGATCATGCCCGCCACAACGTCATGACCGACACGCCGTCTGGTCGGGTGAGACTATAATCGAATTAATTGGAGTCGCCCACCGAGCGGCTTTGGCGATAGAATTGCGGAATGCAAGTTGTACCTAGCGCACCTGGCGCGATCAGGATTTAGTTTCCCAACTCTCGCCTCCATGCTGGCGGAGCCGTTATGAGACTCACCCAATTTTCCGACGCCGAAAAAGAAGCCATCGCCAACCGCAAGACGGCACTTCGCTTCCTGTTTTTCCCAGCGCAGATTTTTTCGATGGTGATGGTCGCTTACCCGTGGCCGACCGATCATTGGGCGGTGCGCGTGTTTTGGATTCTGGTCACCAGCTACTTCATGTTCTGCTGGACAAGCTGTTTTCATGAGACAGCCCACCAAACGCTCTTTAGCTCGCAGCGACTGAGCGTTCTCTTGGGCAAGGTGCTGGGCTGGCTGATGTTCGTTCCTTACACGTCCTACCGAGAGACCCACATTCGCCACCACGCCTACCTAAACAAACCCAACGACTGGGAACTCTGGCCGTATTCCGATCCCAGTGCCCCGCGCTGGTTTCGTAAGATTTTCGCCTGGTGCGATCTCTTTTTGGGCGTGCTGACCGCACCGATTGTTTATGGCCGGATTTACTTCCACCAAGATTCGCCGCTCAAACCTGAGCAGCGCCGCGCGATTCGTGGCGAATATATCGGCATGGCCTGCTTCTGGGCGGTTGTGCTGGGCATCGTCGCTTACTACGACCGCTGGTCGACGTTCGCGCTCGTGTGGGTCATCCCCTACATGCTCGCGGGCTTCTTCCAAAATGGCCGCAAGTTGACCGAGCATCTCGGCATGAAAAGCTACGACCCGTTGCATGGCACGCGGACCGTGATTGCCGATAATGTCATCACCAAGTTTTGCACTTTCCTGAATTTCGACATCTTCGTCCACGGTCCGCACCACCGCCACCCGCGGGTGTCGCACGACCAATTGGAAGAGCTCACCAAGAAATACGCCGCCGAGCAGGCCACCAATCCGTTGCCGCTCTACCCAACTTACTTTAGCGCAACACGCGACATGCTCTATTGGTTCTTCAAGGAGCCCGGCGTGGGGGTCAACGTTGGTGCCGATTGGCCCGGCCAATCCGAGCAAGTCGACGACTTCGTGGCCGACGTCACCGAAGAAGTGATCAACGCCTAGGCGGGTCTTCTTCAGCCGGTGGTGCAGTAATGTGCTAGCACTCCTCTTCATGTTGCCCCCAGTCTTGGGACGATAAAGCCAAGAGCGATCTCGGTTCGAAATGCATTTTGATTGCGCAGGGAGGCGTGTCATGTTTTGCTCCGAATGCGGCGCCCAGGCCGCAGGGAAATTCTGCTCGACATGCGGAACCAAACTGCAACCGATCGTTGCATCCTCGACGGAAACGATTGCCCTCCCCACCGATTGGTCCGACCTCATCGAATACGAAACACTGCTTCGTATCGCCGAGGTTCGCGATCTCATCGCTCGCGCGGCCAGCCAATCGAAGAAAGCCATGACCGGCGAAGACTTTCTCGAAATGTCAGGCAAAGCACTCGGCAAAATGGCCGGCTTGCCAATTTCGCTCCCCATGACCAGCATTGCCCATTTCGCACAATCCACCTATGCCAAGCTTGGCATTCAGACCGGCAAATCACGCAATGATTTCATCGCCCAGCCCGTAGGTCGGATTCTGGTTGCGCTCTTATGCTCGCTCGCGCGTGCCGGCCGCACAGTCCGCGGCGCGCATCAGCTCACCGACGGTTGTATTCTTGTGGCCGCTTTGCCGTCGGACTTATTTGCCCTCGAAGGGGATTTGATCATCACGGTTGCCCGTGCTCCGGGAGGCAGTCGCGTTGAAGCCAAGACCGAAATCAAAGGCCAGCTTTTCGATTGGGGCAAGAGCACCCGCTGCCTCGACGCGCTGTTCGCGGAGCTCGTCTCAGTCAAAGCCGCGTAGGCGAGCCCACTTCAGTGGGCGGTGAGATCTCAACAAAAAAAGCCGGCGAATGCTTTCGCATCCGCCGGCTCAAAGATCATCAAATGAAAAGCCAGATCAGTTATTCTTCGCTTTCAAATCATCGATTCGTTTGGCATAAGTTTCCGCGGTGGAACTGCGGCCCAACTGCCGTAAGGCTTCCACGGTCCCTTCTAATGCCTCGATGTTATCCTCATCGTATTGCAGGGCCAGATCAAACGCATTAAGGGCCTTATCGTAGTTTTCGAGCATCATGTAGGTCAGGCCGCGCTTGACGTGACTGTCAGGGTTGCTCGGCTCGACGCGGATCGCTTCATTGAAATTGTCGGCCGCACGGTTGTATTCACCGAGTTGCAAGTAAGCCAAACCTCGATTGATGTAAGGCAGCGAGAAATTCGGGTTTTTAGCAATCGCTTCGCCGTAAGCATCGATGGCCGAACGATAATCCCCCTCTTCCACGAATGTGAAACCCGTCCACATGTGAGGCAAGGGATCGGTATAGTCAATCGCCGCGGCTTGTTGGAAGTCGCCACGCGCTAGACGGTTCTCGCCTTGCAGGTGCCAGCAAATGCCACGTTTGCGATAAGCTTCGGACGCATAAGACCCCGATTCCCCCGGCGGAAGCTGTTGAATTGCGTCGGTCAAAGCTTTAATCGCTTCGCCGTAGTTGCCTTGCATCCGTTCTGCGACGCCTTTGGTATACAGAGCGTTGCCTGAGATAGGATATTGTTCAGGCATTTCCGCGAGTACTGCGTCGGCATCTTGGATGGCGTTTTTATAAAACTCTTCTTGCTTCTCGGTGGGAGTTTTCGGATCGCTGGCCAATTTCATATAGGCATTGGCGCGTTGCAGATATCCTTGGACGTAAATCTTCGGATCAGCACTGTCCTGCTTCTCACGATTCTTATAGTTCTCGATTGCTTTGGTGAGGGCCTCGATGGCATTGGGCAACTTTTCGGGCTTATCTTGATATTGATAAATTGTGGCTTGTACCGAGTAGGTTTCAAAATCGTCGTTCTTCAACTCGACCGACTTTGCCAAATCTGCTTCTGCTTCGTCAAAGTGACGCATCTGAGTGTGAGCCAACGCGCGGTTGCGATAAGCTTTCGCGTTATTGGGGTCAAGCTCGATGGCTTTGTTCAAGACTTGCAAGGCACGCGTGGGGTTCTGCACGTTGTTCACGAGCAAGTCACCCAAGTTGGCCACGATCTCAGGATTGTTGCGATCTAATTCCATGGCGTTGTCAAAATCGCTCATGGCCATGTTGATGTCGCCCACTTCCCGATAGGCAATGCCACGACCCAAGTACAAGCCGGGCAGCTTTTGATTGAGATTTTCTGCCTGACGATAGACTTGCAGGGCCGACGTGAAATCCTCGAGTTCACGCAGGGCATCCGCGCGACCGACGTACGCCTCGGCAAATGTTTGATCGATCTCGGTAGCCTTGGCAAAGGCCGCGATCGCATCATCCCACTTCTTTTCCTCCATGAACTTCAGGCCTTGCTCGTAAGCAGCCGTCGCATTGGGATCGCGGGTCGCTTGGGCCTGGACTGGCACGCTCAAGACGCCCAGCAAAAGCAAGCCGAGAGCGATGTTCAAAATTCGTGGTGATGCACTCATGTGGTCTCTACCTTAATTCATGGAGACGAGTTGGTGTTCGATAGTCAAGAATAGATCAGCGGGCGCGGATTGTGCCCGATGCTTGGCCAAAATCTTGGACCAAAGCGATCCTCCATATCGTACCACTTCTCTTACGCTCGAAACCGCGAACGGGGTCGATTTGACAGGTGAAATCCGCGCACGAGGGGTGTGATTGGGGCAGACGCACGTTCTGGCGCGGGCATACCACTTCAACGGCTAATACGGAATTTTAGGCCACAGCCAGCAGACAGGCCAACAAACCGTCAGATTTTCGGCGTGGGTTGGTCGGTCTTATTGCCTGACACGGCCCAGCGGCTGTGATTCGACGAAGTGCGATTGTACTCCACCGCAAACTTGTCGGCGTCTTCGCTGGTGAAATCCCGAGCAATCGTCCGCTTGAACTTGCGGAATTCATAGATATGAATCACGTGATCCGCGGGAGGGCCAACTGGCTCTGCAGCGACTTCGGGTTCTTCGGCGACCAACTCAGCGACTTCGTCCTCTTCCTCGTCCTCAGGCTCAGCAGCAGGAGGAGCGGGCTTTTCCGCAGCGGCTTTGCCGCGAGGTTTTGGTGCAGCCTTGGCGCGAGGTTTGGGAGCCGCCTTTTCAGCCTTTTCGGTTCTAGTAGGAGTTTTACGAGCGCCACGCTTTGGTTTCGCGGGCGGAGCCTCTTCCTCTTCCTCGACTTCGTCGAGTTCGGAATCCTCTTCGTCTTCTTCTTCGTCGTCGTCCTCGTCCTCGTCTTCGTCCTCGTCTTCGTCGTCATCCTCATCATCGTCGTCGTCATCGACGAATTCGAAATCGTCGTCGTCGAACAGGTCGTCGTCTTCTTCTTTTTTGTACGGCATGACTTAACTACCAATCGGAGCGGAAAGGACGCGCGAAATACGGCCAAAAAAGAAACTTACTACGGCCGTCCACGAGTACTGGGGAAACAGCCAGTATTTGCCACCGGCGGGAGATCGTCAACCACTACCGCGAAGCCAAGCGGCTTCGAGCGGCCTGAATCCCGGCTTGCAGCACCAAATCGCTGGCAGAATCGACCGTTCCGTTGACCGGTTTGGCCACCACTTGCACCTGTTCGTGCGGTTCCACACCCCGGTGGCTGATCGGCATGCCGCTGGGCGAGTAGAATTTGGCCGTGGTCAAGCGAATACCAGCCCCGGCAAAACCAAGCGGGAAGATGCCCTGCACCGAGCCTTTGCCGAAAGAGGTTGTGCCGACGATCGTGCCGCGATTGTTGTCCTTGATCGCACCGGCGAAGATTTCGCTGGCACTGGCACTGTCGCCATCAATCAACACCACCAGCGGGACCCGCCAAGTGCCACCGTAGTGGGCTTGGTAATTAAAGTCTTCCTGGGGGCTACGGCCGCGGGTCGACACGATGTTGCCTTCGGTCAAAAACTTGTCGGCTACTTCCACCGAAGCGGTCAGCAAGCCACCCGGATTGCCACGCAGGTCCAAGACCAGCGACCGCATCCCCTGGCGATGCAAATCCCACAAGGCGGTTTCCAAATCACGAGCCGTGGTCTTTTGGAACGCTGGGATCCGGATATAAGCGATACCGAAATCCTCATCGACGATTTTGGGATTTTCCAAGCTCGGCACGTCAACGTGTTCGCGACGAATGTTCAGCACGCGAGGTTCGGTGTTGGGCGAATAAACCGTCACCCGTACGTAGCTCCCTTCGGAACCCGTGAGCATCGATGCGGCTTCGTCTGTCGAAAGTTCCGTGGTGCTCTTGCCATCAACCGCCACGATACGATCTTGAGCCAAGATGCCAGCCCGTTCTGCGGGACTGCCGGGAATGACGTGCACGATCAACAAGGCCCCATTCTCGGCTTTGAGTTCGACACCCAAGCCGACAAAGTTGCCTTCGATTTGTGAGTAGACTTCACGCAGCTGATCGGCCGTTAGGAACGATGAGTAATCGTCGAGCCCTTCGGCGGCAGCGGTGATGAATTCGAGAATCGTAGCCGTGGCTGGCACGCCCGTGCGAGATTCAACAAGCCGTGCGGTATCGTTGGCGAAGGTCACCAAATCTCGTGAGGTTTGCAAATTTCGCTGCCCGAGCAGCTGATAGACTTCTTTACGAACCTGAGAGAGCTGATTGCTCGAGAGTTGCAGGCGATTGGCGGTGATGAAATTTTTGTCGTTCAGGGCCAAATCAATGGCCGCGGCGCCCCGCGTGCCTAGCTTTCGCCAGGGTGGTTCCGCGACGTAATGGGTATTAGTCTTTTGCAGCAACTCCGTATAAAGCGACAACGCTTGATTGCGGTCGAGCGCGGTGATCGATTCCAGGAAGCTGCGATCATGGTAGCGACGCTCGACGCTGTAATGCAGCTTGGCGAGGTCGTGACGTTGTTCGATAGTTTCGTTGCCGCGGTATTCCCGCAAGGCTTCTTCGTAGTGGCTTAGCGCTTCGCCCCAGCGGTTCGTGGTTTCCAATTGCCGGCCTTTATCAAGCACGGTATTGATTGCGGTGCTGGAGTGGGCTTGCGTGCTAGTGACCGGTTCATTGCGCGAGACTTGAGCGGAGACATTACCGCCAAAGATCAAGCTCAACAAAGTGGCCGTCACGAGCAGCGAATTGCCGCGTCGTGCTGCGAGCCGCTGCCCGCGAAAAGTTTGAAGAGTTCGTTCGAGATGGACCCGAATCTGCATGAGATGCTCGTTGTCTATTGTGGGGAGGTCGCGTCCGCAGGGGTGTGGGGCAATCGCCAAGCGGTTGGTGACTTACCCTCGCCTTGAGGGACCAGCCGGGTAAGTGCGCACCGGCAGCAGACTGGGTCAGAATCTGCCGCATACGTGAATATAGGTCACGCTTAGGTGCTCGTCAAAAAACTTGCTATGCAGTTTCTTCACACTTCTGAGAGTCCCGGATCGCGCGACCGTCACAGCCCTTGCGGAATTACCCTAAGGCATCCGATTGAAACTGTGGGGGCGGACAGCGCGGTTGATCGCAACTTAAGGGATCAACCGTTTGTACCGCTTGTGCGGCTGAGGACTCCGATTCTGCGATTCGCGACGGAAAAGAGCATCCTGCCAAAAATGCCGGTTCTTCCTAACTCCGGCCACAACTGGACACTTCTACGCGGCGTCGGTTCAGCCGGTTCAAAAGCAAAATTTCGCTTCGTTGAAAGCCGTCACCAGAAGTGCTATCGTGGCTAGCCCAAGACCGCTCCCGCCACGAATCCGCAATCCAAATTCCGCACTCCGAAATTCTTTCTATGAACCCTCCGATCAAACGTGCTCTCATCAGTGTCAGCGACAAAACCGGCCTCATCGAATTCGTGCGCGAACTCGTTACAGGTGGCGTCGAAATTTTTAGCACCGGTGGCACGCGTAAGCATCTCGAAGAAGCAGGAATCAAAGTCCGCGACGTCGCCGCCTACACCGGCTTCCCTGAAATGATGGATGGCCGCGTGAAGACGCTGCATCCCAAAGTGCATGGCGGGTTGCTTTGTCGACATGACAATCCGAGTGATATGGCATCGCTCGCCGAGCATGGCATTCTGACGTTTGAACTCGTGGTGGTGAATCTGTATCCGTTCGAGCAGACGATCGCCCGCGCGGATGTCACGATCCCCGAAGCGATCGAGCAAATTGATATCGGTGGGCCGTCGATGGTCCGTTCGTCGGCTAAGAATCACGCCTTCGTCACGCTTGCCACTGGTGCGTCCCAATACGAAACGATTCTCGCTGAATTCAGAGCGAACGGTTGCACGAGCTTAGAAACCCGCCGCCAACTCGCCGGCGCGGCTTTCACGCGTACTGCCGCCTACGACACGGCGATCGCCGCTTACTTTGCCAAAATCAATGCGGCAACTGATGAAACCTATCCGCAGCGCGTGCTGCTCTCGCTCGAACGTCGCGACACGTTGCGCTATGGCTAGAATCCCCATCAATCGGCAGCTCTGTATGCATTTCCTAACACCGATCCGCATAGTTTGGTGAACGCCGAGCAGATTAACGGCAAAGAACTTTCCTTTAACAATCTACTCGATCTCGATGCAGCACTTGCGATTGCCAAGTCGCTCCCCGTGCCTGGCGTCGCGATCCTCAAGCACAACAATCCGTGCGGAGCCGCGACGGCTGCCACGTTGGGCGATGCGGTTGCCAAGGCTTGGGACGGTGATCCCTTGAGCGCGTTTGGTTCCGTCATCGGCGTGAATGTGCCGGTGGATCGTGCCATGGCCGAATACTTGGCCGAGCCAGGCCGCTTTGTCGAAGCCATTGTGGCCCCCGATTTCGATGCGGATGCCTTGGTCGTGCTCACGACTAAACCTAAGTGGCACGCCAATGTGCGGTTAATCAAAACCGGTAAATTTCTGCCGGGCGAGGGTATCACTGTCTACCGCCAGATTGATGGCGGAATGCTCGCCCAAACCGCCGACGATCTGGCCGACGATGTGAAAGCTTGGAAAGTGGTGACCGCCAAAAAACCTTCGCCCGAACTGCAAGCCGATTTGGAATTCGCCTGGGCCGTTTGCCGCCACGTGAAGTCGAACGCCATCGTGGTTGCCAAGAATCAAGGAATCGTCGGCGTGGGTGCAGGCCAAATGAGCCGCGTCGATGCCGTCGAAATCGCCATTCGCAAGGGGGGCGATTCGACGAGGGGCTGCGTGTTGGCCTCTGACGCGTTCTTTCCGTTTGAAGATTCGATCCAACAAGCCGCCGCCGCGGGCATCACGGCCATTATCCAGCCGGGCGGATCCAAACGCGATCCCGAAGTCATCGCCGCCTGCGATGCGCACGGCCTACCGATGATCTTCACCGGCACAAGACATTTTCGACATTAAAACTATATAGCCGCAACGTCCCGCTGCGGTTGCGCCCGGGACCTGCGATTCGTTGAATCGCGGCTAGGGAATCAATCGCCCACGTGCTTCCATCGCCACGTGTGCCGCATCATCCCCCAGCACCGTGAAGTGCCCCATCTTCCGTCCCGGCTTCGCTTCGGTCTTGCCATAAAGATGCAAATACCCGCGCGGCACGGCGAGCATCTCTAGCCAATCGGGCTCGCCCTTCTCCCACAGATCACCCAGCAGATTCACCATCGCTGCGGGTGTGTGCGGTTCCATCGAACCCAACGGTAGGCCACAGATCGCTCGCACTTGCTGTTCGAATTGCGAAGTCACGCACGCTTCAATCGTGAGGTGCCCCGAATTGTGTGGCCGAGGGGCGATTTCATTCACGATGAGTTCACCATCGCGTGTGAGAAACATCTCCACGCAACAAACGCCAATTAAATCCAACTGCTCGGCAATCGCACGGCCCATCGCTTGAGCCGAATCGGCAACGCTTGCCAATTCTTTCGCCGGGAATCGCGACACATCGAGAATATGATTCGCGTGGTCATTGGCAATCGGCCCACAGGTGACGATTTCGCCCGTCGTCGAGCGAGCCACAGTCACCGACAGTTCTTGCTGATACTGAATCCACCCTTCGAGGACCGCCGGCTGCTCGCCCACAAATTGCCAAGCCGCCTCAGCTTCATCGGCACTTTGTATCGTGATTTGGCCTTTGCCGTCGTACCCCGAGTCGGCCGTTTTCAACACCGCTGGGACGCCGATCGTTTGAATGGCCGCTCGCAAATCGGCGAGCGAATTCACTTCGGCAAATGGCGCGCACGGCACGCCGATCTTCGTGAGAAACTGCTTCTCTCGCAAACGATTTTGCGTGATGTACAGCACCGACCGCGACGGCCGTACGGGGGCATATTTTTCAACGACTTCAATTGCCGCCGTGGGAATGTTCTCAAACTCGAGTGTCACCACGTCGACCGATTGAGCGAACTTCGCAATCGCTTCCACGTTGGCATAGTCGGCTACCGTTTCACGATGCGAGACTTGCCCCGTCGGACTATCCACGCGCGGCGAGAAAACGTGAACATGATAACCCAGCCGAGCGGCGGCGAGCGCAAACATGCGGCCAAGTTGACCGGCCCCCAACATGCCGAGCCTGGCCCCAGGTTCCAATGAAGTTGCCGTGTTGCTGCGAAGGGTGTTGGCCATCGTGGCACTCACGAGAGTTTATCTTGGCGAACCTGATCGGTCTGTTGCTGATGAAACGCGTGCAGCTTCTCGCGCAACTCGGGGCGACTCCCCGCCAGAATGCGAATGGCCAGCAGTGCGGCGTTCTTAGCCCCTGCCGCGCCGATGGCGAGAGTCCCCACAGGCACACCCCCCGGCATCTGTACGATCGAGAGCAGCGAGTCCATCCCCTTGAGCGTGTGACTTTCAACCGGCACACCCAACACGGGCAGCACCGTTAGCGCGGCCACCATCCCCGGCAAATGAGCGGCCCCCCCTGCCCCGGCGATGATCACTTCCAGCCCGCGGCCTTCAGCGCTCTTGGCGTACTCGCACATCCACTCGGGCGTGCGATGTGCCGACACGATTTGCGATTCATGCTCGACGCCAAACTCGGTGAGCAATTCGGACGCCAATCGCATGGTGTCCCAATCACTGCAACTACCCATAATGACGCCGACAAGTGGTTTTGTTGCTTCAGCCATGCCGCCATCTTCCGCAGCTTGTGGAGGCTTGTCAACGCAACCACCCGCTCGCGGCTTAGCGCCGCTGCACGATTTTCGTGCCATCCACCACGTCATCCCCCGGGTGCATCACCACCAAATCCCCGGCGGAAAGCCCGTCGCGAATTTCCGCTTCCAAACCATTTTGCAATCCGACTTCCACGATTTGCTCGCGAGCCCCCCCATTCTCGGCACGAAACACGGCCCACTTGTCGCCCACTCGAAACAAAGCACTCGTGGGGATTTTGAGTACATCCTCGGCCTCGGCAATCACGATCCGCGCTTCCACGCGAAACCCGTCGGCAAGTTCGGTCCGCTCTTGCGGCGGGTCAACCAGATCAACAATGATGTTCACCCGCTGCTCTTCGACTCCCAAGGTGGAAATCTTGGTAAAGGCCGACGGCTCGACCAGTCGCACCCGGCCTTGCAGCGTGTGATCTCCTCCCCAATGTTCCAGATACACCAAAGCCCCCGGCTGCACCTTGACCGCATCCCGCGAAAGGACGTCGATCTCGACTTCCAAATCCGTGGGATCACCCAACTCCAACAGCGAAGCGCCTGGAGCCACGACGGCACTACTTTCTTGAAAAACCCGCAGCACCCGCCCATCGATAGGGGAACGAATCGGGAAATTCCAGCCATTCGTTTCTTCTGATACCGTCTGCGCGGGCGGATTCTCCGAGGGTGGCCGCGAACGCATCAGCGCCGCGCGTGCTTGCGCCAACTCGAACTTAGCAATCTCCTTATTTTGCTGCGCCGAGCGCAACAAAGCTGCCTGTATGCGCGAGGCAAGCAGTTTGCTTTCGATATCCGAATCCGAGACCGCTTGGGGATTCTTTTTCTCCACTTCGCGGACTCGCTTGAGTTCCGACTCGGCGTATTGCTGCGCGGCGGTCACTTCCTCGAGCAGCGGTTCCATCTTTTCGAGCGAGGCCTCGGCACCTTTCACCCGGGCTTCCGCTTGAGCGATCGTGCGGGCGTCCAACAACTCCGGATCACGCGGTTCAATTACGGCCAGCAGCGTGTCGTCGGCTTCCACTTCGTCGCCGGGATCCATGTTGATCCGCAACACCCGCCCCGCCAGCGGTGCCGACACAACGTACTTCTCGCGAATTCGCGTCTTGCCGTCTTCATCAACCGTCACTTCCATCTTCCCGCGCGTGGACTCGGCCAAATCGACGGCGACCGGCTCGGGAACCAATCCCCAGCCAATAGCCACGACAATCGCCGCCGCAAAGAGCACCAGCAAGAGTTTGCGATATTTTGATTTCATACTTATATTCTGTCATTCTGAAGGAGCTTAGGCGACTGAAGAATCTAGGTTCCATTCCCTTCGATGTTCCATCGTTTTCGCTGGTGTCAACCAGATCCTTCGGTCGGTGAGCCTCTCTCAGGATGACTGCATCATGATTCATTCACGCGACTTCAACACCGCGACCAAATCCAATTCATCGAGCCGCCGCCGCACGAGCAGTCCCGAAATCAGTGAGGCCGCGATCACCACTCCCGCCGCGAGGGCATAAGTGCTGCGTTCAATCACCAGCGGAAATCGGAACAACTCCAAATCCAAGAGCGCCACCAAGCCACCAGCGATTTTATACCCAATCCACATCCCGAGCGGCACGGCCAGCAGCGTGATGATTGCTAGCTCCCCCAGTAGAATCGAAGAGATCTCGCCGCGTGTGAAGCCGATTACACGCAAGGTCGCCAACTCGCGGCTCCTTTCCGAAAGCGAAATTCGCGCGCTGTTGTATACCACGCCGATGGCGATCACGCAGGCGAAAAATAGATTGATCGTCTTCATCGTCATCAAGTTTTCGGCCACGGTGTTGTTGAAACTCTCGATGGCATGTTTCTTGATCGTGATCCCCGCGATGGCCGGGACCAACTTCAACTCGTGATACAACTCGTCGGTGTATTTGGCATCGACGATCATATTCGCCCCGGTGATCGTCGGCCCCTCGCGCAAAAGCTTCGCGAGTGCATCGATATTCATGTAAGCCGACACCCCGGAGAAATCTTGCAATGCACCAACTATCGGCACGTCCTTCACCGGCCGCTTGCCTTGCAGCACTTCCACTTGCACCGATTCCCCGACTTTCACATCCAAAATCTCGGCCAGTTTCTCGGAGACGATCAATCCGTCGGGAGGCAAGGGAATGTTCGTGCCGTTGATATCAATCAAGCCATACAGTTTGCTCTCCGCGGGCAAGCCTTGAATGCTGACCCGCCGACTGCGCGAGCCATGCCGCATTCTCGTTGACGCCCCGCGCACCGGTTCACAATAGAGTACGCCGGGCATGCTGGCGACTTCATGAATCGCGGTGTCGCTCATTGGTTCAATCGTTGTGAGCGACATGTCGTAACGCTGCACTTCGTTGAACTGGGCGTTGAGCACATAGTTCACGGCATCTTCCATGAAGTTACCCAGCACGACGATCGCCACGGCCAAAGAAATCGCAAACACAGAAAGCCCCGTCTTCACGGGATGGCGTTCCAACTGACGCACGATCATCCGCATCACGGGCGACAGGAAATGCCCAAGATTCAACCGCTCAAGCAGCGTCGGGCCAAAACTCGTCGGTGGTTCCGGACGCATCGCTTCGGCGGGGGGCAACGACACCGCCCGATGAATCGCGCCATACGCTCCCAGCGCCGACGCCACGATGCAAACAATCGCCGCCGTGAGGGCCACGTCATAAGTCAGTTGGTAATGAAACTCGGGGAAGTGGAACAGCTTGGCATACATTCCCGTAACGACGCTGCCAAACCACGCCCCGCAGGGAATTCCAAAGCAGAGTCCCACGATGGCGATCAGCAGCACGAGCTTGAGATAATGCCAACCGATTTCCAGATTGCTGTAGCCAAACGCTTTCAGTGCCGCGATTTGTTCGCGTTGCAAATTGATCGTGCGCGTCAAAACAACATTCAACAAAAACGCCGCCACGCCCAGAAATACCGACGGCATCACCAAGCCGAGCTGGCGGTTCTGTTCGATTTCATTATCCACGAACATGTGCGATGGCTGATCCTTACGGGCATAGGCCCCCAAGCCACCATACGGTTCAAGCAATTCATCCAAACGAAACAGCACTTCGGCGACATTCGCCCCCCGCATCAGCGAGATCGCCACGTCGTTAAACGCCCCTTCTAAGTTGTATGCCGTGGAGAGCGCTTCGTGATTCATCCAGAACACGCCAAAGTGTTGGTTGTCGGGGAGCATGTCGCCCGGTTTGATTTCGTAGATGAACTCCGGCGACAGCCCAATGCCCACGATCCGCAGTTTCTTTTGCCGACCGTTGATCACCGCGAAAATCGAATCGCCGACTTCCAAATGGTTGGCATCGGCGAACGCTTCGCTCGCGATCACTTGGTCGTCGGCACGCGGCGTGAGCCAACTTCCCCGCCGCAAGTAAATTTGATTCAGCAGCGGCTCGCGGGTATCAGGCACCGAAACCAATCGGCCTGTCGCTGGCTCGGTTAGCCCAGGCACCGAGAGATTCACGCCGATCACGATCCGCGTTTCCAATCGCGCCACGCCGGGAATCTCGGCAATCCGTTCGGACAGCGCATCGGGAGCCCGTTTGAGCGAAGCAAACACCTCGGCGAAATGAAACCTGTCGTAATAGGTCGACTGAGTCAGCTCGAGCGAATGCAACAAACTGCGAGAAAGTGTGAAGAGCGCGATGCCGCAGCCGATCACCAGCGCGATCGCCACCGCCTGGCCTTTCATGTGCCAAAGATCGCGAAGCGTCTTGCGGTCAAGCGCGGAGATGGGCAGGTGCATAACAAATTATAACAATCGACAAAGCCGCGAACGCTGGCCGCGCGGTGAATTGTCATCCCGAGGGAGGCTAGCCGAC
Organism: Bythopirellula sp.; assembly: GCF_041737835.1. Taxonomy (NCBI): domain Bacteria; kingdom Pseudomonadati; phylum Planctomycetota; class Planctomycetia; order Pirellulales; family Lacipirellulaceae; genus Bythopirellula; species Bythopirellula sp. Next base: position 197,549 of record NZ_JBGSQY010000072.1, on the reverse strand, counting down.
CGAGGGATCTGGTTTGCAGCACTCAAACGTAATGATGGCGGCGTGTGAAGATCGAAGCCAGATTCCTCAAGTCGCCGTCTTTTCCCGTCGGGATTGTGGCTCCTTTCGGAATGACATATTAGATTCACATGATCCGTTGCCTTTGGGCCTCATAAAACAAAACCGCCGCGGTGGTCGACACGTTCAGGCTATCGGCAATCCCGCGCATGGGGAGCCTCACGCCAACGATGTCCGCTTGCTGCCATGCCGTGGTGAGCCCGGTCGCTTCAGTGCCCAACACGATTGCCGCTCCTTGGCGAAAATCGACTTCGCTGTAAAGCATGGTCGCGTCAGGCCGCGTCGCGATGATCGGCATTTGCCACTCAAGCAACTTATTCAAGGTTTCTTCCACCGTTGCGAGACACACCTGCTTTCCAAACACGGTCCCCACACTTGCGCGGATCGTGTTCGGATTAAACAAGTCCGTCCCCGCATTCACCACGATCACGGCATCGACCCCCGCGCCATCGGCACTGCGCAATATGGCTCCGACGTTGCCAGGCTTTTCCAAACCCTCAAGCACCGCGATCAACGGCCGCTCGGGAAGCTCCAACTGATCGATGCTCCGCTGGGGAGTCGAGGCCACGACCACGATGCCATCGCTTCGCTCGCCGAAGGCCAGCTTCTCGAAAACTTCGGGCGTCACGTCGGCAACCACCGCCCCACAACTATCCAGCCGTGGCAAGAGTTCCTGGGCCAAATCAGAACCGCACAGCGGCGGACAAATAAACACTTCGAGAAAAGAAATCCCCGCATCCAGTGCCCGGCCAATCTCACGCACCCCATCAATAATAAACCGCCCTTGCTTCGCGCGCTGCCGCGCATCGCGCAGCTTCGCCGCGTCCTTGATCCGCAAATTCTGTCGGCTAGTAATTTCTTGATGAGGCATGAGGAATAGAACACAGATGAACGCGGATTTAACGGATGATCGCTGATTAAAAACACATGGATAAAAGGACAATTCAACTAAAGTTTATTGGATCCGTGCCAATCTGCCTAATCCGCGTTCATCTGCGTTCTATTCCTATCCAGGCCAACGCGCAAACGTCCCACTCTCCAGCTTCCGCCCATCGCTGCTGGTTAAATACAGCGTACCGGTTGCGGGAGGCTGGCCACAGTGGCCGAACATGCCATCCGAGAGATACGCACTCAGTTCCGCGGCATCAATCCCCGGCGTGTGGCAGGTGCAAAGCGCGAATTTCAATCGCCCCGCCGTCAGTTCACCACAAGATTCCAAGAGTGGCAGCAGATCGCGTTTGATCGACCAAGCTTCCCCCTTCGGCCCGTGGCCATACGTGGGGGGATCGAGAATGATCGCGTCGTACTGATTACCGCGTTTCACTTCCCGCTGACAAAACTTGACGGCGTCTTCCACGATCCAGCGAATCGGTGCATTCTCAAGGCCCGAGAGTTTCGCATTCTCCCGCGCGCGTTCGACCATGCTCTTCGCCGCGTCAACGTGCGTGACCTCGGCGTGCGCACACGCCGCCGCCAAAGTGCTCCCCCCGGTATAAGCAAACAGATTCAAAACCTTAACCGCCGCTTGCGGCTTAGCGGGTCTGCCAACCTGCTTAGCAATCCAAGCCCAATTCGCAAGCTGCTCCGGAAAAACTCCCACCTGCCCCGAAGGCAATGCCGACAGGAAAAGCTGAAAGCTTTTATAATGTTCCAACTCCACGCGCAACTCACAACTCGGTACTTGCCACGTCTTGGGTTTCCAACTCCCTTCCGTCGTGCGATCGCCCGTGTAGCGTGCCGTTGCCGACTGCCACAGCTCGCGATGCTTCGGCAAACCATCCGCCCCCGGCGCGGGACGATCCAATACCCACTCGCCAAAGCGTTCGAGTTTCCTCCCCCCACCAAAGTCAAGCAATTCGTAATCGGGTATTAAATTCATCCGTTAGCCGGCATCGTCCCGATGCCGTGGTTCGGTTGTGTTACCATCACTTCAACTCCGGCCCAATCAACTCCACCCACGCTTCATAACCCTTGTCGTTCATGTGCAAACCGTCGCCCAGAAAAATATCCTCGCGCGGTTCACCTTGGTCGTTGAGCATCACGGGCCACACATCAAGAAACGTGAACTTCTCGTTCTTCTCGCAGTCCGCCTTGATCAGTTCGTTGGCCTCACGGATTTTGTCGGCCAGCTTCCAACGAGCGATGCTCGGCTTGATCGCAATGTAAATCAGCTTGGTGTCCGGCAGCTCGCTTTCCAGTTTTTTGGCCAATGCTTGAAAGTCTTCGTGAACTTGCTCGGGAGATTTGCCCGCCGCGATGTCGTTGTCTCCTGCGTAGAAGACCACCAGCCGCGGCTTGTGTTTGGTCACGAGATCCGAAAAGTAATGCACCGAGTCGGCGATTTCCGAGCCCCCGAACCCACGGTTGAGATAGCCTTTGCCGGGGAACGACTTCTCCAGGTCCCACATCACAATGCTGGAACTGCCAACAAACAAGATCCCCCCCGGCTCGGTCGGCTGGGCCTCGTCCGCCGCAAGAAACTTGTCAATCGCGGCCTTCCACTTCGTGGTGTCGTAGGGCTTGGATTCCTTAGCAACGCCAAAACTGGGGATCAGCGCTAGTATTACGAATGCAAATCGGATCATGGGTGCCTCCATTAGCCCCGCTGCTGGCAGCGAGATCGTGAGATTGAAAACGCAGCAGTCGCCTCCGGCGGGGAACTCGCTATAATAGTTGGTTCGCTATTTCCGCTATTTCCAAACGCGGCTAGCAGGCCCCAACCGGAACCACACACGGACGTATGCCCGCCTCGGATATCATCATCAAAGGCGCGCGGGAACACAACCTCCGCGACGTCGACCTGATCCTCCCCCGGAACAAACTCATTTGCCTGACTGGCGTCAGCGGCAGTGGGAAAAGTTCGCTCGCGTTTGACACGCTCTACGCCGAGGGACAACGCCGCTACGTGGAAAGTCTGTCCACGTTCGCACGGCAATTCCTCGGGCAGATGCCCAAGCCCGACGTCGATCACATCAGCGGCTTGAGCCCGTCGATTTCGATTGCACAAAAAGCCGCAGGCAGCAATCCGCGTTCGACCGTCGGCACGATCACCGAGATCTACGACTTCCTGCGCGTCCTGTATGCTCGCGTCGGTCAAGGACACTGCCCAAAGTGTGACCGACCAATCACCGCCCAATCGCGCGAAGAAATTATCGGCCGAATTCAGGCGCTTCCCGACAAGACGAAGTTCTTGGTCCTAGCCCCCATCGTGCGCGGACAAAAAGGCGAGTTCCGCGATCTGTGCGAAGACCTGCTCAAGCAAGGTTTCGTGCGAGCTCGTGTCGATGGCAATGTCGTTCAGCTTTCCGATAATCTTTCGCTCGACCGCCAGATGCGCCACGACATCGAAGTCGTCATCGACCGCCTAGTCAACGGACCCAACATTCGCACCCGCCTAGCCGAAGCCGTCGAGCTCGCCCTCAAATTAGGCGAAGGGAATCTGATCATCGCTCAGGATTCAGAACCCAAAACCGCCGGCGAGCCCGCTTCAGCGCGCGGCGAGGACGCCGAGCCTATCACCAAACGCAAAAGAAATGCGAATGTCACCGACATCCTCATGTCCGCCGACTACGCCTGCAATCACTGCGGCTTGAGCTTCCAACCCCCCTCGCCGCAACTGTTCAGCTTCAACAGCCCGCAGGGGATGTGCCTCGAGTGCGATGGCCTGGGGACGATGTTCAGCTTCGATCCCGAAAAGCTCGTCACCGCGCCCGAGAAATCGCTCGCCGAGGGTTGCATCGAACTCATTGGCCCTTGGAAGGATCTTGGACGTTGGAAGCGACACATTTACAAAGGTGTTGCCGAGACGATGGAGCGCAAGCTCGAATTGCCCGAGAATGCCCTCACCGACACGCCGTGGCAGGACCTCACCCCCGAACAGCAATATCTCTGGCTGTGGGGAACTGGCAGCGAGCATATTACTTTCACTTGGCGGGCGGGCAAGAGTTCGCAGAAATATGGCGGCACGTTCGAGGGGTTGATTCCCGAACAGTTAGAAAAGTATCGCAACGCCAAAAGCAAAGCGCTGATCGCCAAACTCGAAGAGTTTATGAACGTGATCGGCTGTCCCGATTGCGAAGGGAAGCGGCTCAACCCGCAAGCCCGTTCCGTGACGCTCACGACCGCGAATGAATACTTCGGCGACGGAGCGCGGAAGACCTTGCCGGCCGTTTGTCATTTGCCTATCGACGAGGCCGAGCAATTCTTCAGCGCGCTCGTGCTCGATGCGACACAGCAAAAAATCGCGGGCGAAGTTCTCAAAGAAATTCGCGGCCGGCTGGGCTTCCTCACTAACGTGGGGCTCGATTACCTGTCGCTCGACCGCACGGCCCCCACGCTTTCGGGCGGTGAAACGCAGCGCATCCGCCTCGCGGGACAAATTGGCTGTGGGTTGGTCGGCGTGCTTTACATCTTAGACGAACCGTCGATTGGTTTGCATCCGCGTGACAACGACCGCTTGATCTCGACCCTCGAACGCTTGCGCGATCAGGGGAACACCGTTGTCGTCGTCGAACACGATGAAGACACCATGCGGGCCGCGGATCAAATCATCGATTTCGGTCCCGGTGCAGGGGTGCGAGGCGGCCACGTGATGGCCGTCGGCACAGCCGATGAAGTCGCCAAGAAAAAAGACAGCGTCACAGGCAACTACCTCGCCGGCACCAGAAAGATCGAAGTCCCCAAGCAAAGACGCCTCACAGGCGAGCCCGCTTCAGCGGGCGGTGAATTCAAAGAAACTCACTACTTAAGAATCGTCAACGCCCGCCACAACAATCTCAAAAATGTCACGATGGAGATCCCCCTCGGGGCGTTCGTTTGCGTGACCGGCGCCAGCGGCAGCGGCAAGAGCTCGCTCGTCAGTGATATTTTGGTTGAAGCCTTGCGGCGCGATCTCAACGGCGGCAAGGGCGAACCCGGTGAGCACGACCGCATCGAAGGGCTCGAGCATCTCGACAAGATGATCGCCATCGACCAGTCCCCGATTGGCCGCACGCCCCGCTCCAATCCGGCGACCTATATCAAAGTTTTCGACGACATCCGCACGCTCTACACGCAGCTCCCCGAAGCGAAGAAGCGTGGTTACAAGGCCGGCCGCTTCAGCTTCAACGTCGCCGGCGGACGCTGCGAAGCCTGCAGTGGCAACGGCGCGAACAAGCTTGAAATGGATTTTCTCGCCGATGTCTGGATCACCTGCAACATCTGCCAGGGGCATCGCTTCAATCACGAATCGCTGCAAATAAAGTACAAGGACAAATCGATCTCCGACGTGTTGGAGATGGACGTCCAGCAAGCACTCATCCATTTCGAGAACATCCCCCAGATCCGCCACAAGTTGGAAACGCTCCACGCCGTGGGCCTCGATTATGTGAAGCTCGGCCAGCCCTCGCCGACGCTCTCCGGGGGTGAAGCGCAGCGGATCAAGCTCGCTCGCGAGTTGGTCAAGAAGTCCACCGGCCGCACGCTCTACTTGCTCGACGAACCAACCACCGGCTTGCACTTCGCCGACATCGAGTTGCTGTTGAAAGTGCTGCACGAGTTCGCCGACGCGGGCAACACCGTGCTCGTCGTGGAACACAATCTCGACGTAATCAAAACCGCGGACTGGATCATCGACGTCGGCCCCGACGGCGGCAAACACGGCGGACAAATTGTCGCCACCGGCACCCCCGAGCAAATCGTGTCGGGCGAGCCCGCTTCAGCGGGCGGTGCGAATGGTGTTAAAGGCGGCGTAAAAATCTCCCACACCGCCGCCGCCCTCGCCCCCTATCTCGACCCAAAAGCTAAGACCACCCCCAAAAAATCCACCAAACGCCAAGCCGTCAAGCAAGCCACGCACATCGTGGTCCAAGGTGCCAGCGAACACAACCTCCGGCACGTGAGCGTCAAAATACCCCGCGACGAATTCACCGTCTGCTGCGGACCGAGCGGCAGCGGCAAGAGCTCGCTTGCGATGGATACGATCTACGCCGAGGGTCAAAGGCGCTATGTCGAGAGTTTGAGTTCCTATGCTCGGCAGTTCGTCGGCCAACTGCAAAAGCCGCGCGTTGAATCGATCGAAGGCTTGTCCCCCGCCATCGCCATCGAACAACGCACGACTGGCCATTCCCCCCGTTCGACCGTTGGCACGGTCACGGAAATTTACGATTACTTCCGTATTCTCATGTCACGGCTCGGGCGGATGCATTGCCCGGAGTGCGATCTGCCCATCGGCACGCAGAGCGTCGACGAAGTAATCGACGCGATCCTTGCTGAAGGCGACGGCACGAAGCTCTACATCATGGCCCCGCTTGAAATCGCGACGGGTCAGAAATACGAAGAGCTGTGGCTAACGCTCAAAACCAGCGGCTTTGTTCGCGCTCGCATCGACAATCAAACTTTTGAATTAGATAAGCCCCCCGTTATCGACCGCCGTCGCAAACACAAAATCGAAGTCGTCGTCGACCGTGTGACAGTTCGCAAAGAGGGTCGTAGCCGTTTGGCCGAAAGCGTCGAGGCCGCATTGTCGCTGGGTCGAGGGGTGATGCACATCGCAATTGCTCAAGCCGACGTACCTGAAAATCGCTGGGTCACCAAAGTTCACAGCCAGCATCGCGTGTGCAGCCAATGCGGTCGCAGCTTCGAAGCCCTCTCGCCGCATCATTTTTCGTTCAACAATTCGCTCGGTTGGTGCGGGGCGTGCGAAGGCTTGGGAACCGAAGTGGGGGCCAACCCCGCTGCGTTGATGCGGAGCACCCAAATGACCTTGGCCGAGGGAGCCGTGCTCGCGTGGCCCGGCGTGAAGAAGCCACTGTTCGCTGCCATGCTCGCAGGTCTCTCAGCTCACACGGGCTTGCCCATCGACGTGCCGTTCGAACAGCTCTCGCCGCGCCATCGCCGAATCGTCATGTACGGCACCGGCGACGAGTGGATCAAAGTTGAGGCAGAGGTCAGAGGCCAGAAGTCAGAGGCCAAAGCAAAGAAACCGACCTCTGACCTCCCACCCCAGACCCCTTCTTTCCAATTCCAATACAAAGGCCTCTACCCCGCGCTCGAAGAAGCTTCGCGCGTATCACCTCGCTTGCGCGCAGCGCTCGATTCGTTGGTCGATGAAATCGAATGCAGCCAATGCGGTGGCAGCCGCTTGCGCGACGATTCCTCGGCGGTCCGTTTTCAAGGTCGCACAATTGGCGAATATTGCCGGTTGCCCCTGGGTCGTTTGATCGATGAAGTGGAAGGCTGGAAACTTACGGCCAGCGAAAAGAAAGTGGCCGGCGAACTCACCCGCGAAATTGGCAACCGGCTCAAGTTCCTTAACGAAGTGGGACTCGAATATCTCACGATTGGGCGGTCCGCTCCGACTCTTTCCGGCGGCGAATCACAACGCATTCGCCTCGCCAGCCAAGTCGGCAGCGGACTGTGTGGAGTGCTGTATGTGCTCGATGAACCGACAATCGGCCTGCATCCCCGCGATAATACTCGCCTGATCACCGCTCTGCATCGCTTACGCGATCTCGGCAACACGCTGCTCGTTGTCGAGCACGACCGTGAAGTCGTCGAAAGCGCCGACCAACTCTTGGACTTCGGTCCCGCCGCGGGGCGATTGGGGGGCGAAGTCGTCGCGCGGGGCAAGCCAAGCGAAGTCGCCAAGAGCCGTACTTCCGTCACCGGGCCGTATCTCTCCGGCAAGAAGGCGATCATCGTGCCCACGAATCGCCGAATCGGCAATGAAGCTGAATCAGATGATACGCCTGCACCTAAGAAGTCGCGCGCCAAGAAAAAGGCCGAGCCCGCTTCAACGGGCCGTGCAAAGCGCGAATGGCCTCGCCTCATTATCCGCGGCGCCCGCCACAATAACCTCAAGAACATCGACGTTGAAATTCCACTCGGCACGCTGACCGCCGTCACCGGCGTGAGCGGCAGCGGCAAGAGCTCGCTTGTCGAAGACGTGCTCTACAATCAACTCGCGAAGACATTGCATCGCGCGAGCACGAACCCGGGCGGACACGACCGCATCGTCGGCGTCGATCAAATCGACAAAGTGATCCGCGTCGATCAGCGCGCTTTGGGCAACACGCCCTCTTCGAACCCCGCGACCTACACTGGCGTGTTCGAGTTGATTCGCCAACTCTTTTCGCAGCTCCCCGAGGCCAAACTGCGCGGCTATTCCGCGCGGCGGTTCAGCTTCAATGTCCCCGGCGGGCGTTGCGATGCCTGCGAAGGGGCTGGTCAGCGCTGCATCGAAATGCACTTCCTCCCCGACGTGTGGGTCGATTGCGAGGTCTGCCACGGCAAACGGTTCAATCCCGAAACGCTCGAAGTGCAATACCGCGGCCGCTCGATCGCCGACGTGCTCGACATGTCCTGCGGCGAAGCACTGACAATCTTTGAGAACATCCCCAAGATCCGCCGCACATTGCAAACTTTGTGCGACGTGGGACTCGATTATGTAGCACTCGGCCAAAGTGCGGCAACACTTTCCGGCGGTGAAGCCCAGCGTGTGAAACTCGCCGCCGAACTTTCCCGGCCCGACACCGGCAAGACGTTGTACGTCCTCGACGAACCAACCACCGGTTTGCACTTCGACGACATCGCCAAGCTCTTGGAAGTGCTGCATCGTTTGGTCGATCTCGGCAACACCGTGCTGGTGATCGAACACAATCTCGACGTGATCAAGCAAGCCGATTGGATCATCGACATCGGCCCCGAAGCCGGCAGCGCCGGCGGCCAAGTTGTTCGCATCGGCACCCCCGAACAAATCGTGTCCGGCGAGCCCGCTTCAGCGGGCGGTGCTGGCGGCGAAAAGCGCAACAAAAAATCCAATTCCGCAATCCGCAATCCACAATCCGAATTCATCTCCCACACCGCCCTCGCCCTCGCTCCCGTTCTCGCCGCGGGACCGCACAAGAAGCGTGCCCTCTACAACTTCGCCGCCGAAGAAGAGGAACGCACGGATGATCTTGAAATCGCCGATCTGGGTGCTGAAGTCAAAATGCCGTGGGAAGTCGACGGCCATCGTTGGCACACCCGCGAACGTGTGAGCCGCAGCGGTGCCCCGTGCCGTTGGGACGGCAAGATTTTGGATGTCATCGAGCAGAAGATTCAAGATGCCGGCGGGTTCAGCGCCACAAGTTGGAACACCCGCACGATCGTGGAAATCTGCGGCCCGAAGAAAAGCGACGGCTGGTTCTTCCACGCGATCACTGGTGAGCAATGGCTCGTGAAACTCAAGTTCCGCACGGCGAAGAAAACCTTCCAACGCGATGAGTTGGTTGTCGACCTGAACCTCAAGCCACTCAACGATATCCCTGAAGTCGAAGCCTACGGCCACGGCCCGCGTGTGAAGTGCAAGAACTTGCGCGGCCCGTTCCAGGAAGTGGAAATCGGCGCGCACAGCTGGGAAGAGATCGACACCCCCGAGTTTTGGAAATTTCTCGAGAAGGCGATCGCCGGGTTTCGCAAGTTTACCCAACGTGTTCAACAGAATCCCGAAGACGTGATGCCCTGGAAAGTCTTGGGACGCAAATGGCATCTCGCACGCAAAGGCTTTCCACCGGGAAAAGCCCCCGCCTGGAACATCGACGTCCTCGAAGAACTCCTGGAAATGCTAGGCGAGACCGCCTCCGGCGAGCCCGCTTCAGCGGGCGGTGGCGACGACACCGCCTCAAGTCCCCAATTCCTCTGGAACAACCAACAAGTAGTCCACCTGATGGTCCCCGGTCGCCGCGAACCCTGGGCGACCGTTCACACCAAGCGGCTCGAAGGCATCGATCTCGTCTTGAACGGACCGGCGGGGGCGTTTGCCACTGGCCGCATCGCCGAGATGGCCTCGCAGCGTGCCATCACCAACAGCGACTTGGGGCTCGATCAGGTGAAATTTCGCTTCGTCAAAAGCGATCATCTCCACATGGGCGACCTGGCCGAGTTTTTCGCCGAGCACCTGCAAGCCGTCCGCGGAGCTAGCACCGCCCCGCGGTAGGAGCCTGCGGATTGCCGTTGCCCCCACTTGGGGTATTCGCTAGCATTCCGCCACTTTTCTGGACTTCTCTTTTTGCCGTCACGGGCCTTATCGATGATCGTCAAGATTCGCAATCTTGTTTGGTTCTGCTGCGCTTGGTGGTTCTGTCTGTGCGCGCGTGCGGATTTTGAAATCGAATCGTTCACACGCTACCGCGTCGACAATTTCGATAACAACAATAATGGGTATGCGAACATCACCGATGATGGTGAAGAATTCGGTTTCATTGAATCAATTGCTGTAGCTAAAGGCATTGATACAGCCGGAAGTCTAGGACCCTTTTTGGAAGTTTGGGCTCCACCGACAAGTAGCTCTTCTGGGTCGTCTGATCTGCCGAATAGTGTGTCTCGCGACTTCGATGATATATATTCCTCCAATAGTTTTCCTACTCGCAGAGAAGGCTATTCCTACATACAGTCGCGAAGCTTACTACTAGAAAGAGTTTTGCGGTTTAGTCCTAAACAGTCTGACGAGCCGACGGATGATGAAGTCACACACGTCTGGGAAGTGTCCTACGGCGCTCGCTTCAATCAGCTTGACGACTTCTACGGCTATTCGCAAAGCGGCGGTGTCTTGGGCAGGCTTGCAATCAATAACTTCGTCGACAATCAGCAGGCGGGGCCGCATATCGGCGTCGCTTGGAACATGAGCCAAGGCCCATGGACCGTCAGTTTGAATGGGATTGCACAGGCGGGACTCGGCACAACGGATGCGGCACAAACTAGCCTTGTTGGCGAAGACTTAATACCTGGACAGTATAATCGACCGATCTATTTACAGCCGATGGTTGTCAACGACGAAGACTACGACGAATTTGCATCTTACTATGGCGAAATACGTGCCCAGATCAGTCGAACACTCACCGAACAATTTAGTCTGAACGTGGGTTGTTCAGGCTACTATTTCGGCAACGTCCAATATGCCGACGATTCGATCAACTGGTATTTGCCTTCTTTTGGTATCACCGACAACGGCATGGAAGATACATTCATCTCCACCGCCTTCGCCAATCTTGAGTTCCGGCGTTAACTCCATTCACCCGTCCCCTCTCATCACCACTCAATCTCCGCACCATCCCGAAAGAACTTTCCCGTGAGTTCGTGCGGGGCTTCGGCGGCGAGCCAAACGATTCCTGCGGCTCCTTCTTCGATGCTTCGCGTTGCGTTCGCTCCGCCCATGTCGGTTCGCACCCAGCCGGGGCAAACGGAGTTCACCGCGATCCGCTCGCTTCGCAGTTTGTCGGCCAGCATCAGCGTCACGCCGTTGAGCGCGAGCTTCGACAAGCAGTAACTCGGCACGTCGGCACTCAATCCGCCGAGTTGCCCGTAGCCGCTCGAAATATTCACCACCCGCGCGGCCGGCGACTTTCGCAACAACGGCAAAAACGCCTGCACGACCACCAACGGCCCAAACGTGTTCGTCTCAAAAGTTTCGTGGAACTGTTCGCGTGTGCTGTCGAGAATCGACACCCCCTCGTCGGGATAGATCCCCGCGTTATTCACGAGCACATCGAGTTGACTGATACGCTGGCCAACTTGTTCCGCCGCTGCAAAAATGCTCTCCGATTCAGCGACGTCGATCACGACGAACTGCGTGTTACCGCCCACTGTCTGAACGGCCTTCGCCCCCGCGTCATTCGAACGGACGCCAAGAATCACCTGATAGCCGCGTTTGTGAAGTTCCTGCGACGTCTGCAACCCAAGCCCACGGCTCGCACCAGTAATCAACGCTGTCTTTTGCATATCATCCTCCTCCAATCCCCAGCCCCCGGATCCCAGCCCCCAATCCTTACTTCCCATCCGGCCGACTGAAATACTTGCTCATCCACAGCACCACCTTCAGCGAACCGTGTTTCGCGAGCCGCACTTGCAGACGGTTCATAAACGAACCGGCAATCACATACGCCCGTCCCGCCATCAGTGCTTTGAATCCCTGGCGAGCGACTTGCGCCGGATCGTCGCGCTTCATCCGACCAAGTTTGCTCTCATCCATTTCGGCGCGATTGAACCAACCCGTTTCCGTCGGACCGGGCATCAGCGATGTCACCGTCACACCCGTTCCTTTGAGCTCGCTTCCTAGCGAAATCGCAAACGTATGCACAAACGCCTTCGATCCCGCGTAGACCGACAAGAACGGCACGGGAATCACCGCGGCGGTCGAGGCGGTGATCAAAATCTTGCCGTGCTTTTGCCGCACCATATCTTCGCCGACGCGCTTGGCCAGATGCACCACCGCCGTCACATTGAGCGCGATCATATCGAGATTCTCTTCGAGCGTCGTGTCGCGCAGGAAGTCGCCGCCTAGTCCTATGCCCGCGTTGAGCGCGATTGCCTCCACCGGTCCATGCGATTTTATCCAGGCGTAGAGTTTCTCAACTTCGTCGTAACGCACGAGATCGACTTGCAGCGCTTCGACCTTTGCTCCCGGCTTGGCGAGCGACTCCGCCGCGGCGAAGATCGAATCACTCCGCCCGGTGACCAACAAATCGAAACCATGCTCGGCAAACTGCTTGGCCAACTCGTAGCCAATCCCCCCCGTCACCCCGGTCACGACTGCCAACGGCTTCCGCCCCCCGGCCTGCTGTTCTTCAACCATAGATGCTGTCCCATGTGAATCTCTACAACCAGCCTCTTCGAGGCTCGAATACATAATCGTACAGAGGGTGAGCGGGATTACGTAAGTGCCGGGGATTTCCACAAGTCCCAGAATTCAGACAAGATTAAGCAGGAATTCTTGCAAAATAGGTGTCCACGCTCGCAAGTGAATTGCCCGTTTTTTCAAGCGGCAACTACAATCGAGAAAAGGCCCGGAATGGCATCACTTATAGTCTTTTCTCTTTGGCCTTCTTTAGAGCTTCATTGCGAACGGATACTCATGCCACGTTTGCTAATCATTGTCCTTGTAGTTTTCCTACCATTTCTGGCTCGTGCCGAGGCACAGGTGTTGGCCTTTCCCGAAGCGGAGGGTTTCGGCCGTTATGCAACGGGCGCGCGTACGAATATCTCGGCCGCTAGTGTCTATCACGTCACGAATCTCAACGATTCGGGTTCGGGATCATTTCGCGACGCGCTGAGCCAACCCAATCGCTTTGTCGTATTCGACGTGGGTGGTATCATCAATCTTAACAGCGTTCTCACTGTTGCCAGCAATATCACGATCGCAGGCCAAACCGCGCCCGGCGGGATTCAGGTGTATGGCAACCGCGTGGCATTTCACGGAGCCAACAATCTGGTTAGCCGGCATTGGGCTGTTCGTATGGGTTCCGCCCCCGGTCGCGTCGATGCGGCGTCCATTGTTCGCGGCACGAATATGATGTACGACCACATGTCGATTACATGGGGCGTCGACGGTACTTTTGATATCAACCCCGATTCTGGTCAAGTCATCGATGACATCACGATCCAGAATTCTATTATCGGTCAAGGACTCGACGTGGTGGGCCATAGCACGGGCGGATTGATGACGCTTGGGGACGGACGAAAGTTCAGCATCATCAAGAGCTTGTTCGCCGACAATGTGACACGTAATCCGAAAGTCCGTGGCGAAAACGAATTCATCAACAACGTCGTCTATGGCTACGAATCGTCTGGCTACATCATGGGCGACACGACGGCTACGTCGCGTGCCAATGTCCAAGGCAATTACTTCATCGAAGGTCCGGTCAATGGCAGTTCACCGTTTGCCAGTGGCACCAGCTCATTTCATATCTATGCTAACGACAACTGGGTTGACGATAATCGCAATGGCATCCTCGACGGCGCATTGAACACGACCTACCCCGGCGCAAACGTAGTAACCACGCCTCATGCCTTTCCAACGTTACCTACCATGACGGCCCAGCAGGCCGTTTCGTATGTCATGCAGAACGCTGGCCCCTCGATTGTCCGCGATACGGTCGATACGCGTCTCATGCAGGAAGTCGCTAGTTATGGCACGCTGGGAGGCGTGATTGTTCGCGAAAGCGACCTGTTTACCAATTACGGCACGAATCCCCTCTACCGCAACCCGCGGGCTCGCATTACCGATGCCGACAATGATGGAATGGCGGACAACTGGGAACTTTCGCGCGGGCTGAATCCAGCCAACAATTCGGATTGGAAGAATCTCAATCTTGGCTACACGCGGCTGGAAGAATACATCAATGAACTGGGAGCAGTCGGCACGACACATACGACGGCACAAGTAGGTTCCTGGACTTCGGCATCGACTTGGGGCGGCGCGGTTCCGACTTTGGCCGACGAAGTTAACACGACCAATGCCGTCACTCTTTCTGCTGGCCAGGCATTTGCCCGTCGCTTGAACGTGGGGGGATCATTCTCTCTTAACGATGGGACGCTCGACGTATTTGACACGGTAACATTCGCCGGCACGAGCACAATTGGCGCCGGTCTTGGAAATCTCGGAGGCACGCTAACGGCGGGCCGGGTCTTGATCGGTTCCCAGGGCCAGAGTGGCACACTGACCGTCAATTTGGGAGGAACACTTCAGACTGGCACCGTCGCTAGTGCGGGAGGCACGGCCTTATTGTCTCTCAATGGCGGCACTTTTCGTGCTTCTGGTGTTCCCGACATCAGCGTTCCGACCTCTTTAGGTGTTTCCGGTGGGACGTTCGACACCGCGGGCTATTCCGGAGCGATCAGCGGCAATATTTCTGGTTCGGGGGGCCTTCGTAAGGTCGGAGCCGGCACGCTCCTACTTTCTGGTGCCAAAAACTACAACGGACCCACGCAGATCGAAGCTGGACAAGTCGTTGTCACGGGGAGCGCGCTTTCGCAAACCAGCGGTGTGTCACTTGCTGCGGGAACAACACTCAATGTTTCGGCGGTGGGTGGACTTCATCTCTCAACGGGAAAAACACTCACCGGGGCGGGAAACATTGTTGGCAATGTCACCGCAGGTGCAGGGGCAGTCGTCATTCCCCAAGGACAAATCCAACCCCTCGCCCAAGTGGTGGCCATCCAAGCAGAAGACCTTTCGCTCGGCAGCGATTGGGCCGTCTTTGATAATTCTCAGCATGGAACTGGCGCGGGAGGATCCTACAATGGCTCCGATCTGAATGGTGGAGGCATCGTCCTGCTAAGCAATGTTGGTGGATCGCTTCCCGTGGCCACTGGTATCGCGAGCTCCTCGCTAACGATCCCCGCGACGAAGACTTATTACTTGTTTGCCAGGACAGCAGAACCCGCCGTCTCGCCGATTCCAGGGGACCCCGCCACGCAAACCGGGGGTAACAATAGTTTTTTTGTATCCGCACAGGCGAATTCTCTATTCGCTACTCCCAGCAACTACGAGGAAGTGCAGACGTATGCTAACCCCGGCAATCAAGCGGTCTGGAACTTGGTTTCACCATCGCTGACTCCTCTCGCGGGAGTGAGTCCTCCGCTTAACGCTGGCATCGATTATTCATTGACCAGCGGTATCCAACAATTCGCCGTTTATGGCCGCGAAGTCGGTACTATTCTGGATGGCTTTGTGCTGTCGGACACAAATCTGACGGCCGCGCAACTCGACCTGGCTCTCTCAGGCCAAATTCCCGGTGAAGAGCGCGTGATGACGATCACCGGCAACTACCAGCATTCGTTTGGAGCTTCGTTACAAGTGGATATCGCCGGTGGAACAACGCTTAATAAGCTTGCCGTGACCGGCACCGCACAACTGCTGGGCGATCTTTCGATTTCGCTATCCAGCGGCTTTGTCCCCCAATCGTCCCAAACATTTTCAATTCTGGGTGCGGGCACTCTGGTCGGGGAATTCGCAAACGTCGCCGACGGGTCGCGTATTGCGATCGCCAATGGCAGCGGATCGTTTGAAATTGATTACGACTATGCGAATGGGCGCGTCATGCTTTCGAACTTTCTGGCCGGGATCGATGGCGATTTTGATGCTGGTGGCGACGTGGATGGTCGTGACTTT
Organism: Bythopirellula sp.; assembly: GCF_041737835.1. NCBI lineage: Bacteria > Pseudomonadati > Planctomycetota > Planctomycetia > Pirellulales > Lacipirellulaceae > Bythopirellula > Bythopirellula sp. The sequence continues at coordinate 181,585 of NZ_JBGSQY010000072.1, read as the reverse complement.
CTAGCTTGGCAGCGCAATCCTTCGGTCGGAGATTTGGCTGACTGGCAGATGAACTACGGTATTAATTCTCTCAACGCGACAAGCACCGCCTTGCCCGAACCCGCTGCATTGTTGTTAGTTTCTCTTGCAATCTGCTTCTGTGCCTCCCAGCGGGTCTAATCACTGGCTCGAGTCGGCTTCTTCGGCGAGCCGGAGCATGTATGTGCCCGGCAGTTTTTACGGCATGTTGAACTTCGGCTATATTAAACGACTCCCAGCCGATCACATTGAGAACGCCCCTTCATGCCCCCCACTTTCAACGTCGACAATCTCGGCCTCGCTTCGGCGCTGCAACTCACCCTTTGGTCGAGCCAGCCGGAAATGCGAACCCTCACGGCCCAAGCTCTCACCGCTTTTGGCAACGAGGCCCAAGCCGCCGATCTCACCGCGCTGGGCATCGCATTCGTTAGCTATTTGCAATTTGATTCCGACGAGATTGAGAGCGCTAACTACCCAAGCCTCAAAGAATTCAAGGTCACCCACAGCGAGTTGAGCACCTTTGGCCCCACCGGCCGGGTGCGCGACAAACGGTCCGTGCGAATCCTCACCGGAGAACGTAACGGCCCGATTTTGCGCGGCTTCGGCGAAGTCGACCATCCGCAAGAAATCACCGCCGTGTTTTCACACCTAACAAGCCAACAATGGGAGCGACTCGCCACAGTCCTCGGCTGGAACCCTCGCGATCTCAGCACAGCGAGCGCCCCCGGCATCGCGTTCTACCCCACCGCCGATCCTGAGATGACGCTGCTGAGCCCGCCGTTCTGGACATAAAGGCGAGCCGGACATGTCAATGTCCGGCATTTCTTCAGAGTGAGCCGAAACGCGCTAGCGTCGGATTCGTCACCAGCGAGCCTTCAGCGTGAGCGCCCGGAGAATGCGGGCGAATTTCAATTAGCCTTGCCAGGTTTTAAAGTGCCAGCCAATCCTCGACCTTCAAATTCGGAACACGCCCAAACTCGGACAGGTTATTTGTAACGAGCGTGAAGTCACGACTCAAGCAAATCGCTGCTATTTGTAGATCGAACGGTCCGATCAATTGGCCAGTGATTTCGAGTTGATGCCGGATGAGTGCATAATGTGCCGCCGCATCGTCATCGAATGGGAAGGATGCAAAGGGTGCAAGTGTATCGACGACCTTCGCCACGCGGCGGTCGCGGTTGCCATATTTCTCTGCTCCATGCAGTAGTTCGGCGCGGACAATCGAACAGCAAAAGATATCTGTTGGCTGCAGCGCTTCGAGTCGTGTGCGAATAGCACTGTCCGAATGCTTAAGATAGTGAATCCAACTATTGGTATCCAATAGATAGGACATCACCATTGATCCCGCTGTGGCAATTCACCCTGTGTGGGGCGCTCAAGTTGCTCACCAGTAAGTGCGCCCGAAGTTTGCTCGAAATAACCGACAGGCCATTGATTGGCAGTAGTTGCTGAGGGTGTGATGAGAGTTACCTCGGCGCGAGCACCGTTCGGCAAGTCCACAGGTTGCAGCGGACGAAAAACTCCAGCATCGAAAATGGCGGATATGGGCTCGCTCATATCTGTAGTATATCTCGTGGCAACGAGATGCGTCCAGTTTTAACATGCGCCCCCGGCCAAAACTGACCACTCCCCTTCCCCTCTCAAATCTCGATAATGTCGCGTGGGCCGGAACTCTCTTGGCGGCACGCCACGGAGAGAGAACCTCAACAAAAAAATCGCGTGATCGATTTGCCCAAACCACAGCCCGTAGTGGTAAGGCCGTCTACCAGCACGAGATCTAGGCCCGAAGTCACAGACCTCAGCCACAGGATTTAGGCCGCAGCCACAAGAATTTGGTTGAAAATCGCTGAAAATCCGAGGTCGGCGACCACGGCTACGGAAATTTTCTCGAAATTTGCGGTCCGCTTGCCGCGGCCAGCGACTCTATTGGTGTAGAGGAGCCCATGGAACTGACACAACAACCCGCCGCCAAGACGCTGATCCCAGCCATCGCTATCACCGATGGCGAGTTGCTGATGCGGTTCGCGCGGCATAACGATCAGGCCGCCTTCACCACTTTGGTCGAAAAGCATGGCCGCTTGGTTTGGGCCGTCTGCTGGCAAGTGCTGCGTGAGCATCACGAGATCGAAGACGCCTTTCAATCGACGTTCTTTATTCTCGCCAAGCGAGCACGGTCGATCCGTTCGAGCGATTCGCTCTGCGGCTGGCTGTATCGCGTGGCCTACCGCACCGCGTTGCGTGCGCGGATGGCCTCGAAGCCCAAACCACTTTCTGAATTGGTCGCCGAGGAATTGTCGTCGATTGACGACAAGTTCCAAGCGATCGAGCAGCACGAACAACGGGCCGTGTTGATGGAAGAACTGCACACATTGCCCGAACAATATCAGCAACCGCTGATCCTGTGTTATTTGGAAGGTAAAAGCCGCCGCGTGATTGCCGACGAACTCGGCTGCTCGCTGGAATCGATCAAAGGGCGTTTGGCCCGGGGCCGGCAAGTGCTGCGGCATCGATTGATTCGCCGCGGGTTTAGCTTGTCGGTTGCCATGGGAACGATGTCGCTGCCGCTGAAAACCGCGACCGCCGCCGTGACTCCGAAGCTGATTGGCATCACCGTGACCGGCGCGGCCGGTTGGGCCGCCGGTGCCGCTTCGGCCGCGAAAATTTCGACCACCGTTTCGTCCCAAGTGATTCAACTCGCTCATCAAGGAACAGTCGCCATGACCATTGCATCGTTTACCAAACCCGTTGTGTTGGGTGTTGCCTTATTAGGAGCCGTTTCGGCGAGCCTCGCCATTGATTCAGCAGGCGATGGCGGCAAAGGCCTATCAACAGCGCAAGCGATCGATCTCACCGCAGCCAATACCGTGCAAATCACGGCCAACGTCACGGGCGAAGATGAAGCCGCCGTCGAAGTGACCGTCGGCAAAGAAGTGGCCGAAGAGAAGAAGGAGCCGAACAAACAGGTTACGGGTAAAAACTTTGAAGTCGAGGTTAGTAGGGAATTGGCCTATGCACAAAAAAAAGGTGAGAAGGGTGTTCTCGTTCTAGAGCGACGTGTCGCACCGCCACGGACTGCGCAACCGGTAGAAGTGAGAGTGCCTCAGACCCCGGTGCCTCTCAATATGTATCCGGCCCAACCGCCAACACCTGTTTACTATCCGCAGCCTTATCCCGTCGCTCAGCCGCTTGATATCCAACTTGGTGGTTTGAATTTCGAGGCAAACATAAAGCTCAGAACGCACGAAGCCAAGGTTGCGGAGTTGCAACTGGAGAGTAAAGTGCTAGAGATCGAATCGTTTGATGTTAAAGGCGAAGAAAAGGAAGTCTTGCTCAGGGAGTCGCGCAAGAAGTTGTTGATGGCCGAGGCGGAAGAATTGCGGATGCAGGTCGAACGCCAAAGGGAAGAGATTAAGCAACTTGAGAAAGCGATGAAGGAGCAAGCCGAGGGCATCAAGAAGCAAGCCGCCCAGCATGCTGAACAAGCCAAGGCATATGCCAAGCAGACGGCGAAACACGCCAAGAACGAAGCCATAATTTTTTCCGCCGTTGCCGCCAAAGAGGCGAAAGCCGCAACGACGAGTGAACTGGCCGCTGCTTGGGGGCAAAGTGGCAGTACCTCTCCCGGCATACTCCAGCCGGGCGATCAGATTACGATTGAAGCCATCGGCGTACTTCCCGATAAGCCCATCGAAGGCACATATTTAATTGAACCTAGTGGTACGGTGCCACTTGGGGCAGCCTATGGAAGAGTTAAGATCGCCGGCATGACGGTCATTGATGCCGAAAAAGCAATCCTCAAAGAACTCACGAAAACTGTTGAAGATGCAAAGGTTCAGGTGACTCGCCAGCGCCGTATGCTGCAGCCAACTTTTCCGATACAAGGTTCAAACCTGACAATACCACAGCCTTCGTACAGCACTCCGGTGGGCATTGACGCCGCCCCGGTCGAAGAGAAGTAAACTCGGCGAGCGGATTATTTAGCGTCGATTCAAGAACTGAGCCGCAACGCGCTAGCGGCGGGTGCTTAGCTGCACCGTCAGGAATTTGGAAAACCTGATACTTCCGCCTCACGGCTCACATTATGCATTCCGCGTGCAAGTTGTTCTGCAACGATTGCGCAAGCTACTACTCCTACTGAGCATAGAGACGGTACAATCGTTCCCGCACTTCCGGGTGGTGGTGTTTGACGCCAAAAAACGGTGACCTATTTTAGTGTGACTGGTCGGAGGTGAACCATAGTGGATAGCGCTTGACCAGCGGGTACGATCCGCGAGTTATGCCGTGAGCGCTGCTGTTTCCGAACACAAGAATGACTCTCAAATCGACGGTTATGTGTCGATTCCCGGTCATGCTTTGCAGCTGCCGACTTTCGCGAAGATCGATCTCTATGCAAGCGAATCCGGCGTGATGTCGCCGACGCTCATTCGTGGCGCACAAGTTTCATATAGCACCAAGCAGGCCGAATTGCTGCAGAATCGCCAAACGATTCTCATCCGTCGCGGCGATTTACCCCTTGCCTCGGCCAGCGTCGCAAAACACATCGATACGATCCTATATAACAATCGCATTGGCATTGCCGAGCGTTTCGCTCTCTTGCAACTCGCCGTGTGGGATTCGCTCGAACATAACGCCAGGCGCATCTATGCCGACAAGTTTGTGGATATCGCTCGGCAAATCAGTCCGCAAATTGCTACCTTGCTCAAAGACAGCCCCGTCACCGCGAGCGAACTCTATGAAAAATCGCTCCGCGACGACTCGCGGGCAACGCACTTAGTGAACGTCGCTGCCTATTGCGTGCTGCTTGCCCAGCAGATGGGCTGGGACGATCCCCAGGAACATGCCGAGATCGCGTTCGGAGCGCTGCTGCATGAATTCGGCAAGATCTTTATGCCGCAAGATCTCGTCCACAAGGCTGGCCGTCTGACCGTGCAGGAACGCGAGCTCTTGGAGAAGTCGCCGCAGCTCGGTTATGAGAAGCTGTGTGATAATTCGCTGGTCAAGTTCGGCCCGCTGATGATGATTTATCAGCAGCAGGAACGGTTCGACGGCAGCGGCTATCCCGTCGGTGTCGAAGGGGAAGAGATTCACGAATGGGCTCGCATCCTGGCCGTGGCGGACGTATTCGATACGATGATCTCCAAGAAAACCTATCGTCGTAAGAATCGCGTATCCGAGACATTGCTCTATTTGGCCGACAATGCGGCGAAACATTTTGACCCTAAGGTGGTGCTATGTTGGAAGAACATCTATCAGCAACAATAAGTAGCCCGATGTGGGAGAACGTCCACGCGCGGGCCGAGTTGCCCTGCGCTGAGGAGGATTACTTCGGTATCAGTGGAGCGAGTCCCACGTCGCCTGATTCCCGTCGGCGCTATCGGCGGATTCGTGTGCGTGGTCACGTCGCGGTGAAACGCGGCAGCGAAACCCTCGGTGCGTACACGATCGACGTTTCTCCCATGGGGACCGGTTTCTACAGCCCGATTCAACTCTACCCCAAAGAGCGCGTTACCGTGATGTTCGCAGACTACGGCCCTCTCGAAGTGCAGATCTCCCGCTGCCGTCGAGTGCGACCCAAGTGCTACGCCTGCGGTGGCATGTTTCTGCAAAGCAGTATGAACCCCGCCGCGTATCGCGAGTTCTTGAGGGTATTGAAGGTGTAAAATTTCCTGCGGGTGTTTTCTTTTCTCTCAAACACTCTCTATAATCAACGGCGTGCCCGGCGGCATAAGGGGCACAATTCAGGCAAGCACCCATAGTCCTGATTGTGTACGAAAGGGCCGCCATGCTTACGCAGGCCGATTTGCAGATTCCGACGCTGGGTCTCAACGAGATCCCCTCGCCGTTGAAATTGGTTTCTTCCACACCCGGCGATGGGCTGGGAGATTTTGTCCCCGGCAGTTCGCGCGTTCGCTATCAGCTTGATACTTCGCCCGACGCACCGCTGCAAGACATCGCCTTTGAGCGCGCCGGCCCGCGCGAACGCGTTTACTTCGATCCCTATTTCACGACCGCCGCGATCGTCACTTGCGGCGGGTTGTGCCCCGGGCTCAATAATGTGGTTCGCTCGATCACTCTGGAGCTCAAACACAACTACGGTGTGAACCGCGTGCTGGGGATTCGTAACGGCTACTGGGGTTTGAATCCCGCCTCGGGGCTCGAGCCGATTGTGCTCACCGACGACAAGGTATCGCACATTCAAGACGTGGGGGGCACGATCCTCGGATCCAGCCGCGGGCCTCAGAAACCGTCGGTGGTGGTTGATTTTCTCCAGCGTTCGCACATCGACATTCTCTTTTGCGTCGGCGGCGACGGCACGCAACGCGGGGCCCACGGGATTTACGAAGAGATCACCCGACGTGGTTTGAAGATCGGCATCGTGGGGATTCCCAAGACCATCGACAACGACATTATGTATGTCTTCCGCACGTTCGGTTTCGCCACTGCGCTCGAGCGGGCCCAGCACGCGCTCTACTGCGCGCATATCGAAGCCAAGGGCGCGCCCAACGGCATCGGTCTGGTGAAACTGATGGGCCGCGATGCCGGGTTCATCGCCGCGTGGGCGACGCTCGCTAGCCAGGAAGTGAATTTCTGTTTGGTCCCCGAAGTGGAGTTTGCGCTTGATGGCCCCCACGGTTTGCTACCGGCGCTCAAAGATCGGCTCACTGAGCGCAAACACGCTGTGATTGCCGTCGCCGAAGGCGCGGGCCAGCATCTGTGCGGTCAGAACGTCAACGGCCAGGACCAATCGGGCAACCGCCACTACGGCGACATCGGCGTCCATCTCAAGGAGCGGATCGCGAATTACTTTCGCGAAGAAGGAATCGAGATTGCGCTCAAGTATATCGATCCGAGCTACATGATCCGCAGCGTCCCCGCGAATACGGCCGACCGTTTGCTGAGCGATCAAATGGCCCGCTACGGTGTCCACGCGGCGATGGCCGGTAACACCGACGTGCTGATTGGGCATTGGAACAATATGTTCGTTCACGTGCCGATTTGTACGGCTATCGCCAAGAAGAAGCGGATGGAAGTCACCGGTGACTTGTGGACCAGCGTGCTGCTCGCCACCGGGCAGCCCCCCTGGCCGGGCGTACGTGAGGAGCAGCTTCAGACGTTGTAAACCCAAGCATTCATTATGCCGCGTGGGAATTGCTCATCTGATTCTGGTTGATGGTCTGCTTATTGTTTTCCCGTGCGCGCCGCCACAATGTCATGATCACTTCATGCAGCGAATCCGCCTGACATTGGCGATAGGGCGAATCTGCTGGCAAATCCTTCATCAACCGGCGATGTGCCTCGGCCAGGGCGTGATACGGCATCGTAGGAAATATGTGATGCAAGGCATGATACCGCAAGCCGATAGGAGCCCACAGGCCACCGATCACAGGATTATTGGGATAGTTCACCGAATCGAGCATTTGCTCGACAAACGTCATTTCGCGGTCGCCCAAATGCGTCCAGCGATGGGCTCCCAATGTGCGTAGGGCGTTGATCGCCATGACAAACACACCGGTCAAATAGACGTGAGGCAGGAACGAGAGAGGCAGCGGTTCCTTGAACAGTAAGCCTCCGGCCCAAAAGGTCCGCACCGCCATAAACCCCATAAACAAGAACACCATCACCTCTTGCAAACGAATGATGCGCAAAGTTCGTTGGGTCGGCAGGGGCCGAATGTATGTCGGATCCATGATCATTGACGAAAGATGGCGGTGGACCCAATTGCGTATCGTGGGGCTGATCCAAGTCAGCGGTGTCAAAATGCCAAATCGAAAGATTACCAGCACGGGGACGAAAAAAATTTGCGACAGATACAACAAAATTTGCCAGGCGGGTAGTCGGGCCAGTGCAATGTATTCCCCATCTTCCTCCGTGCCATAATGTTTACGACGATGATGATCGAGATGTGTGTAATAGACAAACGTCGGAATTAAGAAAGGAATTCCACAGAGCATGTTCCAGACGAACCGGAACGCATTGAACTCGCCCGCGCGAATGTGTACCAGCTCATGGATGAATAGCGAGCAGCGGTAAATCAATAGCGACGAGATAAAGAAACAGACAATCCGAATCGGCCAATGCCAAGCGACATCGGCCGTCAACCAATGCGGAAAATCAACCAATTGGAAGCAGGCAATCCCGATGCCCCAACTCACCAAAAGGTCAGGCCAATAGATCCAGGGATTGGGGGTAAAGTGTTCGCCGACAATGCGGCGGGCTTCACTCAGGGAAAACTCACCGATGGGGGGTGAGGCCGGGGAAAGAGCAACTTGCGTCATATTTCCAGGAGGGTGGTCTTAAACCAAATGGTTATTGAGAGAAACTGAAGTGCCCCGCCGAATTTTGTCGATGAAGCACGTTTCGGAGTGTAGCTACGTTGGATTTTCGTGAACAGACGAATCGTGCCCCCAGCTTGCCAGCTGTTGTTGGAGGCCCGGGACGGCGATAAACTGGAGAATCTACTAGCGGCGATTCCCACCTTGCCGATACGGCAGGACCACCCCTGCCCCGGCTGTCAGCGATTGGTTTTGAATTCGTGCAAGAAGTTGTCATCACAGGCCTGGGAATTGTCTGCCCGCTGGGCATCGGGCGCGAGGCTGTCTGGTCGGCACTCGAAAGCCGGACCAGCGGCATCCGAACGCTTCCCCGGCTCGTCGAGGCGGGCTTTCCCATCACGTTTGGCGGCGAGCTAGCAGACTTCGACGGCAAGCAATACGTCCAGCCCCGTAAGAGTCTGAAGGTGATGTGCCGCGAGACGCAGCAAGCATTCACCGCGGCAGAGCTAGCATGGGCCGACGCCAAGCTGGCCGAAGCCGCCGTCGACCCTGAGCGGCTGGGGGTCGTTCTGGGAGCGAACGTGTTCCGCTCGGAGATGGACGAAATGATCGCGCTCTACCGCGCGACAGGCGTAGACGGCAATTTCGATTTTGGTCGATGGCAAGCCGCCTTCAAAGAACTGTACCCCCTGTGGATGCTCAAGTATCTCCCGAACATGTCGGCCTGCCACATCGGCATTTCCAAAGATGCCCGCGGCCCAAACAACACGATCGTCGAAGGCGACATCTCGGCGCTGCTGTCGATCATCGAAGCTGCCGACACGGTCGCCCGTGGCCATGCCGATGTCATGCTCACCGGTGGCACAGGTTCATTGTTGTCGTGGGTGGATGTCTGCTGGCATGGTGGCGCGCGGATGTCACGCAACAACGCCGATCCTGCTGGTGCATGCCGGCCGTTCGATAACAACCGCGATGGTTTTGCGATGGCCGAGGGCGCGGCCGTATTTGTGTTAGAAAGCTTGGCGCATGCCGAGCAACGTGGCGCCAAGATTCTTGGTCGCATCTTGGGTTATGGTCGCCGCGTCGAACAGATTCCAACCGGCAAGACAATTTCCGGTCAGTCCATCGCACAAGCCATTCAAGCCGCTTTGGCCATGGGACACGTCGCGCCCAGCGAAGTGGGGCACGTCAATGCGCACGGTTTGGCAACGATCGAAGATGATGCCGCCGAAGCCAAGGCGATTCAAGAAACTTTGGGCGACGTACCAGTCGCCGCCCTCAAAGGATTTTTAGGCAATGGCGGGGCTTCCAGCGGCGCGGTGGAACTCGCCCTCAGTTTGATGGCCCTCGAAAAGAATGTCGTCCCCCCCACGCTTAACTGCGACGATCCGGCCTTTGATATGAATATGACCAGCACGGTGCAATTCGCGCGTTCGCCAGCGTTCCTGAAGCTCAACCACAAATACACGGGTCAGGCTGTGGCGCTGCTCGTGGGCGTGAGTTAAGGTATTGCCTTAGAAATTATTGTTATCCTACACTACCCTCTTCGCATCGCACGATCGATATCGCGCTGCATGACCTTCTTCTTCATGTCATCGCGCTTGTCGTAGAGTTTCTTGCCCTTACAAATGCCCAGCAGCACCTTGGCCCGTCCGTCCTTGAAATACATCTTCAAAGGCACAAGCGTGAGATTTTTTTCAAACGCTTGATCGGCAAATTTGTTAATCTCTCGGCGATGCATCAACAGCTTGCGGCGCCGCTTGGTCACGTGATTTAACTGGTGCGCGTAGACGTATTCTTGAATGTCGCACCCCACGAGCCAGACTTCCCCCTTGTCGACGCGGGCGTAGGCCTCTTCCAACGAGATCTGCCCTTGGCGCAGGCTTTTGACCTCGCTCCCGACCAGCACGATCCCGCACTCCAACGTGTCGAGCACGGTGTAGTTGTGGCGGGCCTTGCGGTTCTCGGCGATTGTTTTTTCGTTCTTGTCGTCGCCCTTTTTGGCCGACGGTTTGTCCTTCTTCTGCTTAGCCGTGGCTGTGCCTCCCTTAAAAAATAGAAAGACCTATTATAGCAGCCCAGGTTCGAGGTGTCGCGAGGCGAATGTATTGCCGTGTTTAGCAGTTACGAAGTTAAATAAAGTTTTTTTGGGTAGATATTACGTACAGTTGACCAAGGGCAGGGGTTGAAGGACAAACTTGTTTTCAGGAGCCAGCCAGCCTGCTAAGATACAGGGTGTTACTCCCCGTATTTTTGGCGTTAGGCACATCGACGGAACAGCGATGAGCACTCCTACTAATAGGCCGACACTCGTAACCGAGCCTCCCCCATTTAATCTCCCGCCTGATCACAAGGGGGCGTTGGATGATCTTGATGATGAATTGCCTTGGAACGAACTTCAGGAAGATGCTCCGGCATGGTTAATTAGTGTATTGTTCCACGCTCTGATTGTAATTCTTCTGGGGTTAATGAGTGTGGGTGTCGATCAGCATATGATGGACCCTTTGGAATTGGACGTCTTGTCGACTTACAGCCCTGTTAGAGTCGAGGACTCCTTGGATTCAGCTGCGAATGAAGTCGAACCAGAACAGTTGGTTGAGGAGTTTAAGGTTCTGCCTGCGATGACAGCGACTGCCGAGATTCTCGGTGATCCGGTTTCTCTCACTGGGGTAGTTGCTGACGTTAATTCCGATTGGCAGGAGATGGTTGCCTCGGAGAACGGAACCCAATCATCAACTGGTCGAGGTTCATCCACAGGGCGTCATGGAGATGAGAGTGGGATAGGCACAGTCATCGATAGAACGAGTTTCTTCGGATTGGCTGGCGAGGGAGGCAAGTTTGTCTATGTGCTTGACCGTTCTGATAGCATGAACGCCGTGCTGATGCAATATTCCGAAGGTACTATAGTAGGCACAATTGTTCCCTTAGAGGCCGCGAAAACGGAGCTCAAACGAAGTTTGTCAACTCTTTCCGATAGTAGTCAATTTCAGATCGTTTTTTATAACCATGCGGTTGAGTTTTTTGGAGCGGGCGAAGAGGACTCCAAGATGTATCAAGCGACACCGCAGAATAAGAAGCTTGCCTTTAACTATATTAATCGCACGCCTGGACTCGGTTCGACCGATCATCGGATTGCCTTGGACGCTGGAGTCGCCTTTGAGCCCGATGTAATTTTTCTCTTAACCGATGCACAACCCCATAACGACTTGTCTCCCGATGTAGTCATGCGGGTGATCAAGTACTGCAAACGCTATCACATTCAAATAAACGTTGTTCATTTTTCTGATACACCACGCCCTGATTCCACAATGATCTGGATGGCCGAAGGGACGGGTGGGAAACATGTATTTCTCGATTTGACGTCCTTCGTTAACTCGGTCAACGCGACAGACTTAATTAGAGCATTTTAATCATGCCGAGTCTGAAGTAGGGAGTATCTCTGCGCGTCGCACCATACACGGAATCGACTATGTCTAGTTTTTCTGGCTGCTTCACAGCAAGAGAGATGTTCGCTGCTGAATTTACTGCTGAATATCGCTCTGCGATGCGGCCGTCGCCAGCGGTTCAGGCAGCACGTGTAAGCCACTCTCTTTTTCTTCTCGCAATTGGTCGGGAATTGGTGGTGGAGCATCCGTTTCGGCCGGAGGCTGATTTACGTCTTTTAAATCCGTTTCCGGACCAGGGAGGACTTCGGGCTGTGTCGCTTCCTGGGTTGTTGGATTAGGGATGCCACCTTCTGGAGTTTCGTCATCGATTGATTCGATCAATGGAATCTCTTCGATGGGAGGCAAGGGATTGCAGACGATATCATTCATCGTCAGCCCGTTAGGCATCCATCCGCCGCCGCCGAGGGCTTGGTAGGTGTTGACTATCGCAGCGAGTTGTTGCTGTTTGGTTTCGATTAACACCATTTTGGCTTCCATCATGTCGCGCTGTGCAAGCAGCACTTCCATGTACTCGGCGCGGGCGTTCTGGAACAGCTTCGTGGCATTGTCGACCGAGGACTCCAAAGAAGCCAATTGCTCCTTTTTGATTTTGATGCTTTGGCCGTAGTTTTCGACTTTCGACATGCGATTGACGACTTCGACGTAAGCATTGAGCACGGTTTGTTGGTACTCGTAGACGGCTTGAATTTGTCGTGCATTTGCGCTCATGTAGGCGGCCTTGATGGCCTTGCGATTGAGGAGCGGTGCGACGATATCGCCGCCTGCGCGATAGAGCATCGATTCGGGCGTGTCGAGCAGATAGTTGGTATTGAAGGCTTCCAGACCAACGCCGGCGCTCAGATTGACCGATGGGAAGAAGCGGGCACGGGCCACTCGTATGTCGAGGCCACAGGCCGCCAATTCGCGTTCGGCTTGGCGGATGTCGGCACGGTTCTGCAAAAGTTGTGAAGGAACGCCGACGTTGAGCGCGCGGAGGTTCAAGTTGATGTATTCGGTGGAGAGCCGTGCAATTGGTTGCGGGAAGCGACCGAGCAGGAAGTTGATACGATTCTCGACCTCGACCATGCGTTGCTGGATGATGAGCTTTTCGCTTTGGTTTTTCTTGACTTCCGCGAGGAAACGCTGCACAGCCAATTCGGTATCGCGGGCCGCTTCCTTGCGAGCTTTGGCAAACTCGAGGCTTTGTTCTTGGATCTCGATGGTCTTGTCCAAGGTTTGCATGCGGCTGTCGAGCGCCAAGAGTTCGTAGTAGTTCTCGGCGACTTCGGCCACTAAGCGGGTGACCATGTAGGTCTGTCCGTCGCGGGTGCCGAGATAACGCAAGGCTGCCGCGTCTCGGGCGTTGCGAAGTTTCTTCCAGATGTCGATTTCCCACGAAATGTTGGTCGCAATCAAGAAGTCGGGCAGAGGTTCGGGGAAAGTCTTGCCGGGAGCGACGAGCAATTGATCCTCGACGGCACCATCGCGTGTGAAGCGGCTCGGTTTTTCGATGCCTGCACCGAGTCCTAGACCAACAAACGGCAAGTATTCGCCTTTGCGGGCTTCAACTTCGTTACCTGCGATGCGAATGTCTTGATAGAGAATCTTCAACTCCTGGTTGCCGTTGAGCGAATCGTAGATTAAGCCCAAGAGCATGGGATCGTCGAAGAACTGGTGCCATCCTAGGTGCGCCGAGTTTTCAAAACTCATTTCACCACTAAACGTATCAGGCAGCGGCGGCGCCTTCTGCGCGCAGCGAAGCTGTGGTATGCAACACGACGGCAGAACCAGCAAAAAGCCAGCTACGATCACTGTCGATAGCGCGAAGTTCCATCTATCCGCGTTCGAAGATCTCTGTAAGAGGTACATCATGCTCATCCCTGATTAAACTGCGCCCGTCGGCAATCCTTGCGAACAGGTAATAGAGACCGGGAATCACCAAGACCCCGATCACAGTGCCCAACAACATGCCACCCACCGCGGTGGTTCCAATCGTGCGGTTGCCGATGGCCCCCGGGCCCGTGGCGCGGACCAAGGGAATCAAACCGGCAATAAAGGCGAACGAGGTCATAAGAATTGGCCGGAACCGAAGTTTTCCACCTTCGATGGCCGCATCCCTGATGCTGACACCTTCCTTGTGCCGCTGCACGGCAAACTCAATGATCAAAATTGCATTCTTGCCCAGCAGACCGACCAACATGACCAAACCAATTTGGGCGTAGACGTCGTTGGCCAGTCCCATTGCCTTTAAGAATAGGAACGAACCAAAGAGCCCGATGGGGAGCGACAAAATCACGCCCAACGGAATCAAGAAGCTTTCGTATTGCCCGACCAGCACAAGATAGACGAACATCACGACGATCAAAAAGATGTAAGTCGACGTGTTGCCTTTGTTGGCTTCGTCGTAGGAAAGGCCCTGCCAGCCGATGTCATATCCGCGTGGCAGTGTTTCGGCGGCAACCTCTTGGATAGCTTTGATGGCCTGCCCCGTGCTAAATCCCGCGGCTGGCGCGCCTTGAATGGCGGCTGTCGGATAGAGGTTGTAACGGCTGATTTCGTTGAGGCCCTGCGTCTTCTCAAGCTTCATGAACGCTGAGTAAGGGACCATTTCCCCCGAATCGTTCTTGACGAACATATTGTCGAAGTCACCCGGATAACGGCGAAATTCCGGCAAGGCCTGAACATAAACTTTGTAGAACTGCCCAAAGCGGACGAAACCTTGTTCCCAAGTGCTACCGACCACAATCGAGAGATTGTTCATCGCGTCGGCAATCGACACGCCCTTTTGCATTGCGACGTCGTTATTGATCACCAGTTCGTACTGCGGGTAGTTGTTGGCAAAGAAGGTAAAGAGGCCCTTGAGTTCTTTACGCTTGCCTAAGGCCGCCATGAACTTGTCGGTCACTTCGCCGAGTCGGTCGTAGTCGCCGCTGTTGGTCTTATCGAGCAGATTCAAAGCAAAACCACCTGCAGCACCGAAGCCGGGAACCGCGGGGGGTTCGTAGAATTCGAGTTTGACGTTGGCAATCTCGCGGCCTTTTTCTTCGAGTTCCTCGATGATCTGCTTCGAGGTCAATTTGCGCTCGTCCCACGGTTTCAAGTTGATGATACACGTACCCGCGTTCGAGCCACGGCCTTCGGTCAAAACCTCGTAACCTGCGAGCGAAGAAACCGAAACGACCTCATCGAGCGACTCGCAGATTTTTTGCAGCTCGTGCGACTTGGCGTTCGTGTATTCGAGCGTCGAGCCGGGAGGCGTTTGAATAATGGCGTAGATGATGCCTTGGTCTTCGAGCGGAATAAATCCCGTGGGAAGCTCCGTGTTCACAAAGAAAATTCCGACGCCGAAGCCCGTGATGATGAGCAAGGTCAGCATGCGGCGAGACACGAGTCCCCCAAGGACCCAGCCATAGCCGTTGGTGAGCTTGACGATGCCGCGGTCCACAAATCGCAGGAAAATCGTGAGCGGGTTAAGGCTTTTCTTTTTGTTTGGATCATACGGCTTAAGAATCATTGCACATAAGACCGGAGTAAGCGTTAGCGCCACTACGCCGGAGAGCACAATCGACATCGCCATCGTCAGCCCGAATTGGCGATAGAACACGCCCACCGGACCTGGGATGAAGGTCACGGGAATAAACACGGCGGTCATCACCAAAGTGATGGCGATAATGGCGCCACTTATTTCGTGAACAACCTCTTTGGTCGCTGCATAAGGCGAGAGGTGTTTGGTATGCATTTTTTCATGAACGGCTTCGACCACCACAATCGCGTCGTCGACCACCACGCCAATGGCAAGCACCAACGCGAAGAGTGTGATCAAATTGATCGACATGCCGAAAATCAGCATGAAGAAGAACGTGCCAATCAAAGAAACCGGCACGGCCAGCGTCGGAATCAACGTCGAGCGGAAGTCGCCTAGGAACAGGAACACCACGAGCGCGACCAACACAAAGGCTTCGATCAGCGTATGCAAAACTTTTTCAATCGAAGCTTCCAAGAAGCTGGAAACGTCGTAACTCACCTGATAGTCCATACCCGGCGGGAACGATGCTTCCTTGATCTCTTCGAGCTTCTTCTTGACGTTCTCGATCACGACCGTGGCATTTGAGCCCGGGGTTTGCTTAAGAACAATGGCCGCCGAAGGATAACCGTCCATGTCTGAGTACAGATCGTAGAACGATGAGCCCAATGAAATCTTGGCGACATCCTTGAGCCGAAGGATTTCACCTTCCGGGTTGGACTTCAAGATAATTTGCTCATATTGCTCGGGGGTGTTGTAGCGTCCCACCCAAGTGAGCACATACTCAATTGTCTGCGAAGTTTTACCGGTAGCCTGACCGAGTCGACCGGGTGAGCCAATCATGCTCTGCTCCGCCAATGCCTCCATCACGTCTTCGGCTGAGACGTTGTAAGCCCGCATGCGGTCGAGATCGAGCTCGACACGCATGGCGTAAGAACGGTTGCCCAAAATGTTCGCGCGACCCACGCCGGGGATACGTTTGATTTCATTGAGAATATTGACGGTCGCAAAGTTGTAGAGAAAGTTTTGATCGACGTTTTTGTCTTTGCTGAAGACGTTTACATACATCAACATGCTGGCCATGTTCTGCATGACGATGATGCCCTCGCGCTCCACGATGGGAGGAAGGTTGTTTTTCACGGCCTGAACGCGGTTGTTGACGTTCATGACCGCCACGTCTGGGTTCGTGCCCGGCTCGAAGATCACTTGGATCGTGGCTTCGCCGGCGCTGGTGGCGTCGGAGATCATGTAGCGCATATCCTGCACGCCGTTGATCGATTGCTCCAAAATCACGAGGACCGACTCGATCAACACCTTGGCGCTCGCGCCTGGAAACGAGACTGACACCACGACGCTTGGCGGCGCGACGGTTGGGAATTGAGAAATGGGCAGCGAAACAATCGCCAACCCACCCATGAATAGGATGAGCAGCGAGATCACAATCGCGAGCGCCGGTCTATGGAGGAACTTTCCGAACATAATGTTTTCGTTGTACCGTCTCTTCCTGCAATGGAAGCGGCTGTTACTCGGCCTTATTCTTGAGGTTGCTTAGAACTTCTTCTGGATTGCGATATTCGAACTCAGGTATCTCGCCGTCTTCGACCTGTCGGACTCCTTCCAGGACGATTTTGTCGTCAACTTGGAGCCCTTCTTTGATCACGTAAATGTCGTCGAGTTCATGTTCGACGGTGATTTCCCTCTGTCGCACGGCATTATCCTTATCCAAGACGTACACGTAACGCTTGGCGAGCGTTTCGAACGTGGCTCGCTGGGGAATGACGAGCGCGTCATGCACCTTGCGATGGATGAGAATCGTGCCAGTTTGCCCGTGGCGCAATAAGCGAGTGGGATTCGCGAAATCCGAGCGGAAAGCGATGTTGCCCGTCTCGTTATTGAAGTCGGCCTCGATCGCACTGATTGCGCCGCGCTCGCCGAAGGTTTCACCATTGGCAAGCACAAGCTCAACTTGCAGATGTTCTTGGTTGCCGCTCTTTTCTTGCTCATCGAGTTCGGCTTTGTATTCGAGATAGCGCGCTTCGGGAACGTTGAAGTAAACCCACACCACGTCGTTGTCGGAGAGGGTCGTCAGGATGTCGCCTTCTTCGACCAAGCTCCCCTGTTGTTCGTGCAGACGGTCGATGATGCCGTCAAAGGGAGCTTTCACGTCGGTAAAATTTAGTTCTGCCTGCGCCAGTTTTAAGTTAGCTGTGGCTTTTGCCAGTTTCGCTTTCGCTAAGGCCACTTCCTTATCTGAAACCACGTTTTGCTCGAACAACCGGGTCGTGTTGTTAAATTCAATTTGCGCCAGTTCCGCCTCGGCTAGTTCGGAATCGAGCTTGGCTTGGTAAAGAGTTGGGACGATCTTGAACATCAACTCGCCTTGCTTCACCGCCTGGCCTTCCTTGACGGGAATGGCCTCCAGATACCCTCCCTCCAATGCGCGGACATCAATATGGCGGCGTGAGTGAATCTGGCAAACGTATTGCTCTGTGACAGTCACCTCTTCGTCTACCGGGCTGGTGACGACGATTTTGTGCTTTTCTTCGCCGTGGTGTACCGCCGGCTTATGGCAGCCGGTTACGAACAGACCAAGCGATGCTGTCAGGAGAGTGAAGGTGGCTGAAGCTTTCATAGCGTATGCGTTCTGGATCGCCCGAAGGCGTCGCTGCTGTGATCAATGGCGGGATAGGGAAATTCGTAGTTTGCCCGGCTCCATCCTGACTTCATCGAGACAGAAGAAAGTGTGGGCTCGGGGCAATCCGGTGACTGGCGGCTACCACGAACTAGTGCCGTGATAGCTGTGACAAATGGGTGGTGGACCAGCGTTGTAGGGGTTAGGTGTGTTTACTCCGTGTTGGATCGCTGGCCAAAAACTAGGGGTGGGTCGTCCCCCATTTGGGGCGTCGTGTAGGGAGTGCCATGCATGAAATCTCTGTTCTCATTCCTCGCCCAACAAGTAATAGTGCCGAATGCTGTGAATCCCGCCTATTTTTCGGTCCATTGCTTTTTGGACAGACGCCTCAATGTTTTCTCAATGTCACTTGCCGAAGCTTCGTGGCGATTCGTTACCATCGTGCGCAACGCTAAATCCCCACTAACCGGTTTAATTGTCTTCTTCGGCATTAAGCATATACGCAAATCGACGCAATCTGTTTTTCTTACTCTTTTTTAATGAAGTTCCCATACACCCGTTCACTGGCAGAATGCTGTTAGGCAAAGGAGATAAGCTTTAACGAGGCCGTCTTGATAACCTCCAAGTGCCACGAAATAAGGTGTTATTAGTCCTACTTATCGTGTGATGCGTGCGATTTATTTTCCATTACGATCCCATTTTTATTAAAGATCGCTAACTCGCGGTGGCTTAACAACTTGTAAGGTTTCGGGCGAGTTGAGTCAGACTGATGCCGCGGGAGGGCCGACGTTACTATCAATGAGGACCGAAATGCGGTTCTCGTTTATTACTAAAATGAAAGCTTTGCATGTCCAAGCTCCTCTCGTTGTTGATCGTTACTTGGTCGTTCGCGCTGCTCATCACGTGCACGTCATTCGCCGAGGGGCAAAAATCGGAAAGCGGTTTGATCGACTTTCAGTCGGCAGAAGGTGGATTCAGCATCGTGCTGCCGGGGAAGCCGGCGCACGAAACCGCCAAAGTCGGCGACGCCAAAGAGACGCAACATCAATTCACGGTTGGTGCCGAGCAAGGAGCGTTCATCGTCTCTTACCAAGACAATCCCAATCTCGCAGGAAGCACACCGAAGCAGCTGGCGGCCGCCTTGGAATCGGGCCGTGATCGGCTGCTCGAAGTGTTTGGCGGTAAGTTGCTCCATAGCAAAGAAGTTCAACTCGACAAGACGCATCCTGGCTTGGACTTTCGCGTGACGATCCCCCAGGCAAAGGGAGAAGCCCGTTGCCGCTTTTATATGGTGGGAACGCGGCTCTATCAAATCTTGATTGTGGGCACGCCCGAGTTCACGAAGTCCGAGCAAGCAACCGAAGTGATTGAATCCTTCAAGTTGCTGAGATAGCGAGACTATCCCATCTTCTCAACTGGAGTGAGGTCACTCGACTGGCTATTATTTTCTCAGCTTTTCAGTGCAGTTGAGAATCGCGTCGGGACAGCAGTGCTCCAGCAAATAGCCCGCTTGTGTAAATCTGTGGGCTCGAATCGATTTAGACAGTAAAAAATTCAACACCAAATTACTGATCGATAGGTCGTTATATGACGACATATTAAACTGTAAGCCGTCATGTGTTTTTGTAGTCAACAGAAACACCGTGATTAGGCTATCGTCACAAAGTTAAGGACTTATCGATGCGAGTCAGCCTGATGATTTCAATGCTATTTGTGATATCAGCAGTACCAGTTCACGGCCAAACCAACTCAAGCCATTCTCAACAGGCGGCCATACAACCTGCTGAGGATCCCAATTTACATCACCCTCTGTTTCGTCATGCAACATTCCAGCAAGCGTGGGAAGCGGCCCAGGTCAATCAGTGCCCGATTTTCTTGTATGTGACTTCCGACAATTGTCGCTACTGTAAGAAAATGCTGCGCGAGACGCTTGATCAGCCGCAGGTAGGAAGAGTGATTGCAGACCATGCGGAACCGTATGCTTTTAACGCGACAACATTCCCAGAGTTAGCGCAGAAGCTGGGTGTGCGTGGATACCCTACCACGCTGGTGATTTCACCAGATCGGCAACTCATGTGTCAGATCGAAGGCTTTGTCGAGCCCCAGGAATTTATGAAGCGAATCAAGCCGATTTTTCAGGACTTTGAATTGGCCCAACAAGCTTCCTACAAGTCGAGATAGAGACTTCGGACCGACTTTCGGCCGTCCACAGTACGAAAAAGAAATTCCATCAAAAGCCTCCACGAGGATGAAATTTCCGAGATTTCATGAGGGAATTAATGTTGACATATCGTGATATTACGATATATTTAATGTCGTGGAGAGTATGAAATGCCAAAAACCATTAAACTCACGGAAATGAAAGCCTTGGAGCAGGCTGCCGAGTGCTTGCGCATGTTGGCTCACCCTCATCGCCTACGGATGATCCAAATGCTGCTGCAAGGGAGATACACTGTTGGTGAGCTTGCTGAAGCATGTGAGCTAGCGAGCCCCATGGCGTCCGAACATTTGCGGTTGCTGCAGCATTGTGGGTTTTTGACGAGCGAAAAGGAAGGTCGCAAGGTGTATTACCAAGTGGCGGACACCCATTTGAAGAATATTCTGCGTTGTGTTGAAAGTCGGTTTGGTGTCTGTGAAACAGCCATCTGAGTTTTTTTTGAAACAATATGTCGTAAGTTAGATACATGTCTATCTTTTTGATTAGCAAGGGAGCTGGGATGAATGTCATTACGATTTCGCCGCAGGCTTTGCGCGATACAGCCTCAAAAGACTCGCTTATTGAATTAATCGATGTTCGTACCCCAGCGGAGTTTCGCGAAGTGCATGTCGACTTTGCTCGGAATGTACCGTTGGACAAGATCGACCCAGCGCAGGTAGCGGACGAGCGTCGCGGGCCAGAATTTCCTCTCTACGTGATTTGCCGTTCTGGGAGTCGCTCGAAGCAAGCTTGCGAAAAACTACTTCGCGCGGGGCATACAAACGTTGTGAGCGTGGATGGGGGGACGGCAGCCTGGGAAGAGGCTGGACTGAGTGTCGTCCGTGGGAAGAAAGTCATATCACTCGAGCGTCAGGTGCGTATTGCAGCTGGTCTGATGATCCTCGTAGGAACGGGGCTGGGATTCTTCGTCCATCTCTACTGGTTTGGACTCGCTGCTTTTGTTGGGGCTGGGCTGACATTTGCAGGAATCACCGACACCTGCGGCATGGGAATGATCTTAGCGAAAATGCCTTGGAATCAAGTACGTAGCAAGCCAGACTCCTCGTCGAAAACAACATCATGCCAGGTAACTCGTTGCTGTTGAACTAACCATTGGCCCAGCATCTGACTGGGCCCCTAAGGAGTGCGTTCCTATGTTACTCAAATACTTTTACGACAAATCACTAGCTCATGCTTCGTATCTCGTAGGATGTCAAAAGACCGGAGAAGCAATTGTCATCGACCCAGGTCGAGACGTTGAGCAATATTTGCAAACCGCCAAATTGGAGGGCCTCCGAGTTGTCGCCTCAACCGAAACTCATATCCATGCGGATTTTGTCTCGGGTTCTCGTGAACTTGCTGATCGGGTTGGAGCCAAGCTTTACCTGTCTGACGAAGGGCCAACTGACTGGAAGTATGCTTTTGCAGAACAGAATCACGCCGAGCTTTTGAAAGATGGTGACGAATTCTTTGTTGGCAATGTCAAGCTATCGGTGGTGCATACTCCTGGACACACACCAGAGAGTATTTCGTTTTTGCTCACCGACGTGGGGGGAGGGGCCAATGAACCCATGGGAATTTTTACGGGTGATTTCGTGTTCGTCGGTTCGATTGGCCGGCCGGACTTGCTGGAAACAGCGGCGGGTATTACGGGTAGCGCGGAAATCGGAGCTCGACAGCTTTATCATTCCATGCGGAAGTTCTTGCAACTTCCCGACCATTTGCAAATTTGGCCCGCGCATGGTGCGGGGAGCGCTTGTGGCAAAGGCCTGGGGGCGGTTCCTTCGAGTACAGTCGGATACGAAAGACTGTTTAATCCGGCCCTTCAATACGACGATGAAGAGCAGTTTGTCGACTATATCTTGACCGACCAGCCAGAGACACCGTTTTATTTTGCCGTCATGAAACGGGTGAATAAACTTGGACCCGAACTGCTTAAGAATCTTTCGCCGGTTTCCGAGATAGACGCCAAGCTCTTGGCCGTGACCGCAGCCGAATATTTAGTCATCGATACAATCGCGAGTGCAGAATTTGAATCGGCGCACGTTCCAGGCACGATAAATATTCCCGCATCCAGCTTGGTTCAATGGGCTGGTTTCTTTGTGGATTACAAACAGCCGCTTTATCTGATTACCGAGCAAGACTCTCTGCCCACCGTATTGCGGGGATTGCGATCGATTGGGATCGATCAGATTGCCGGTTACTTCGATCCAGAGAAGGTGCGGAGCCAGGGCCTGCGAACACAATCCTATGTTTCTGTTGCCCCCAAGGAATTGCAAAGCCGGATTGCTGCTGGAGAGGTCGCCTTGGTTGATGTGCGGGCGGCAACAGAGTATCGCGCGGGCCATATCCCCAACGCTCAAAATCACTTTTTAGGGACCTTGTTTCGAGACCTCGATGAACTTCCAAGGGATCGAACCCTTGTGGCTCAATGTCTTGGCGGTGGGCGCTCGGCGATCGCGGCAAGCCTTCTTCAAAAAGAGGGCTTCGACGTTATCAACATGGAAGGGGGATATCGAGCTTGGGTCAATGCGGGATTAGAAACGAAAAGTGAAACCCAGAAGGTTAAGTCGTGATCAAGCCTGCCAACGCGCTAGAACTCGATGCATTTGTTCCGGGGAATTGGGAGCCTGTCTACTTTACAAAGCTTAGTGGCTCAAGAAGAAATTAATCTTATGCGACAACATCGATCTCGGGCCACCAATCTACCTGATTCAGCGTTTAGCCAAGACAAACTCCTCTCGTCATTTCGCATATGAGTTGGAGTTTTTCGCATGGCATTCTTAACCGTGGTCTTTGGCGCGATCGTCGGCTTTTCGCTGGGACTCACAGGCGGGGGTGGAGCCCTGTTTGCGATACCTCTTTTAGTTTACGGGCTGGGAGTCGATCCACGTGAGGCCGTTGGAATATCATTAGCTGCAGTGGGAGCAACATCTGCCATTGGCTTGGCGGGCCGTTGGAAGGCTAAGCAGGTCGAATTACAGACCGGATTGCTGTTTGCCGCAGCCGGTATGTTAGGTGCGCCGCTTGGCTCCTGGCTATCGGCGCAGATTTCAGAGAAGCTGCTCCTCACGATGTTCGCTATTTTAATGTTGCTCTTGGCTGTTCGGATGTGGTTTAAAGCGGATCAATCCGTCGTCAAAGTCATATGCGTTCAGGACGATGAAACTGAAGGCCCCACGTGCCGTCGAGATTCCGAAGGCGTTCTTCGTTTGTCTTCTCCCTGTGCATTACTGCTAATCATCGTCGGTGTATTAACCGGGGTCTTGTCGGGTTTATTTGGCGTTGGAGGCGGCTTCGTCATTGTGCCGGCCCTTGTCCTTTTCAGCGGGATGCCGATCCATCGCGCCGTGGGAACTTCTCTGCTAGTCATTACCTTCGTCAGCATCTCCGGCGTCGCATCACATCTCTGGGCTGGGCGTGATATTTCTTGGGAAGTTACTTCGCTGTTTCTTGTTGGGGGCATTCTCGGCATGTTCGGAGGAATTTGGGCGAGTCGATATCTTTCAGGAGCTTCGCTTCAGCGTGTGTTTGCGATCGCGATAGTCCTGGTTGCGATTTTTGTCATCGGTCGAACAACCTTTCCAATATAGGAGCTGCCAACATGTCACAAACTCGACACCATCAAATCGTGATTGTTGGCGGCGGAGCTGCGGGATTGACGGTCGCCGCACAACTGACCAAAGGGTGGTTCAACAAGCTCGACGTGGCGGTCATCGAACCGTCCGACAAGCACTACTATCAGCCGCTTTGGACGCTCGTTGGCGGGGGAGTCGTTAACAAAGAGACGACGCTCCGTGAGGAGGCGTCCGTGATGCCACGCAGCGCGAAATGGATTCGGGATGCCGTGACTGAGTTTCACCCTGATGAAAACTATGTCCTGACTTCCAACGGTTCCAAGATCACATACGACTGGCTCGTAGTCGCAGCGGGTATCCAGCTTAACTGGAACAAGATCCCCGGCCTCAAGGAGTCCGTCGGCAAGGACGGCGTCTGCAGCAACTACTCGTATCAAACTGTTGATTCGACCTGGAAGAATATTCGCAACTTTCGTGGCGGCACCGCGCTGTTCACGCATCCCAGCGGCGCCGTCAAATGCGGCGGAGCGCCGCAGAAGATCATGTATTTGGCGGATGATTACTTCCGCCAGTCCGGCGTGCGTGACAAATCCAACGTAATTTTTGCGATCGCCAACCCGACAATTTTTGCCGTCGATAAATATCGGATCTCGCTAGAAAAGGTCGTTGAACGCAAGCAGATTGACTGCCGCTATCAGCACGAGCTAATCGAAATTCGCCCCGACAAGAAGGAGGCGGTCTTCAATCGAGTCGATACTGGTGAGACAGTTGTCATTGCCTACGACTTGCTCCATGTCGCACCACCTATGAGCGCGCCAACCTTTATTGCAAACAGTCCACTTGCTGATCAGGATGGCTGGGTCGATGTCGACCGCGAGACGCTGCAGCACAAACATTTCAGGAATATCTTTGGCATCGGCGACTGCAGTAGCTTGCCCACTTCCAAAACGGCGGCCGCGATTCGCAAGCAAGCACCAGTACTGGTCGTGAATCTTAAAGCAGCAATAAGTGGATTGCTCTTACCGAAAAGCTACAACGGCTACACATCGTGTCCAATCGTTACGGGCTATGGTTCACTTATCTTGGCAGAGTTTGGCTACGACAAGATTCCAACGGAGACGTTTCCGTTCGATCAATCGAAGGAGCGGTGGAGTATGTGGTTGCTCAAACGATTTCTGCTACCGTTCCTCTACTGGCACGGCATGCTGAAAGGCCGGGCTTAACGATGCTCCTTCGTATCATCAGAACCGCATACTGCCTTCATCCCCGAAAGGAATGAGATCCATGACTCGCATCATCCTGACCTTCGTCATCGTTATCTGCGCCGCATTTGCAGACTCGGACGTCTGGTCGCAGGCAACCAGCGTCAAACCGGGAATCAATGATTCATTTCGCGACCCTGACGTACAGGAATTCATTGGTCGCTTCGAGCTCGAGAGCCGAGAGTTGTTCGCCCGTCGCCATGAGATCGTGGCGGCCTGTCAGATCAAGCCCGGACAAACGGTCGCCGACATCGGCGCCGGGACGGGTCTGTTCACTCGGCTCTTCTCCGAAGCCGTGGGGAAAGATGGTCGCGTCATCGCTGTGGACATTTCGCAGAAGTTTCTCGATCACATCAAGGCGACCAGCCGTGAAGCGGGCCAGCGAAACGTGGACACGCTGCTCGCGACCGCCGATTCCACGGAGCTTCCCCCGGAGTCGGTCGACGTCGCCTTCATTTGCGACACCTATCATCATTTCGAGTTTCCGCTGAAGACGATGGCATCGCTCCAGCGGGCACTCAAGCCCGGTGGCCGGGTAGTGCTTGTCGACTTTCGCCGCATTCCTGGGACGAGTACCGACTGGGTGTTAAACCATGTTCGCGCTGGACAGGAAGTTTTTGAAGCCGAGATCAGCGAATCAGGTTTTGCAAAGGTAAGCGAAGAGCCTGATTTGCTTCGGGAGAACTACTTTGTGGTGTTCCAAAAAAGTATCTCGGACGATCCAGCGCGGGCACAAGGTCCGCCATGGGGAATGGGGCGAGGGCGAGGGCGAGGACCGGGGTCTGGTAGAGGTCGCGGTCCCGGGTCAGCAATGCGAGCCGATCAAGACGTTTTTCATTACTTGCTCGCACACCATAAAGATATTCGGCGCACGGTTACCAGGACGGACAATGGAGTTGAAACGGTAACAGAGTCTGACCAGCCTGAGATCACCAAGAAAATCCAGGAACATGTGGCCGCGATGCACAAACGTGTCCAGGAAGGTCGGGGACTTCGGTACTGGGACGACTTATTTGCAGCTATCTTCCAGAGGCATGCGAGCATCAAAATGACGGTGGAAGCAACAGATAAGGGCGTTCGCGTTAAAGAAACCTCTGACGATCCACTTGTCGTCGCCCTCATCCAGGCCCACGCTGATGTTGTTAGCCAGTTTGTAGCACACGGGTTTGAAGAGGCCCATCGTAATCACGCGGTGCCTCCGGCCGCGAAAGTAAAACCAGTTCCCTCATCGGAGACCAGCAAAGAGTAAAGAGATTGCCGTCCCGATACCCAATGCCGACGACCATTCACGGCGATGCCCGTGGGTCTTGAGTTCGCGCTGCGAACCGCCGCCGTCGCCGGTTTCGCCAAGAACAAGGAGAAACCGCATGACTCGAACCGGATTGAATGCGATTCTTGATGCCATCGCATACGTTGGGCTCGTTGTGTTGGCCACCACGGGCTTGATGCTGCGCTGGCAAATGCCCCCCTGATGTTGCAGCCCAAATCGATGCAGTCTGCGATGAGTTTCGATTTTCGCTAAGAAGAAGTGGTGTCCCTCGACTAAGTCCCTACCTGAACCGTCTCTCTGCCGACGCACGACAGGTAGTGCTTGCAAGGTTGGTCGAGATTGCAGCGGAGTTTCTGCAGGCTCGGGGCGATACAAATTCCGGCAAGACTATACGTGACGCCAATCCAGAACTAGATACCGAACTCGAGTCCCTCTGTTGCGATCTCGAGAACACGATTTCATTCCACCCACAGCCCCAAAGCAGTGATTCGAGCGTTCTAGCTCCCGGGTCGCAACTAGGTACCTACCGAATTGGTCAGTTGCTGGGCAAAGGCGGAATGCGTGCGGTCTACGAGGCTCTGCATCTGACAAGTGGTCGTCGACTTGCCTTAAAAGTCATGAAGGACAAGAACCCGCCAGCTGACATTCGGCGTCGATTTCTGCGCGAAGGTCGGTTGGCGGCGGCGATAAACACCCTAACAGGGCGTTCCCTACAGGTTTTTACCGCAGGATATGCCCCGTCCGCAGTTCGATCAGTGAGCAACAGAGATCGAACACCGTGCTGATGCCGAGCTTTGATTTGCCGCCGTGTCGCTCCCCGAAGCGAAGCGGTATTTCGTGGACGATTGCACCGGGTGCATGGACAAGGATATCGAGTAGGGCTTTGAAACCTCTGGGGCGAAGGTCTGCCGCCATAGCCTGGAATAGTTCGCGCCTGATGGCAAAGAATCCGCTCAGTGGGTCGGTTGCTTTTATACCTAGAATGTGGCGGCTAAGCATGGTTACTGTTCGGGACCCCCACAGACGAATACCTCCCCACGAACCGGTTGTGCCTCCCTCGACATATCGGCTGGCTATGGTGATATCGCTGTTGTCTAGCGAAGCGATCATTGCTGGTAGCAATGAGGGATCATGCTGCAAATCCGCATCCATCACCACAAGGGCATCGCCCTTGCCGAGCGACAAGCCGTCGATGATAGCGCTGGCAAGCCCCTTCTTGTCGATTCGGCGAACGCACTGAACCCGTCGGTCCTTTGACGATATCTCATCGACCAACTGCCACGTCCCATCGGGCGAATCGTCATCGACTACAATGATCTCATAGTGCCGCGTGCCGCCCAGGGCAGCGTGTATTGCAGCGATGATTGTTTTGATATTGGCAGATTCATTGAACGTGGGCAGGACAACGCTGACACGCAATGGTTCGCCGACGCAATCCAGCTTGGGTGAGATAATCATCGTGGCACCATCGAATTGTTATGGATGATCGTGAAGGATTTGCTGCTTAGATGGAATTCTTTGAATTTCAGACTCCCTTGCTGAGGGCTGTCGAGAAAGGGTGTGATCCGGCCGACCTGGTCCGTTTTCGCTATGGCAACGGCACCCGGTGTTTTGAGCTCCATTGCCAGCCGTTGCGGGTCGTCGAAAGATGGCAGCACTTTGAACAGCGGGTCGACAACACGGAACCCACAACGTTTGATTTCAGCACCTGGCAGAAAATAGAGTATCCGCCCCCGTGGGGAGACGGATCGAACGTAATCCATCGCCGGGCGATAACTACGTTCCTGGTCTAGACGAGGAAATACTGCTATCTGAAGGGTCAAGAAGATTAAGGCCAGATAACCTGCCGTACTGAGAGGAATGCGAGCCGTATAAGCCTGCCTCGCATCTTTCAATAAAAATGCTCCCAGCAAAAAAGTACCAATGCCGCTGATGAGCAATGACGAACGAAGATCGCTAATGACCGAGTGTGCTCGTGCCGGAAGATGAGCGTAGTCAAGCAACCCTGGGAATAGCGCGCTCGCGATCAATGGGAAGCTAGCCGAGATGGTGACGACGCCGAGCACGATTCGGCCGACCTGGAAGACCCGCAGTGGCGGACTTGTGATCAGGGTATGTAAGTAGCGACCAATAAGGATTGCTGCAGCAGGGTAAGCGGGCAGCAAATAGACCTGTCGCTTAGTGGCGGCGACACTCAGAAACAAGAAGGTGATTCCAAACCACAGGAGGACGAGGCGCGTAATGGGGTCTTTCCAGGAGTTTCTTGCGGCGGACCAGAGAGCCGATGGCAGAAGAAGTGCCCAGGGGGCCATTTGTGGCCAAATGCCGGTGGAATAGTAATACCACGGCTGACCATGACCGCGGCTAGCAGCTGTAAAGCGTGCGAAATTCTGTAAATACAACTCGGTCCAAACGTGTTTTGCGCCCGTGGCTTTAGCGAACGCGAAATACCATGGCAAGCATATGGCAAGCGAGATGACGCTATACCCGGCAATTGCCAACATCGACTTCCAGTTCCCTATCGAGGCAAGCCAAATCGCCAGAATGAGGCCCGGCAGCAGAAGTCCCAGGGGGCCTTTCGATAGGACCGCCAGACCAAAGCATGCGAACGCCCCACAGCGCAAGAGATAGCACCAAGGGCGCTGCCGGAACGGTTCCATGGAAAATGATACGCCGTAGAGCAGGAGGCCCGCCGTTTGAAATAGGGCGAATGCCATGTCTGGATGGTAATTAATGGACTGAAAAACAAAGAGGGGTGTCGTACCCAACGCCACGACTGCCCAGAGATTCGCAGAGGAAAATCCATCTGGTTGTTTCGGGGGAAGGAAGGCCAGCATCGCAAGGAGCAAGACTGCCATGACCGCCACTGGAAATCGTAGAACGAATGGCGACGGTCCGCCGAAAACATGGGCCGAGGCAGCTCCGAGCCAATAGGTCAGCGGAGGATAGTCAGCCCAAGCCTCGTCATTGTGCTTTGGGGTGATCCAGTTTCCGGTGCGGTACATTGTCATAGCAGGTTCGGCGACATCCGGTTCATCAGGAAACCAGAAATCACGCATCCCTAGCCATGGGACAAACAAGAAGGTTGAGAAGATCAAAGCTAAAGCGATGGCAAGAGTCGGCTTTATGCGTTCTCGTGCGCCGAGGAACGGTTGTCCGACTACCGTTTCTTGGTGAGTAAGAGTTGTAGACAACATAGTCATGCCGCAGAGGAGCAATGCAAACGCCGCAGCCAGGCCGCGACACGGCGGGAATTGTACTTGCCTCGACAGACAGATGACAATGCCACTGTGAGCTGTTTCAATGTCTAGCCATGGACTGCATGGTGACGGCAACACCTTTGCGAGGGGTGAGCGTCCGATGCCGACTTGCGGCGAGGTGAACGGCACAACCAAAGACTTGATTCTGAGACACGGTCGCATCAAGGTTTACCACGACCTGGATCCGCTGACAGTTGGCGAGCGCATCAAGGTTTACCTCGTCCACGATCAATTCGATGCTCGCTCATTCCCAAACGAGCTAATCGACTGATCCAAATCTTCATGATCGGCGTTGCACACTTAGACCCTTCCGTGTGACTTCGGCGACGGAATTCGAAGTTATTTGATATTGGCAGCAGTCAAAAATTCGTCAACGATTGCGCGCGTCGGCAGCACAGTGGTGAAGGGATTCGTACAACCCCGGAGTCGTCGAACAATTCGCTACTCGACAAGTCTCTCATAGTAGAATTTTAAGATTGTAAATGCCTATTTAGATGATTGTAGATGGCATCTAAGTCGTAGGGGCAGAATTTTTTCCGATAGCATTCAAAAGACCCGTGACAATCAACCCCACAAGAAAGATCGTGAGAGTGCCCACGACGACGGTCAGGTTGCTGTTCAATGGGCTGCGAATCGCTTCGGGCATGTTGGGCCATAGTTTTGGCATCGTGATCCAAATGATTGCGACCATACCAGCCGCGACGGCAACAAAGCCGGCTTTGGGTCCACTCGTGCGGCTGATCATTCCTAAGAGAAACAATCCCAGCACGCCTCCTGAAAACAAGCCGGCTAAGTCCCACCAAACGTCGAGTCCACTCCCTTCTTGGATCATCCACAAACCGACGGCCGTGCCGGAGATGCCCCATACCACCGTCGAGATACGCAGCACGAGTAGCGATTCGCGTTCACCAGCATCGGGTCGAAAGTATCTTTTGTAAAGATCCTCAAGGGTCAGTGTTGCCATGCTACTGAGATTCGAGTCCATGGACGCCGCGAAGATTGCCGCAACGACCAGACCAGCCATGCCGTAGGGGAGTTGGGTGACGATGAAATGAGGCAGCACGTGATCGGCCTGTTGGATATCACCCAGCAACTCGGGTTGAGCACGATAGAAAACAAACAAACCCGTGCCGACGAAAAAGAAAATTGCCGACGTAGGAACGTAGAGAATCGCCGTAATCCAGACACTTTTCTTGGCTTCTTTTTCGTCGATGGCGGTAATGTACCGCTGCACGTAGCTTTGATCGGTGGCGAAGTTGCCCAGATTCATGACAAGGCCATAAGCGAATAACACCCAAAATGTGGGCTCAACGAGTGATGGTGAAAAGCTGCCGAGGCTGAATTTATCATAGGAGGCCCCCCCTTCCAAAATCGCAGTAAGTCCCCCCGGGGTTTTGAAAATCAAAGTCAGCAAACAAGTGACGGTACCCGCGATGAGAACAAAACTTTGGAATACACCTATCCAAACGGCCGCCTTAATGCCACCAGCCAGTGTGCAAATCATCATCAGCACCCCGATCAGAATGATCGTCGGCGTGAGCGTCCAGCCTGTGACCGGTGAAATAACAAGGCCCAGGGGATAAACGATTGCTCCCATCCGTGCCATCTGGGTGAGCAAAAAGCAGATCACGGCATACGTTCGCGCCCAAGGCCCAAACTGATGTTCGAAATGCTCATACGCGGAGATCGCACCTGCTCGACGAAAGAACGGTACAAACCATCGCACCGCGACAACAGCCGCGATCGGAGTCGCCAGTGTGAAAACGTAGGAACTCCAGTTCGAGGCGTAAGCCTTTCCGGGGGCCAATACGAACGAGATGCTGCTCACATAGGAGCCGAACATCGACAATCCAATGGCCCAACCGGGGAGCGCTCCCCCCGCGGAAACAAAGTCTGCGGCACTTCCCTGTCTACTGGCGAACCACACTCCCATGCCGGTGACGGCGAGAAGGTAAGTGGTCAGTACTATAACATTGAGATCAAACAGCGCGGCGATAATCATTATGGAACTAGATATGTCTGCTGCGAGCAAAAGCGAAAAGTAATCGACAAGCAAAGCGGATGACTTACTGGGGAGAATTTACAACTAACGTAATCCAAACACGATGTTCTTCAATAAGGCCTGAAAGTAGGAATCTCTAATTCGAGCCATCAATAGTTTTTCAATAGGTCATTTTCTCGTTTTTGCGAAGACAAACGGCTGTGCGATGCGGGAAATGACGTACAGTGCCAAGTCTCCGTGCCCAACTCTGCTCATAGATAACTTCGTATGAATATTAGTGATTGGGCCGGAAGATGGCTGCTTTTACATGCTTGGCGAAGAGGCCTCGGAAGGGAATTGAGACGTAGGCTGGCACTTTGGCTGCATAGTCTTGATACGATCGTCCAAGATAGTAGGCGAGACGGCGATCTTTTAACCAACTTCCTGTGAAAATGTATACCGTCCAAGTTGCGGTTAGCAGCGCATGGTCGAGCGTCATCCTGGGCGTGAACCAGATCAGTCCTAGGAAACTTAAATAGACGGGATGGCGCAGCATATGATAGGCGCCTCGAGGTTGAAACGGACGAGCTGGAACAGATTCTCCGTGCAGCCAATAGGACCAGGGTGTATAGCCTGTTTGATAGCCCAATCCCGTGAGATTAATGCTGTAGTACAAGGCGAACCAGGAAGCAATGAAGCAAATTCTCATCAGTATGCCACCAATGCCTTGAAAGTGCCAAAGCTCATAGCCATGCGTCTGCCAACAATCAATGAGAAGCAGCAGACTAAAACACGTGACAGCGCAAAACATCAGCCCATAAAAGGCAGGGTGGATAAACTTGGTAAGTTTCTTCTTGACGGCTGGCAGCAAAAGAATGCTGTGAGGAATCGCAAACTGTAATGCTAAAAAGGCATCCCAAAGTAAGGACGTGTTTCGAGTTGCTTGTTTGCCATCTTGCAAAAACCAATACAAGTACCAAACCGTAATGCCAAAGAGAAGTTGTGTGGACCAACCCACAGCAATTCCTGCAGCACGTGTATAGGTCATTGGCAGTTTTAGTTCTGCGGCTTTCATGGCTAGGCCATCCCTGCTAAAGAAAAATGAATTGTAGTTATCGCTGAGCTATATAAAGGTCGCCGAAGATTTGGAGCTCGTTTGCGACACCAATCGTGCCGAAGGCTTTTGAAAACGGCGTCATGCCAAAATCTGTTTGACGAATCTTGAAACTGCCGCGGACATGTGCCCAACCATCAAACTGTTCCACTTCCACTGGAAATTGAATTGCTCGAGTTACACCATGCAGTGAGAACTCGCCTGAGAACTCATGAACAGCCAATCCTTTGGAACTTTTGCGCTGGGTTAAGCGAGCAGATTTGATCCGAAAATTGGCCGTTGGGAACCGTGCCACGTCGAGTACCTCGGACCCTCGCATGTTAGCCGTCACTTTTTGTTGCGTGGCGGGGTCAGACAAGCCCTCTAAGCCGATGTACTGACGAGCGTAGTCAGGATCAGCCACAAAACTGCCTAGTTCGAAGATAAGTTCGCCAGCATTTTCCTCATGTTCCAATAAGACTTGCCCTGCTTTCAACATGCCGACCACGGCATGCTCATGTCCGAATCCCGTTTTACCCACACGGATGTAAACGCGACTGCGCTGCGCGTCGACCTCGCCCTGAGCAAAACTTTTCGCCGGCACTTGCGGCTCGGCGGGGAGTTGCGCGGTAGCGATGTTGTGAAGAAAAAACCAACTCAAAGCGATGGCCAACGGACGCGAACTTCGAGCAAACTGGAACGTACCCATCAGGGAAACTCCTAGAAAACAGATAGTCTAGGGTTGCTAGCAACCTCCGCAAAAAACTGAGATTGACTCACGAACCCAAGTTCGATGAACATACTGCAACGAGAATTACTACAAACATCGTTGATGAGTCTAGGGCACTTCTCGAGGTTGAACATTTCGTAATTTTTTACCAAGGAGCCGTGATCCCCATGGAACACCGACTCACGCGATATGAACTTGAGCTGATGGATGTCTTATGGGATTTGGGCGAGGGAACCGTGCAGCAAGTCTGCGACAAACTCGAACGCCCTTTGGCCTACACGACGCTCAGTTTGTTGCATTGCAAGAAGGGCGTTCTAAATCGGAATAAA
The DNA here is from genome assembly GCF_041737835.1 of Bythopirellula sp. NCBI lineage: Bacteria > Pseudomonadati > Planctomycetota > Planctomycetia > Pirellulales > Lacipirellulaceae > Bythopirellula > Bythopirellula sp. The sequence goes on along the minus strand of NZ_JBGSQY010000072.1, from coordinate 148,014 downwards.
ATAGGTCGCGCATTTGTGTATAGTCCCAGCATTAGCCGTGACGAGATTTCACGTTCTATGATTGGCGATTTGAAGGAGTTGCTCTTTGGCAACCGTTTGCCTTCGCTGGTGATCAATTTGTTGTCTGAAGAAAAGATGAGCAAAAGCGATGTCGCGGCGTTGCGCGCGGCCGTTGAGCAACTGGAAGCCAAGTCATGAGTTTGCCGTCAGCGCTTGAAATACTGCTGTCTTTGACCGTGCAAGTAGCGATTTTGTACTTCGCCACGAATTGGATTGAGCGACGTGAAAGCTCGGATGAGTCCAAAGATCGGCTGTGGAATGCCTTTTACATATTGGTTCTTACACTGACCGTACTCGCTTGGGCCGGCCCTCACGTGAGGATATTGCCAATCAGTGTGTTCCTTGAGAGTGAAAGCGTCGTCAAGGTCCTTGATTGGCAAACGTATGTTGCTTGGACAGCTTTGAGCGTGTGGGGCACCGGTGTGATTGTGGGTTTCACGGCCTTGCTGCTTGGCATGTTGAAATCAATGAATGTCCTGCGTGCCACTGATCCCATTGAAGCAGATCTACAACGAGCACTGCTTGCGGGAATCAAAACAAACCTGAACTCGAGGCATGCTGTCAAAATACGCACCACTGACCAACTGATGAGTCCTTACTGTTGGCAAATGTATCAGCCGCTGATTGTCTTGCCGCGTGCCTTGCTCTCGGCTTCGTTCGACATAGTCCATACTATCGTTGGGCACGAAATTTCGCACTTACGCGCCAATCATCCGTTTTATTTATTCCTACAGCGGCTTGTTGAAATCCTTTATTGGTATCATCCCGCTGTTTGGCGAGCTTCGCGTCGAGCCGCCTTGCAGCGCGAATTTATCGCCGATGGCGGCGCGGTTCGTTCTCGGACCGAAGCCATCGAATACCTCAAGGGCCTGATGATGCTCGCTGAGTGTCAGGCTGCATCGCCAAACTTGCCAATTGGGTTAGCATTGAAAGAAAGCGCTTCGCAAATCCAAGAGCGAATTCAGCGGCTGGTTGCTCGAGATTGGAATTCCACACAATCAACAGTGCAAAAGCGTTGGATGATTAAGTTCGCCGTGATTGCCTGTTTGTGCATGGTGACCTGGTTGCCGATCAGCGTGGCGGCATCTTCACGGGGGTTGTGGTCCCCCTGGCCTCAGTGGTCAGCTGGCGCATTACGCGAACTGGGAATTGAAGTTCGCGACTATGAGATTGATTCTCACAGAGTACTTCACCATCACTACGACGTTTCCTTGAATTGATTTTCATACTAACTATGAGTTGTCATCGATATTCACTGTCTCGTGAATTGCCCTCGCGAAGGGCATTCACCGTACTTGAGTTACTCGTTTGCATTACCGTGATTGGAGTGCTGATGGGTTTGATTCTGCCAGCCGTCCAAGCCGCGCGTGAAACGGCTCGGCGCATGGACTGCCTGCAAAATTTACGTCAAATCGGCATCGCCTTACACAACTGCCACGATACGCAAGGCCGGATTCCAGCTGGCTGGAGTTCTGTGTCGGGAACGTCATCAGCCATCGGTTGGGCAGCCAGAATTTTACCTTACTTGGAGCAGAATCAATTGCGTCAACTTGTGGACGAACGCGCCGGTATTGATTCGCCGAACAACGCGGCAGCACGCACAGCGACTTTGGAAACATATATGTGTGCTTCCGACGTCGAAGATGATCATTTTCAGCTTTTCAAGGAAATCGGTGACCATGAATCGCATGAACCCAACTCAACCGAAGTCATCGTTGAGTTACCGGCGGCAAGCTATCTAGGAGTATTCGGATCAAGTGATCCTGATGCTGAGCTCTCCGTGCAAGGTGAGGGTGCGTTTGTTCGCGATCGCGATTTGACTTTTTCTCGGGTACTGCGAGGTACATCTCACGTATTATTTGTCGGCGAACGAACCGCGCGGAAGCTTCCGGCAACATGGCTGGGCATCGACCTAGAAGGAGAGGACGCAGCGGGACGCGTGGCAGGACAAGCTTTGTTGGGACCTAATCGCGACGATGCCGACGAGTGTGAATTTGACAGTCGCCATCCCGGCGGCGTGAATTTTTTGTGGGGTGACGGCCATGGTACATGGCTAGTTGATGAAGTCGATCCCCTGCTCTACCGAACGCTGGCTTGTCTTCAAGAATGAAATTGGCAAGTTCGATCCGTTATTAGTTTTCTGGCAGCACGCAAGGATGCAAAGTATGAACACAGTAACAGCAGGTAGCTATCTACTACAAACATCGTTGTCGGCGACTCTTTTCGATAAGACGTGGAACGAGTGGTTCAGATCGAGGCAGCTGGCTCCTGAAGTGATGGACCAGCCTACATTGGCAAAGGACGCCCACCATGAAGCCTTACGAGGTCTCTCACGGACAAATTGTTGGGGAACGACGCGACGGCAAATTTGGAAGGCGATCGTTCGTATTGCCCGGAAACGAAAACTCAAAGCGTTAAGAGTGCTTGATGTTGCCTGTGGGGCAGGAGACTTGGCAATTTGGCTGAAACGTCGGTCGGAGCGAGCAGGTTTGCATTTGCTGATCGAAGGTTGCGACAAAAGCCCCACCGCAGTGGACTTCGCCAGATTACAAGCTACCAACGCGGGGTTACGTTCAATTCGATTTTTCAAGTGCGATGTCCTCAGTGAGCAATTGGCATCAACCTACGACTTCGTGACTTGTTCACTTTTTTTGCACCACCTGGATGAATTCGAGGCCGTTTCGCTTTTGAAAAGGTTGGCAGCAGTGGCAGATCACGCTCTGTTAGTCGACGACTTGCGTCGATCAGCAAGCGGATATGGATTGGCTTGGTTGGGATGCGCCATTTTGACACGCTCACCGGTTGTCCATGTCGATGCGCCGCTTTCCGTGCGGGCTGCGTTTCGTGAGAACGAAGCCCAGCAGTTGTTTGTTAAGGCGGGCTTGCAGGGAGCGACTCTCCGTCGGCATTGGCCACAGCGCTATCTAATAACTTGGGAGCAGCCATGGACGGCCAACAAAACAGCAGCCGCTTAGGAACCCGCCAGCATCCTTGGGACGTGGTCGTCATTGGGGCGGGCCCAGCCGGTGGGTTGGCCGCAACATTGCTCGCGCGACAAGGCTTACGGATCTTGTTGATCGAGCGCAAGAAATTTCCACGAGATAAAGTTTGCGGTGGCTGCCTAAGCCCCGATGGAGTCGCTTTACTAAAGCAATTGTCGTTGAACACTGTCTTGACGAATTCCTACGCTGTTCCTATCGAGCAACTCGAACTTCGCGGTCAACGCAGGCAATTCGTTACCTCGATGACAGGCGGTGCGGCAATACTGCGGTCTTGCTTTGACGAAGAACTGGCGAAAGTTGCAATTCAATCCGGTGCGCACCTGTGGATGGAAACCACCGCCACAATAACAGACGGGTTCGATAATGGCCTGCGGAGAATAGAGCTGAAATCAGCACAGAATTCTAAGCAACATATTTATGCACGAGTCGTGCTGGCCTGCGATGGACTTGGTAACAATTGCGTGGCACGGCTACCAAAATTTCGCCAAATTGCGTCTCGATTTGCTCGAATCGGTGTCGGGGGACTTCTTGAAGTCAGTGATCCAGGCTTGCCAGCGGGACTACTTTCGATGGCGATAGGCAAACATGGTTACGTCGGGCGTATCAAACTCGGCGATGGCAGGGTGAGTTTGGCTGCTGCGCTTAATCCGATTGCTGTTCGTCAGCTAGGGGCAAGCGCAGCAGTCTTTAGCGTACTAGAACAATGCCAAGTCGCGAACGCCACGCGGTATGGAGATTGTGAACTTCGCGGGACCTTGCCTTTAACACGCCGGGCCGCCTGCATAGCCGACGAAGGAATTTTTCTGGTAGGCGACTCGGCGGGTTATGTTGAACCATTTACCGGCGAGGGAATGACTCTCGCAATGCAAGCGGCCGAGGCAGTGATTCCTTTAGTCATGACAGCACAATCAGGCTGGCACCCGAATATTGCTCGCAAGTGGCATCACATTTTCCATCACCTTACCGACCCAAGGCATGCCCTTTGTCGAGGTTTAAGCGTCTTGTGTCGACAGCCTTGGCTTGTCAACACAGGACTATCAGTTGCGTGGCATGCTCCCCGTCTACTTTCCACATTGGTATCTTCCATTCACCCCGCCCCTCAAAGAATGAGAAACGAGAATACATGGGACTTCACATCCTCGGTTTAGGCACCGCGACCCCGCCCCACATGATTAGGCAAGATGATGCGGCCAATTTAGCATTGGTTACTCAAGGGCTTGGTATTCAACATACTGAGACAATCACCAAGCTGTATCGCAAAAGTGGAGTGAGTTCGCGCCGCTGTGTCATCTTGGAGTCGTCGACAAACGGAGTCCCAGCGCATCAATCGTTTTTCGCACCCGCTGAGGATGCGAGCAAGCGTGGTCCAACGACCGGCGAGCGCATGATGTTTTATCAAGAAAAAGCTGCCGATTTAGCAGTGGAATCGGCTGAAATAGCTTTACACCGCGCAAATCTCACGGGACGAGAGATTACGCATTTGGTCACGGCTTCTTGCACAGGATTTCATTCCCCGGGTGTTGATCTTACGCTGTGCGAGCGCCTCGAATTACCCACCGATGTTGCCCGAACGCATATTGGTTTTATGGGCTGCCACGCAGCACTCAATGCCATTCGGGTGGCCAATTCTTTTGCGAAATCTGACCCAAAAAGCCGTGTGTTGGTCTGCGCCGTAGAGCTATGTAGTTTGCACTTTCAATACAGCAACCGCAGTGAGCACTTTGTGAGCAACTCCTTGTTTGCTGATGGAGCAGCTTCGCTTGTTGGCAAAGGGGGATCATGTAATTCTTGGGGAGAGGTAGTTGCAAACGCTTCCTGGCGACTTCCGAATACCAGCGATCTCATGTCATGGAAGGTGGGCGATCATGGTTTCGAAATGAGTCTGTCATCTCGCGTTCCAGGCGTGATTCGCCGTTATTTGCAGGAAGCGATCTCACAATGGCTCGCCCAATCAGAAGTCAGGATCGAAGACGTCAGCTCGTGGGCGATCCATCCGGGAGGACCGCGCATTCTGGATGCTTGTGAAGAATCGCTCGGATTATCGGCACACGATCTTGAAGCTTCGCGGCGCGTACTTAATGATTATGGCAATATGTCGTCGCCGACGGTGCTATTTGTCTTAGAAGAACTTCGGCGCGAAAAGAAGAACGGCCTTTGCGTGATGCTCGCCTTTGGACCTGGATTGGTCATGGAAGCAGCGCTCATCAAGCTATCTGCTTAGCTGAAGATCAGTATTGCGATAGATCTTGTTCACGAAACAAAAAGTATCAGCAGGCAGTAGCCTAACCCTCCCATTCGCGCCTGGTGGCGGTTGAGCTGGTCGACTACTGCCTGCTGATCGTGCTTTTAAATCAATGAATTAACGAACGATCCTTTGTCGTTTTCCAGCCAGTGTGAGCAATGCACAGGTCACAATCAAGCAAACCGTGGACGGCTCTGGCACTGCGGCAACGCTACCCATGAGCGTGAGCGTCATGTTTCCCAAGGCAGCCGCACCGGGAAGGTTCTCGTCAGAGAACTGCAAGGTGTAACTTGCTGAGAACGTTCCGATGCTCGAAGTATTCAGCGCGGCAGTGAAGGCGTTGGTGAAACCAGCATCGAGCGAACTGAACAACGACAGATCTGTCGTGAGCGCGCCGACGTCTCCGCTGCCAAGTACGGAATCAAGGTCCAAGCCCGCCGTAAATCCCGTCGTCGCAACCAGGTTAGCAAGGCTGAATCCAAAGCTCGGCGATGTGCTGCCAAGCAGCACCGTACCGAAATCGTAAACTAGCGAATTTGCGTCGCTGACCAACGAAAACGAGGGATTGGCATGATCGAGCACGTTGAGTGCCAGATTAATCGTGTCATTTCCGTCGTTCGCTCCACGACCCGTTCCACCGGCGGTGGTGATATCGAGGTTGTTAACTGTGACAGCCCCGGAGCGTAAACCTGCTGTGGCAGTGTTGGTGTTGAGGCCGACGGAAAGCGACCGGCTGCTCGTTCCCGAAGTCAGCACAGGAAAGGCATTGTAACGGCCAGTGACCGACGAAGTGGCGGCGCCCGAGGGGGTCACTTCATAGTACGTGCCATCGAGGCCGGTTTTGGTGAGGTTCACATTCTGGGCCCCTGGCACTGGTGCACCCACCAACACAGAACCAAGATTCAAATTGACGTTTGACCCACCGCTGGCGTTGGGTGAACCACCCACGTAAAGCTGCGAATCATTTTGCTGATCGACAAACACTGACCAAACGTATTCCGGGTGATCGACGTAAGGATTGCGATTTGACTGGCGGTAAGGATTACTAATCGCGGGGCTGTTGGCGCCGGCCAAGCCATAGATAGCGTGGTTGCGGCGGCGTTCAAACGTATCGGGCACATCGCGATAGTGATAGGCAACGAGCGAAGACAAATCGCCCATTTGTAAGCCAGAAGGTGTGCCGTCGGTCAGAGTCAACTGACTGTAACGAGTGGACATGTAAAATTGTGCCCGAGCAGTATCCCCGGCATCGGTATCACCAGGGTAGTAATAATCGCCGACATGCCCGTTGTTTCCCGTTGAAGTATCAAGACCAAAGGGCTTGTTACCACGCGAGGAGTTGATACTTGGGTTGGCGGGACGCAGATTGAATTGATCGGACGCAACATTTGTTGATCCATTGCTGGCACTGGCGGCGAGACGTGATTGAGGCCAAATATGCTCGCGGTTCCAAGTGCCGCCTTCATCCCATGCCGAAGAAACAGATGCACGATTATACATCAGTAAAATGTTGTTAGCATTGTTGGGATCGACATCTGTAATGGGTGCCGAGTAACGGGCATTCCCATAGTTAACGCCTGTCATGCTGCTCACAATCGTTTGCAATTGTGATTTCAACGTGGCACCGGTGCCAGTTGCACTGTTGTAGTAGGTGGCCGGTGCGTCGTATTGAGCCTGTAATAGGCTGGTCGACAAAAGGGTAATCATGGCCACGAAGGCCATCGATAGGGCAAGGTGCTTCTTCATTAGCTGCTCCGAATTTCTAGTTTGCTCGCCGCAAAGTTGTTAGTGATTGTTGGTTATTAGGAAAAATGGCGGGACGAACCTAGTCCGTTCGTCCCGCCTACTCCGCTTGTCCCTGCAGAGGTAAGGCTGTCCTCTACGACTTAGCCGATAAAGCGGCGACGGCCGAGAGCAGCCAGTAGCATGCTCAGCGGTGCCAGAACCAAGGTGCTTGGCTCGGGAACGGTCACCGCGTCGAAGGTCAAGGTAGGACCGGCATAGGTGAAATTCGTGTTGCCGGCATAGGTAGCAGCGGTGGAAGCCGAATCGGGAGTTACGATCAACCGCAAGGTTGTACCGTTGTTGATTGCATCAACAAAGCCGGTCAACGCTGCGCCTGAGAAGCTCAAGGGAAAGGATTCCACCGTACCGTTGGAAGTGTTGGTGTAGTTGCCCGATCCCAAATAGGTCAGGCTACCAAAAGTGCCGCCGACACTTGCTAAACCGTTGTTGCCACTTTGATAAGCAGCTGGTGAGGTGCCGGGTTGGATGTTGATGCCCGTCGATGCCGTGAAGTAGAAGCTCATCGGGCCATTGAGACTGAATCCTGCATTGGACTCGGTCAACTTCAAAACAACATTCTCCACATCTGCCACTGGGTCCAGTCCAAGTCCGGCCAGATTGAAATCAACTACGCCATAGCTTGCAAAAGTGCCGTTATTGCTACCTTCCACATTAAAGAAGGCTTTACCGCTGGTGCCCGAGCGAGGACCGCCGGGTTGCACGGTAGCATTGTCCGAGGCTTCAATCGTGGTAGCGCGGGCTACAGGCGCCGTAACGATCAACAAACTCAGAATTCCCAAACACAAAGCATGTCGTTTCATTAAACTACTCCTCATTTCTTGGTGACGGAACTACAAAGAACTTGGCTTGCCATCCCAAAAAACAGAAAGACGTTTTCAAAGTTTTGAGCAAATGAGAATGGAAGTGGGTCGGCGATGGGGAGCAACGCTCGACCCACTTCACATTGCCTCAGATTAAGCAACACGATTGCGACGGCGAGCCGTCAGCAAGCCGAGCAAACTCGGAACTGTGAGCAAAAGGGTCGATGGTTCGGGAATAATCGTACCCGAGACATTCAACGTCAGAACTTGCGAACCAGCCAAGCCCGCACCAGCATAAGAGTCGGCATCGGAAAGGCCCAGCGTGTAGGTTGCCGAATAAACACCCGGCACATTGTTCGTGTCGAACGACGTCAGGAATGAATAAGCATTGCCAAGGCCGGCAGCCAAGGCCGTGAATTCCCCATCAGCCAAATCGGTGAACAAAACACCAGTATCACCGCTGCCAACAATCGAATCGAAGTCCAATTCGGCGGTATAACCGGCGGTTTGCAGAGCATTGAAAATGGCTTCGCTCACCGATTGAATTCCACTGCCTTGCATGAAAGTGCCGAAATCAATCGTCAAAGCATTTGCACTGTTGGCGGCAAAGGCAGCCGTGCTGGGATCAAACGCCGCGGCGGTGTAAGACACGGCCACAGGATTGACGGCTTCTCCAGACAAACCTTCACCAGCCGTCGAGAGGCCAATCGCGCCACTCTTAGGACCAGCTGTGGCAAACGTGCCAGCGACACTACGAAGAACGGTATCAGCCGCACCGTCAAACAGTTGACTCGAACCAGTGGCGACAATCACGGAACCGTCGGTGGCCGAAACGCCGTTCACGGTGACACGGGTGTTGTTATTGTCATCACCCGTGGTGCTCAAAGTTGTGTTTTGCGCACCTGTGGAAGCACCAACAATCACGCTACCCAGGTTGACAGCCGAGCTGTTGATCGTGCGATTGCCAACGACCGTGGCCGAAACATTCACCACGTCATTCGCATCTGCCGAACCTTGGCCAGCACCAGCGCTTGTGCCGATCGTGTTATCGACGGTCAACGTATAGGCTTTGGCACCCGTAGAGGCCGAACCATTGGCGTTGTTAGCTAATTGCAGACCTACGATTTCGTTTTGGCTACCACCGGCAATTGCGCCGTCGGCAGTTACGGTAAGCCCGTTATTGCTCGCGACGGCTGAGTAGGTTGTCGCATCGCTTCCGGTCTTGGTGAGATTAACGTTCAACGATGGGGTTTGACCTTGCATTACGCGACCAAAGCCCGCAGTGCCGGGTGCAGTGATCGTCGAGTTGTTGCCAGTGGCTAGTGCCGAAACAGAGCCATCAAAAATAAAGTCATTAACACTGAACGTGCCAGCCGCGCTGGTTCCGCCGTAAGCGTAGAGACGGAAAGTGATCGCGGAAGTCACAGAGTTGAAAGCCGCACCTCCCAGATTCATGTTGAAAGCGACTGCGCTACCCGAACCTGTGATCGCCCCCGTGGCAATATCGGCAGCGTAACCGTCCAAAGACGACCGGAACGCATAGGTCGTGGGACCCGTGCTGGAGCGTTGGTAGTTGCCCGTCAGATTGGTGAAATCAATCTGAAAGCCTGAATTGGGGGTCAGAGTCCAAGAAAAATAATCGTTGAGATCCAACGTGCTATTGAACCCAGCGGCATTGTAACGATTGCTACCGGCGTTACCGGTGAGCCCGCTACCACGGCCAATACCGGAAGCTGTCATGTTGGCGGCCACCGTTTGTCCCAGAGTAAACGGATTTGATGACGACGGGGCCGAGTCGGTGATTTCATTCGAATGAATGTTGGCGGCATTTGCTGCCGTTGTGGTGAAGACCACGGTACCGACCAGTGCGGCACTGAGGAATCCACGAATTGTTGTCCACTTCATTAGTCGCTCCTTTCAAGCCAAGGCAAGAACAAAAGTTGTTCATTCAAAGTTGTAACGACGGCTCCGAATCTGCTGATTCTTCTCGTCGCGACCACCATGTTGCCAGACACAGGTTCAAGGGACGTCCAAGCATTGCGAAAGTTTGATGAAGATCAGCGCCGCTTTCAGTGAACATACGGCAAGTATCTCTTCATATATCAATCCCGGCGTCTTAGTGTCATGAGCAATGATGACCAGAGAAGATCGGATAAGTTTGGTGGTTGAGAGACGCTGGTAAGTAGAAGTGAAATCTCTAATAAGTACAGAGAGGCTGATACAGCGAAAACTGAATCGAACATTCACTCAAAGTTTACTTTCCTTGGACCGAACTTGGACGTTGCTCACTCACAATAGCCCCCGTGCGACCTTCCTTGAGAGTCAGTGCACATTATTTCCGCGTGAACTGCGAGCTAATTGGCGTTGATTGGCCAACCTGCGACATGACGCCGTTAGTCAACTCGACTGGCCGTTTTTAAGGAATGTTCGCAGAACTCTGGGCGGTCTCGGCATCCTGAATCGAAATTTTTCATAGCAACTAGAGGGGTCACAAGGTATGCGACAAATCAGTCTTATTCGTTCGCTCGCTCTTTTGTTGGCGAGCACAATGGTTTTATTTGGGGCAGGACGTGCCAACGCCCAAATTCAGCAAGATGATCTCGTGGTCGGTGTGAATAGTAGTTCTACCGATAGTTTTCGGATCGTTCGCCCGGGCTCGGGCGCAGTTCCCGGCGTCACGGAATTCGGCGGCAGCGCCACTTCCACTCCCTGGTCAAAAAACTTTATTCAAAGTGTCGAATTCGACAACGCCAATGGCATCAGCCACAACGCATCGGGCAATTTTCTCGGTGCCAATTTTGGCAACTCCTTCACGGGGTTTGAAATCTTTAACTTCGCCACCAATGGGAGTGGCACGTTTCAAAGTGTCTGGGGAATTAAGAATGCCACTGGAGGTGCTCGCACCGACCGTGGTGGTGGTATGTCGGTAAGCCCGGACAACACCAAGATTGCTTGGGGTGCGAACGATGGTGGCTTGATCCATGTGATGCAATATGATGCCGGCCCAGCACCTGGAACGGGCAGTGGTGCTTCGATTAATGGCTGGATGTCAACCGCGACCGGCAACGGCAGCGGTAGCACGGGGAGTTTGACTCCTTTGAAGACTGGCACCAGTCAAGCGACCACATGGCTTGATAACAACACCGTGCTTGCCCTTAATGCCTTTGGTGAGTTGATTAGCTTTGACGTTAGCTCCGCCAGCTTTGGCACGACAAGCACTCCCAACACCACTGCCAGCTGGATGATCGAAAAAAGCGGCATTTTCAGCAGCAGTCCAGGTGACGCGCAATTCACTGGCTTGGTTTACAACGAGCACATTGCTCCGGATATCATCATTGGTTCGGCCGGTTTCTTCTCCGGTGGGTCAGAAACCGAAATTTTCGTTTGGGATAAAGACACGTTTGAGGAAATCGCGCATATCGATATTTCTTCTAGCGTGGATGACGGTGATTCGCAAGCCACGGGCCGTGAAATTGCTCTTGATTCTCAAGGCAACCTCTATGTGGGTGGTTTTGGACAGAATGTGACCAGTGTGATTCCAAACTTCGTTGAAGAAGCGATGAATGGCACGCTCTCTGACAATAGCTCGGTGTTCTGGTATCAGAATGACTTCTTCACTTCGTTTAGTGGCTTAGACGTCGCTGCCTCGGTGGGTGGAAGCGTGGGTGTTCCGGGAGATTTCAACGACGACGGAGTAGTCACGGGCCGTGATTTCTTGGCTTGGCAGCGTGGCGAGTCACCCGCTCCTTACAGCACGGGTGATCTGTCGGATTGGCAAACTGCCTACAACGGTGGTGCCTTGGCGGCCGTCAGCGCCGTTCCCGAGCCGTCGACTCTGTTGTTGGCATTGGCGATTGGCACTTGCCTCGTCGGCAAGAGAGATCGTGCCGCGTAGTAGAAGTTAAACAGGATTTACAAAAAGTATCTCTTGTTGGTTGGCATTCGAGCCCGCCTTGCTGGGGCAGCGGGCGGGCTCGGTGCCTTTATTGAATAATTGTGGAAAGTGTAATGAAACAACGTTCAGGAAGATTGTTTTTTGACATGCGATGTTCTCGCAATTCGCGTCAATACGGTTTCACACTTGTCGAACTGCTGGTTGTCATTGCAATTATTGGAGTTCTAGTGGCCCTACTTTTGCCAGCCATTCAAGCCGCCCGTGAAGCCGCACGACGCACGCAATGCACGAATAGTATTAAACAGATCTCTCTGGCTGCTGTTAATTACGAAAGCGCGCAAGGCGCGTTTCCCATCGGCATGGAAATGATGCCGAATTTGAATCTTACTAAGGCCACATTTTTTGTGCGGTTGCTTCCTTATTTGGAGCAGGCCGGTCTCTATAGTCTGTGGGATTTCAAACCCACCGGTTCGGGGCGTTTCCCCACAACAAATGTCACTGACAATCCCACCACTTCGCGGGCAGCGACCGTGATTTCCGGCTTTCTTTGCCCTTCGGATGTCTTCCCCGAGAATCCATATCAGTTAACGGGAGGCGCGGGAGCATTCCCCAGCACTTCTACGAACGGCGCCCCTGATGGTTACTATTCGGCAACCAGCTATGCCGGGAATTATGGCGAAGGTTCCTACTATGTGCAGTACTCACAATTTCCAATTCGTCCAAACGGTGTTTTGTTTTTGACGGGGTCCAGCAATCAACTGGCGGCCTCCACAAGCGGCGGCGGGATGAATGTTCTCGTGGAGAATCATAAAGAACTCCCTCCCGTCAGAATTAAGGACATCACAGATGGCACGACTCAGACGATCATTCTTGGTGAAAAGTTCCATCACGACGAATTTTTTGATAGCTGGACTAGCAATAATAGCGGTCAAAAAATGTATCAAGTCTCAGCCTGGGCCTGGGCTGGCGGTATGAAAGGGACGGCGCATATTTTCTGCTCATCGGCGGTTCCCATTAATCAAACCGTCCAGGCGTATACGAGTTCTCCCAACAACATCATTGCCCAAGATAAGCGATACAACGGTTGGGGCAGTGGCCATCCTGGCGGCGTCATCTTCGCGTTCTGCGATGGATCGGTCCGATTTGTCAACGATTCTCTGAGCCAAATTATCTTGACCAGGTTATCGACTCGTGCCGCCGCCGACATTGTTGAAATGAGTGAGCTGTAATGAAAACAGGTTTTAGTCATCGAGCGATCATCATTCTTGCAGCGTGTACCCTGCTTGCGCTGAGTGGTTGTGGCGGCGGACCTTCGTATGAAGTCGCCGAAGTTGAAGGAACATTGCTAATCAATAGTCAACCGGGGAAAAAAATTGGTATTCAGTTTATTCCCGACGTCGACGCCGGAACACAAGGCCCCGTGTCGACGGCCGACACCGATGATTCCGGCCACTTTAAGTTACAAGTGATGAGTGGAGCAGGTGGAGCGAAGGAACTCGGCGCGGTAGTTGGATCGCATCGTGTTGTTCTTACCGATTTGCAACTTGCTGCTTCAGCCACCGGGCAAGGGGTTCCGATTCGGCTTGCTCCCGAGCATTCGCTACCGGGATCGACACCACTTAAGCAGGAAGTCAAACCTGGCAAGCAAACCATCGAGATCCAAGTGCCATGAAACAAGTTCGGAAGTCAGTTTGCACCGATACTTCGTTTGCAGGTTTTACTTTGGTCGAACTGTTGGTGGTGATCGCCATCATCGGCGTGTTGGTCGCCCTGTTGTTGCCTGCCATCCAAGCAGCGCGAGAAGCCGCACGGCGGACGCAATGCGTCAACAACGTCAAGCAAATGAGCCTGGCGGCATGCAACCATGAAGCCGCCACGGGTTACTTCCCGCCGGGACGCAAAAGGCCTGATTTTGAAGTGCTCAATGGCACGAGGTGGGAAGAAAAATCCATGGATAGCTCGTATCCACCGTGGCCAACCCGCCCTGGCCGGCGAAACAATAATTTCTCGGTTCACATTTGGATCTTGCCCTACATGGAGCAAGGCAATGTGTATGACATGATTGACTTTAATCTTGGTCAGTCGAAGCAAATGCTAAGCAGCGATGGGTCGACACCGATTAATCCGCATTACAATGCTTATGCCACGGCTTCAGGGCTATTTATCTGTCCTAGCGATCCATTCACCCAGCTGATCATTTCCGAGAACAATTATCGTTGCAATTTCGGCGGCTCGACTCCGTTTGCTGGCCATTCGGTAGGCGATACAACCGCGGATAGTGATAAATTCAGTCCTGATAAACCCTCTCGCGAAGGAGATTCTTACCCTGCGGGCGGAAACGGAGCTTTTTCTTATAGTGCCAAGGGATTTCGGTCAAAAGATTACCATGACGGGTTATCGAGAACAATTTTTTTCTCTGAACGCACAAAAGGGAGCGGAAACGCGGTTTACGGTGGGTCAGACGTTCAAGTCACGAAATACGACATGATTGGCTTGGGGCAAGGCAATAGCGTGTCGAATATTACTGCTAATCAACTATTAAGCAGTTGTCTCAAGCCTGCGATTACAGGCCCCATTTTTTATGGCGCTGGTCGTTGGCTACCGGGAGACATCTGGTCGAACGGTTGGCCCTTCGCGGGTTACGATGCCACGGAATACAATCACGTGGCTCCGCCTAATTGGGAAGGAATTGATTGCGGCAGCAATAGTTCCATTCCCGATGCGGCCTACGAGCACGCTCTTGTGGCCGCGCGAAGTGAGCATCCCGGCACGGTTGTGGTTGGCTATGGTGATGGTCATACCTCGCTGATCAACGACTCGATCGATTTGGCCGTGTGGCGGGCATTGGGCACTCGAAATCTTCAAGAGACGATCCAGGCCGACAATTAGCGATTTTCATTTCGCCTTCAGCCATGTCGCTCTGTCGGTTTGCCGCATCCGTCTGCCCAAAATTTCGACATCTCTTGTCGTGTCCCGATCGAATGTGAAGAAATTAAGTTGATAGTGTGAAGTTACCTGTCAACTTACATCCTGTATGGTCAGTCATCGTTTGCAATAAAGTTTACTACTAGTCCTTGTGGATTGCCGAGACTTAGCTGGTTTCTCAGCTTCTTCATAGATCTTAAACCGTTTTGCAACCTTGGGTTTGTTATTCTTAACCTTCAACGAATCTTCGTTGAAGCGAAGCAACTTCCAATCTTGGTTGACCACTGGTCCCGGGGAAAGGTTGGGTATGCAGGGAAACGAAATTGTCATGGGTTTAGTGCTTGAATCAGCAGCGAGCGTGGGCACGCTGCCTCGGCTGGAAACAAACAGCGGCCAAGACCGATCGCATGAGCGTTCGTTTGAAAGCACAAATAGAATATTCTCTGACTCGGCCGAGTATGAAGGGTCTCACAAGCAGGCGGCGCAACGCCGTTGGCAGCAAGGCAACGAGCAAAATTCACTTTTGGTGTTGCTGATTACGAGCGGAAACCAGCAGCGTGATCGCTTAGAGCGAGCTCTGCGGCAAGGTGGATATCGCATCATGACGGCCGCCTCGGGGCGCGAGGCCATGAAAGTTCTCCACTCGTGGGGCAACTTTTCGATGGTTATGGCGCATCGATTGCTCGATATGCCGCCCGTCCAGTTCTGTGAAGATCTACGAGCCAGCGATGGCAGCCATGCGGATGTTCCCATCATACTCGTGGCTGAACATTTTGACGCGGATCAAGCAGTCGATTGTCTGCGTGCCGGCGCAAACGACTACATCTCGGGTCCGCATCTTGATGAGACCCGAGTTCTACTCGCTCGCTTGAGCGCGGTGATGCGCACCCGGCAGAACCGGCTCAATGCGGTTCAAGGCGAATCAGACCGCTTAATTACCGTCGGGAGTATCGTGATTGATCCCGTGAAGCTACGCGTGTTTGTCGATGACAATGCCGTCGAGCTCACCAAAATTCAATTTCACTTGCTTTGCACGTTGGCACGCCGGCCAGGGCGAGTGTTTCCGCACATCGAACTACGTGCTGAGATTGCCGAACATGGCGGCAATCCTGACGAACGCAGCGTCAAATCGCATATCTTTCATCTCAGAAAACGGCTGGGAAGCGTCGGCAATTACGTGCAGACCGTGCGGGGGCTGGGCTACATGCTCACAGAATGTGATCATCTTTCCTAATTGTTCAGCGACAGCTCAGGGTTAAACAGAGTTAGTTCCAATAAATCATCTATTTGTGAATACAATTGATAAGTGTCACATAATAATGACTTGCCACTCATCTTTTGCGTCTCACGGTATGTACCAAATCACAACGCCCGTTTTAGGGTCTTCACGGCCTTCCAGCAGCAACGGCCAATATCGCTCGAAGGCAGTCGGCGCGGGGCGCATGTTCGAGAACGGTTTACTCAAGGCTGGGCCGTAGGTTGTTGTCGGCACCGACGGGGTGAGCGGAACTCCCTGCCGCGCGGCATAATTGGGCTGAACCATGCCCGCCCCGGCACCGGCTTGAAACCGCGGATGCAGCGGTGTTGGCACCACGGCATTGGTTCGCAAGCGCGAGAGCGCGAGCGCTTCGTTATAGCTCAATCCCATCGCGGCGGCTTCGCGCCAGACTTGGGCGGCGTCGGGCCGAAACGTCAGCCCTTGGCGATTCGGCAGCGGCTGGCCCAAACCTTGGCCGTAGAGACTCTGCGAGAAAAGGCAGGCCACCATGGCACCGGCCAAGAGCAAGGCAATCAAACCGATCGGAATGTGTTTTAGCATAGGGGCCCTCCCCCAACAGGTTGAAGCGGTAGAGGACAAACGGTGTGGAATCAACAGAAGAGTTTATGCAGCAAGCGTGCCGACTCAGCCCTCTCGATTCCGTGAGACATCCAGCGTTGAGCTGGAAATTGTTGTCGGCACACAAGTTAGTGTAGCCGAACCGCATGCGGCGCGAAGCAGCCTGCAACTTTCCGCCAAAAATTTGGCAACGAAAAGTGTCGCGGGGCTGCGACGGTCTGTCGCAATAGAAGATGCAAGAGGTCGGAGATTAGAGGTTAGGAAAGATAATCATGCATACGACGACGGAAGGCAAGGCCACTGAGGATCATGGAACACGTGATCAGCGTACTTGGTTCGGGGCATGCCGCGCCGATGTAGATTTCCAGATCATTCCCGTTAATGGAAGACGGTAGGTATGCACCCGATGTTGATCGGGCTTGGTAACGAATGTTCTCAATTCGCATGACATCGTCTTCCCCATTAAAGTGAACAAACATTGAACCTATGTAACGAGGTGAACCTACTGCAACAGAATATCGGGGGTCGCTGGGATTGGTGATGTTTGACGCCACAGCTACCAAGATACCGATCTCGTCATTCGGCGTGCCGGTATCTTCGTTAATGCTCCAAAGAGGCAATTTCCCACCGGGCGCAGCGCCATTGGAATCGATAACGAAATTATCAGGGTTCCATCCGATGTTATATGCATCGACAACGGCCCCCGATAAATCGATATCAAAAGCAATCCACCCAAAGCCAGCTTCGTTGGATTGCAGGTCGCTGGCCAGAATCGAGAAATCGAATTGCAAAATTGTTTCGCCGACGCAGCAATTGGGAGAGGTCGGGAGTGCAATGGGAGTGAAAGCAGTATCATAGGCCGCCACCATTTCGGGAATCAGGTCAACGACAATCGCACGCGCATTGGCTGTTGCAAAGAAAGTGACCAGCGAGATGGCGGCCAGAAATCTTTTGATCATGAGAACGTCCTCCTCAAGTGCGTGAGAATTTACCGTTGATGGCGCCGGCAAATGCTAGCCATCATTCCCAGCCCCGCCAAGACGAGGCTGCTCGGTTCGGGACCTCTCCAACCAACGACTTTCGACACGGGAAAACCCATGGTCGGGGGAGTGAACTGCCCCGTCGTTGTTTTCGCGAAATACTGGATGCCGCTGATGGTCATAACCGCACCCGGATAGCCTTTATGGCGCAGGAAGAGACTACCAACATAGCCCGGCAGGCCCCCCGGTTCACCGACGTTGCGGCGTGGGTCAAAGGCGCTGGTAAACGCACCGGCCTCCATTTGGATGAGAATGCCTTGCTCGTCGCTATCCGATGCTCCAACGTCAGCATTTGTAGAAAACAAGTACCTCAACCCACCAGGCGGAAAGCCGTTGTAATCAACCACCGGATTGTCGCGCGTCCAACCGACGTCATAGGCATCTTCGAAGTTGTACAAGTCAACATTGAATGCCAGACCGCCAAAGCTATCTTCCCCTGGCGCCAGGCTCTTGACCGCAAAGCTGATATCAAACTGATAAATCACGGGAAAGCCATAGTAGCGCTGTACCGGCAAGGGATTGAAGTCTTCATCATAGACGCCTTGTATGTCGGCAGAGATCTTCAACGAGATCGCTTGAACCGGCGAGAGATGCAGTAAGCCAAACAGACAAGCAAGTGCCAAGATTTCCTTGCGCATAAGATATAGTCCTTTCGCGCTGATTGATGAGTCTGTCCTCAAGAGCTAAATCAGATTGTAGTTCTAGGGGATGAAAAACACCAGCGTATTTTTTGGGTCACCAGCCTACCAGCGATTTTTTCTGATAAACAAAAAAAGCCCCTGCATCACTTGGATGCAGGGGCTTTGTGTTTAGCGACTCTTCAGAATCCGTTGGGCCGAAGCGATTAGGCCATGCGGCGACGGAAGGCCAAGCCGATCAGGCTCAAACCACCCAGAACTAAGCTGCTTGGTTCAGGAACGTCACCGAATCTAACGGTTGAACTAACACCAGAAGTCGTATTGCCGAATTGACCGGTGGTGCTGTTAATCTGGAACAGGATGCCATCTGTCGAAAGAGTCGACTTTGTCACGCCGTCCCAAGTGACGTAGAGCGAACCAATGTAGGAAGGACCGGGAACTGCGGCACCAGCTTGACCAACGGTGCGGCGAGGATCAATTGCGTTGGTCACACCACCAGCAATCGAAACCAGGATACCGACATTGTCACCAGGGGTGCCAGCATCGAGGTTAGTTGCAAACAGTGGTACCACACCGCCAGGAGCTGCACCATTGGAGTCAACCGTTTGTCCATTGGGCTGCCAACCACCGAGTTCGGTCGTCAAGCCAGGGCCAAGGACCACGTTGAAGCCAATATTAGCAAAGCCTGCTTCACCAGCCTGCAGATTCGTCACATCGATCGCGAAATCGATTTGATACACACCGGCTTGAAATTCCGTAACAACGGTTCCTGGAACGCCTGCGGGCAATGGAGCCAGGGGAACAAAGTCGGTGGCGTTGTTGTATGCATTAACAATGGTTGGAGTCAGTGCGACGTTAAGAGCATGAGCTTGAGTAGCGGAAAAGCTAACGGCAGCGACAGCCAAAAGTGCGAAAAACTTCTTCATGTTGATATCTCCAAAAAGTCTTATTTGAATCGGATGAAGCGACTACTATCGCTTCGTGTATTGAAAAAAGGTTGGTCTTCCTTGGACCTCTTCCAGATTGAGCTCCTGCCTCAATCTTTCTGCACCAGTGGTTCGCGACAACAAATCGCGATTTTCAACTGGCCTACCCCGCTCGCTGTGATAACTCTGTATCCTGCAGCGAACCGTTCAATTTTTCATAAGACAAACCTCACAAGTTTCTGTGTCGCGTCGGGCGACTAGTCGTTCGTATGTATGCTGTGTGTCACGGTGTTTTACTTCTTGAAGCTTCGAAAGCTTCGGGTTTCAGTTCGCCTGCGGCGACTCTTCTGCCGTCTCGATGCGTGGATCGAATCGACAGCAGCAGTTCGCGGAAAGTTGTTGCCAGGAAAGCTTCTGAGGTGGTCGATTGCGAACACAAAGTTCGAAAATCAGATCGGCTCAAGACACCAGAAGAGACGGCAAGCAAGCTGAATTAGCTGCAAAATGTAGAAACAAAGAACGGTTCAACCCGCAGGGAACTCACTTCTTTGTATATGCCGCAGTAGTTCTTCTCGAAAATGAGGAATTTGACGAAGGGCGGAAGCCTGCACACGCTGGCTGATTGCCTCGACAGGGTTCATTCTAGCAGGGAGAGAGTGCCTTGCAAGAGAATTTTTTAAAAATCTCTCTGTTTTTCTGAATCCTGCGAAAATCTTAATAGTTCCGGGGAATTTGAGAACAATTTCAATCCATTCCCTCCTTGAAATCGCCGGCCCAAATGGAGGGAAAGGTATCCGGCTACGCCTGTAACGGCCATGAAAGGTGATAAAACTGGAATTTGGATGGTTCTCCCACGACAGGAGAAATTGTCTGTTTGGATTACGTCTCGAGAACACGACGAACGGCCCGTGTCGATTCTGGGGGCGAGAAGGGCTTGTGAATAAAAGTAACTCGGGTTCTGGGGTTTGATGATGCAACGCGTCGTCGTCGGAATAACCAGTCATATATAGCACCTTGAGTGCCGGATTCTTGGTTCGGAATAGCTCAGCCAAATCTCAGGCACTTAGGTTTGGCATAACGATATCGGTCAAGAGCAGATCGATGCCGTTAACAGATTGTTCAGAAACCAATTGCGTTTCATTTCCATCAGGAGCTTCGTAGACGGCGTATCCGCTTGCGTGCAAAGTGGTGCACACAAGTTTGCGTAGTCTTTGCTCGTCCTCGACCGCAAGTACCTTCTCGGATCCGATACCTACTGAATGACTAAACTCTGGTTCAGGAAGAGTTGCCGAAGAGGGTTTGGATTTTGGCAGATAAATTTTAAAAGTGGTACCTACACACTCTTGGCTGTCGATGTATATCTGTCCTTCGCTTGGTTTGATTGTCCCTGATTGGAATCCGCACAGAACTTTTGGCAGTTAGAATTGCTTCATGTTCAACGGCGGACCTGCAACCCTGGGCCAGTGCCATGACAGCAGGATCCTCAATCGGCTGAAGTGTCTGTTGGTCGGAAATATTGAAGAACTCCGCGAGTTGCAATCCTGGCAGATCGCTAAACGACCAGCCGGTTAATGCCTCCGCGACCTTGATTAAGTAAAGTGACTCGTCCACGGTCATCAGTAGCAATGGCGGCATCCAGGATAAAATTGAGCGTCACCTGCCAATACTCAGGCTGATTGCGCTCTACAACTTCTGCGTTGTTTGCGCGAACTTGGGATGTACGCACCGCCTCGCACGGAATTGCTATTCCAATACTTCCAATTAGATAGAGCACGACTCCTATTCCATGCTCAAGAGTGCCGACCGGGTATCGCCAAGGCGATTGAAATAACAACAGGCTTGCGAAGCTCGCATCCAATAAAAGCAGCAAGAACCGCAGACCCAACGCCCCCATACTTGGAGACGATCATGACCAGTAGAAATCAAGCTAAGAATGGGAAACTCAACCCGAGAGATAGTTCCAGCAACACACTCAAGCTGAAGAGCACCGATACGCTAGTAGCTGTATACACATACTTCAACCAATGAAAAGATTCTTTCCATATAAGGACTGGAAACTCAAACCACACTATCGGCATCCTGATTTTGAATGAACAAGAAATAGAAATTCTCGCTAGCAATGGGGACCCTATACCCGACAAGCTTACTAGACGTTCGCCCGGATATTCGAGTAAGCGGCGCATTCAGTTCTCGCATCATCGCGAGATGCGTTGTCCGATTGATTGTGATTACTACTTCTTGAATACATTTTCTGCGGATATTTAGCATATAAAGGCGTTTACACGAACTTATGCATTTCACATTCGATCACTTTTTCAGAGAAGCATTGTTAACGGTGATGCCACTTGAACCAAGTGTGTGCAGTGCTGATTTGGGGCAAGCCGCAGAGGCTGCGCTAATAAGTATGCTCGATGAGATTGTTTGCTGACTGATCAAAATCCGACCGGTTACTATTTCCACAAAACAGAATCACGGACTAAGGGTCAACTCCCCTATAATGTCTTAGGTTTAATGTTGACATAGCTCGCAGACAGTCAACATAATCTAAAAGACTTAATACAAAACTACTCTTGAGTGATCCCGTCGGGACGGATGGGTTTTGACTTAAGTCAGAGTGATGGATTTAGAATGCGAGCGGAAGACAGGCGACTAAGCAGACTCTTTCGAGGTGAGGTGGGAATTTCGAGCGAATCAGGTCGACTTGCTGGCCTTAGCCGTCAGTTGCATATGCTCCGTCGAGTTCTCACTCACAGATTATTTAATTAACTCCCGTTGCCCGGGAGATCGCCTGAACTATGATCGGCCGTACATTGGTTTATATTGTCGACGACGAATCCGCGGTGCGCGAGGCGCTAGCCTGCCTGCTTCAAGCCGCAGGTTTAATGACAAAATGCTATTCTTCGGGCGAAGAGTTCTTGCAGTCATTTGATCCTCATCTTCCTAGCTGCTTAGTGATCGATGTTTGCATGCCAGGGATGGACGGTTTGACGTTACAGTCTCGGCTCGCGAAGAACGGTTGTCGGCTACCTGTTGTGATCTTAACTGGCCATGCCGACGTACCGATGGCTGTTGAGGCAATGCGTCGTGGAGCCGTCACGTTATTGCAGAAACCGCCACGATTTCATGAATTGCTGGACCTCGTGAAAGGGGCGATCGAGTGGCATCGCGAATGTTTATTGCAACAACAGGCATTCGAAGATGTCAACCAGCGACTTACGACCTTAACTGACCGCGAAAAAGAAGTGCTGGCCTTGGTTGTTGTTGGTAGATCGAGTAAAGAAATTGCCAGCAAGTTAGGAATCGGGCAGCGCACCGTCGAACAGCATCGCGCTCACCTCTTGAGCAAACTTAAAGTGAATTCGTTGGCAGAACTAGTACAGATCTCTTTGCGAGATCGTCCGCGTGCCAGCCTGGATTTATATAACTGCTCTGTTTCTTCAATCAACGGCTTACAACACTACTCAGCGTTGTAGGCCTTCTACTGATGGGAATAATTTACAATAGCGCGACCATATGTCGCGCTTCTGAGGAATCGTGGCATCCATCGCTAGTGCGCACGTGACATTTCTGTGCAACTAAGCTCGCGCTTCTGACATGTAGTAAAATCACTCCAAAGTCACAAGCCGAAATTGTCGACACTCATACATGTCACTTATTCGACTGCACGTTCCTAGAGAATGTGATTGCAGCTTCATAAAACTTCGCAACGTCGTTTGATGACTGACGGAACTTTCTTTGCGTACTGAAGAATTGGAGCACGATTCGCCATGACATCCGAGAAGTTGCGATTTGCCTGTATGCTTCACTGCCAACTCTGTATTGACGCGGTCAAGCAATGGTCCGAAACTCATCATGAATTCTTTCTCGTCTACGCCGGTGACAGTCAAGGAATAACGACCACCCAGCTGACGGATCCTAGCCTTGACGTTGCTCTCATCGATCTTGATCTCAAAGAGGATGCGTTTGATCTGGCTGGCAACATTCGCAGCAGTGGGAATAAGGCTAAGATTGCGTTCGTCGGTGGCGAATGGACCGACCTGCTTATGGCAAAGGCGTTGCAGGCAGACGCTAAAGGGCTGTTATTAAAGAACGAATCGCCCCAGGCTTTGTTTGAGCACCTACAGCAGATTTGTTTAGGAGAGACGCGATTCTCTGAAGGGTTAAAGAGTCGAGTACAATATGACTCAGTAACTCACGCTTATTCCATTGCGACTCGAGACCCCGTGGCATCGTTAAGCGCATTGCAGTTAGAAATATTTCGACTACTAGCGTATGGTGATAGTCTCAAAATGATCGCCAGTAAACTGAAACTCTCAAGGAAGTCGATCGACGGACATAAATACAGATTGATGCGTAAACTTGGCATAAATGATCGGGTGCTGCTGAGTCGCCTAGCGATCCGGGAAGGACTGATACAACCTTGATCGCAAGCTTCTCCACAAGAGTACTGCGCATACCCATCCCATTCACCGTGACAGATCATAACTTAAGTCGCGAACGCACCCCTCACTAAGAAACGCTCGACCGTTGTCAAATAAATTTGGGCCTTCAGGCTATCGGTTGTCAATTGCGTTCCCTGTGCCCTCCGTCTTTCATGATTCTGTAAAGCGTCTTGCGGTGTAGGCCAAGCGAACGTGCCGCCGCTGATTTATTGCCTCGTGCGAGCTGGATAGCTTCGGCGATGATTGCTTGACTTATCATCTTGTAGTCACCCTCAATTGGTATTGAAAGCATTTTATTGTTCCTGCTGCGCTGTCCGGGGACGAGCAGTTCGTCAATATCCGTTTCTTCGACGGTGGGTCTTTCCATGAACACATACATTCGTCGTATGAAATTGCGGAGTTCATCGACATTCCCTGGCCAATCATGCGATTGAATCCTAGTCAGCGCGGGCTTGGAAAATACTAAACTAGCCCAGCGACTTTGCAGCGATAGGTCATGGCCCGTGTTGATATTCAACGCATGTACTAGCGGGCGAATATGCTCGACTCGATCTCTTAAGGGAGGTATGTCTATCAGATTCCCGCCGAAGAGTGCCTGCAGCCCTGCAGAGAGAGCCGTCGAATCGCTACGCCATTTGCTACGGCTTGTTGTGGTCGCCACAATTCGTGCACGGAATGCGATTTTCTCGCTGCTACAAGAGGGTGAAAATTGGCCCACCTCAACAATATTTGCTAAACGGAGTTGAATAGATTCTGGGAGTGAAGTGACATTGTGCAGCAAAAGTGTTCCCGACCCTGCCTGTTCCAAATAGCCAAGTCGGCGTGAATCGTCCAAACCATGACTGGAGTTGCCAAAGAGCATATCGATCAACTGGCTTTCGTGAATAGCATCGCAGTAAACCTTAATGAATGGGTGGTCGCAGCGGTCGCTTAGCTGGTGTATCCAATTGAGAATCGTTTCTTTACCCACGCCTATTTCACCTCGTACCAAGAGGGGGGTGTTGCATCGTGCCAAATTGATTGCTTGATCGCGCAGATTGTTCATCCTTGGTCCAGCAAACACGGGCAGAAGGGAGCCATTTTCTGAGGGCTCTCGCAGTAATTCATGTTCGCTGCGAATTGCAGGGAGTAAACGACTGTGCGGAGGATTGCGCTGGAGAACCGAAATGACTTCTTCTGAAACAAGTGGTTTGGCTAAGAAATCCGTTGCTCCCAATCGAAAGGCACGGATTGTCGAGGCAATCGTTGGTTCCGCGGTCAGTGCAATAAGTGGCAATGTGGGTGCTATATCCCGCGCTTTCTTGAGGACTTCTAAGCCAGCCGACGTCGTGCCATTAATTCCCAGTAAAAGTGCATCAACCTGTTGCGAACGCAGTCGTGCTAGGCCACGCGCTGGTTCGTGTTCTGTGCAGAGAGCAATTTTAGACCCTGCAACGGCATGATTTATTGCACGGCAAGTTGCATCGTCATCATCAATCAACAACACTTGACGAACCATAGATCAAAACTCCTGTAACTGTGGAGGTTGCCCACTGGGATAAGCGAGCTTTACCTGTGGTGCAAGATGATCTTGAGATAGTCAGATCAACGCAAGATGCGCTATGCGCATTGGTAGCACGGCAACTACGCAACGTGCGAAATTGTTACGAGGAACAACCGCTTATTATGCTTGATGTGACTAGCCAAACTACGGACAGGCTACGTACAGACCGCAAGCAAGGTAAAGTGTTGCTTGGTCTAAGCTGAGGGGCTGATCTCAGAGAGTGGCTTTGTGAGATGCTAAGTGTACTGTGGATTGCATAGTTGCTTACCGATATATTCCTCGACTGGTAACACTTGCATAAATCGGCCTCCGGCGATGAAGGCACCGCCATCTAGCGGGGTACACCAGAGTATATCTGCCAGCATTGTGATGCGCTTTTGGTCGGCCATTGTGATAATCATGGCAGCACGTTGAGGGGTAACCTGGTTTTCGAGTGTTATCTCAAAACCTGATTCGGAAAGATTGGTGATCTTTGCCATTTCAGTGGAAGTGACAGGGTTGCTTGAAAGCTGTTTGATATGCTGTTGCAAAATGATTTCCGCATCTAACGAACAAGGAAATCGTTCGTGAGTTCGTCGCGTATCGGTACGCTGAATTTCTGGCAAAACACCGCCCAAAATACGACCGACGGCTTCTCGAATCGCCATGTTTGCTTCTGATTCTGCCGCAGATAACTGAAATTCTCTGTCGATACGTTTTGTCGAAATCCGCCTCAGTTCCTCAAGACGTACCTTTTCTCGTACACGGGCCGAAACATCGAGGCCTACGGCAGAGGCTAGGCCAAACCCTCCCCAGGTCATCCAAATCATCCGCGTACTGTCACTGAAAAGCGTGCTGACGCCACAGGCGAGAAGGCACGTGCTAACCCAAGCAATGACCGTCGCTAGGCTGTTATTTGTCAGTCTCATAAGAAGCTACTCGAACTTTTGGTGAAATATCGTCGCCAAACGAGAAGATAAAAAGTGGCTAACACAAAGATACTTACCTCGATATTCGCATGGTGGCAAACTACGACGCGTGAGTCAGGGGCAATGCCTCGCGTTAAGAATGGGGCCGCAGGCGGAAAACCGGCGATTCAAATTGTTATTGAGGTATTCACCACGCTCGTAATAAGACTTTTAAGCCGCGTGGCTTTGACCACATCGTATTCTTCGATAAAAAAATTCAGCCTTGGTAAGGCGTATAAAGTAATTGCCTCCTTGCCGTGTCAAGCGAACTACCCAGTACAGGATTAAATGGCATTGGCAACGATTCTTGGGTACGGAAAGAATGCTCCGGCTGATCTAAGCGACTAGGAAGGCTAGTAGACTGAATCCCCGGAGTACGAAGACGTATGAAATTGACAGCGCAGCCTGTAATCCGAAGTCTACCTAGGCTCTTCGGATGGATTCTTAGCTGATGGCTCAACAAAATTCGGCCTGATTGGCACCAGTGTCAGAATAGTGGAACCGTATTGCGACCCAATTTGGGAGTAGTAAATCGAAAAATGTTGGCATTTCTGTTAAATTACGACAATTTTACTATTGCAATAGACTTTAAGGCGTGTTCTCTTAAATGACACCGGTGGCAAGTTTTGGTTCTCGTGCGTATTCCGGTGTATCTCTTGTCTTGAGTCTGTCTCATGTCGGTCACGATCTACGAAATCGCTGAGCGTGCTGGAGTTTCTAGCTCAACCGTTGCGCGCGTCCTGCGAGGTGATGTTAAGGAAACCTCACTCGGGAGTGCTGCCCGTGCGGCTCGCATCCGGCGGCTGGCTAAGGAAATGGGATATCGCAAGAATTGGCGAGCCCGGGCGTTCTCCCGGTCCCGTACGCATGCTGTCGGATTGTTCCACACTCACACGGCGTGGATTTGCGAAGGGACGATGGGTGAGGTCGCAGGCGGCTTCACTGATGAAATGCATGAACAAGGCTACCACGTTGTGGTTGTGCCCTACGACGATAAAGGCGATTGGCGGGAACTGCTGCTAGACGGGCGTTTTGATGGGATTGCGGTGTCGCACTTCTTGCCCGACGCGGCAACGAAGGTGATCTCCGAAATTGGCCTCCCGCGCGTGTTGTTGATGGATAAGACCGTTGCCGACTGGTCGTGCGCCGTGACCGAAGATGAGGCGGGAGCCTATACGGCTACCCAGCATTTGCTGGATTTAGGCCATCGCCGCATTGTCATGTATTTGCATGACAGTATTCGACCTCACTATAGCGTGGCGGATCGTCATGCCGGATATCGACGGGCGATGGTCGAAGCGGGGCTTGAGTCGGAAGTGAAGTTTTGTCACGCCGCGGAAGACGAATTGCCGCAGATTCTGTTTCAAGGTCCTCATCGGCCGACGGCGGTCGTGTGCTACTGCCATGTCGAGGCAATGGCCGTGTATTTAGCGGCCTGGCAGCATGGCTTGCGAATTCCAGACGACTTAAGCGTGGTGGGTTTCAACGATTTGCAATCGACAAAGTACATGACCCCACCACTGACGACGATGGGCTTTGGGGCCAAGCATATCGGACGCTTGGGGGCGAACTTGTTGGTTAAACAAATCGAATCGGAAGAAGCAGAGATCGAGCGAATATTCGTCAGACATACTCTGATCAAGCGAGCATCCACTGCTCCGCCAAAAGTGGCAGATTTGTCGTAGATGCGATCTAGGTATTAGACACTAGCTTTTCATTAACTTTTCAATTGATGTGGTAGCAGCAAGTCGATGGGAGTCGGCAATTTTCGTCCTGGGATAATACCCAAGACGTGCTGCCGGAGGTAGGCGATTGATTCAATGCCGAGACGAGATGAGGCATCTCAAGACTATTAGCTATGGCGTTGGAGTTCTTTTCAGAATCTTTGGGAGTGCGACTAATGAAACGGTTAAGCAGACACGCATTGCAGGTTCAGTGCATGGCAGTGGCTTTGATTATGAGTTTGGCTTCGATGAGCGTTGCCGACGTTGTGATCGGCGATTTCGAACAATCGGCACCTGGCTGGGGACGTTGGAGCGGTGGAGTTCAGCCTTGGGATGCTGACTACGCTTACACGACAAATGGCGCGACCTTAGGCAACTACGCCGTTCAATACACCAAGCCTGGTGGCGGTTATGCCCAGTCTTTGGCCTACAGTGCGGGAGCGGCCGGCACGATTGCTGACTTTGTGACCAATGACAAATTGTTGGTCGACGTAACTTTCCCGGCAACGACGTTTGATGGCTTCGCTCAGATTTTTGAGATTGCTCTCAACTCACAGTATGGCGGCTTCGTGGGTAAGAGCTACACAGCACAAGGCGTTGGTTGGGGGCCAGGCGGCGGAGGGGCGCAGACGGTTACCTTGGAATACGATTACCACTCAGGACTTCCAGCCGATCCCACGGACCATAAGTCGGATTGGATTGCCAATGGCAACCCAGGTTGGATCGAAATTATTTTCGCGACCAATAGCGATGCTAATCATGGAATTTTTCAATTCGATAATGTGCGGCTGGTGGCCAATGTTCCTGAACCAGCCAGCCTGAGCTTGGGCGGGTTCGCGATGAGCGCGCTGTTGCTCGTACGTCGCCGTAGCGTTTGATCGCGTGATTTGGAAATACTCATCTTATGGGAGGTCTTGTCATGAAATTTAATAGGTTCCGATACTTCGGAATGAGTGCACTACTGCTGTCTGCCTTCGTTGCAAGCCGTGCTGAAGGCGCTGTCTACGCAACCTACGATGCAGCGCAGCACGATGCGAATGGTTTTGCATTTGGTGACTTCGCCGACTTCTTCGCCGTTGACACTTCCAACGGCGTGATCAGCATCGATATCAATGCGGATGTTGAACCGGGCAATGGCTTGTTTGGTGGTATGGGTTCAGACATTGCCGCCGAGTTCAACGCCGCCACCACCCAGCTTGAAATCATGCTCACTGTGGATGCTCTCAATCTTGCTACCGGTTTTAATATCGTGCTCGTGGACAATGACGGGGTGAATACGGGTGAGGAATATCAATTTGGATTCGATCTGACCGGCATTACCCCCGGGGTACCGACATTGATCACTCAGTCGCTCGTCAATCCCGGTCCCATTTTCCGTCAGGCCGCATACAATCAGACCGATGGCGACGCGATTCAAAATTATGGTTTCCGGCAGATTCAAATTCAGAGTCTGTTCGGCGGCACGGACCGATTGAAAATCGACGTTCAAAGCGTCAAACTTGTTGATCCAGAAGATCCGCTCTTAATCGAGTTTAATACGACCACCTACGAGGCCCAAACGCAAAGCTTTACGTTTGGCACATTCAGCGATGTCGGGGCCGTCGACGTTTCTGGACCGACGATCTTGATCAACCAGGTCACCACTGGCGGCGGGGGGATCGGATTCAATGGCCTCAACGTGCCGTTTGAGGCAGAAGACTACCAGATTGAAATTGAGGCGAGATTACTTCCCGGCAATACCGCCGCACAATTTAATCTCGTATTGGGCGATGATGACGGCGACGATAGCGCTCCGGGACTTGGCGCCGAAGACTACAACTTCTTCATCGATACCGACAATTTCAACACGAGTGGATTTACCACGTTCACGATTCCCCTGGGTTCGGGGTCGGAAACAGATTTCGTGACGCAGTTTGGGTCGACGAATCCAGGAGACGGATTGCAAAATTTTGGACTCAGCCAAATGCAAATCCAATCGAGTGGTGTTGATCCGGGTGTGCTTGGTATTGAGATTCTGCGGTTTTCAATTGTTGCGCAGCCTGATGGCCTGCCAGGCGACTTCGACGGTGATAACGACGTCGATGGCCGGGACTTCTTGTTGTGGCAGCGTAATCCGAGTGTTGGCAATCTGTCAGATTGGCAGACCAACTATGGCGCTGGTGGTCCGTTGACTGCAGTCACTGCCGTTCCCGAGCCAGCGACTTTGCTGCTCCTTGTAAGTCTCGGCGGCCTGATTTCAGTTCGCCGCAGAGTTAGTTAGTTCCATGAAGTCACGACGCCGGCGGTGTGGGCAGCCCGCCGGCGCCTCGAATTCTTTTCCAAAATCGTTCCAGGTTCTCAATTCGAACAAGGGGAATGGTAGTCATGACAAGCCCCAGAAAATGTCGCGGTTTCACACTTGTTGAACTGCTGGTGGTGATTGCGATTATCGGCGTGCTGGTGGCGTTATTGTTGCCAGCGATCCAGGCAGCGCGCGAAGCGGCACGACGCGCGAGTTGTGTTAACAATCTTAAGAATGTCGCATTGGCCGCAGTCAATTACCACGATCAGAAAGGCGCCTTTCCGATCGACGAAGACTATTACGACAGCGAGGCGATTCAGGATGTCAACCTTGATTCACTCACTTACACTTGGCGAAATTTAAGGCCAGATGAACTGCCCAAAGGGGGACGGGATGGCGGAGGATGGATCGTCCGTGTCCTGCCGTTCTTGGAGCAGCAAAGTCTTTTTGACCGTTTCAATATCCCAGGCCGTGGACTCAATGGTGATTGGAATGTCAAGACCGCTCTGGGAATGAACTTCACATTGGATGCATCATTTCGTGCTGCTGTGGAAACTCAGCCTGCAGTGCTGGTTTGCCCGTCGGATGAGAATGGAGGCCTTCAAGGGAACCAGTGGCCCTACTCGGACGGTTCGGCAGTACCGTTTGCCCGTGACCTGCGCGTTGCCACGACCTGCTACAAGGGCAATGCCGGCGATGGTCACTACGAATTTCAGGCGGCCTTCGCTCCACAACCTGCAGGGCTCTATACCTATAATCCGCTTTTCCAATGTTACTCTGGAAATGACTGTTTAGGGATATTTTGGAGGACAACCTACATCCGTGGTGGCGTAAAAATTCACGAGATTACTGACGGAGCGAGCAACACATTTCTGATCGGAGAGGCATCGCCAATTGATGGTAATAGCGCAGCCTGGTCGAGCGACGGTGATTGGGGAGTCACGGCAATCGAACTGAACTGGGATATCGAAGCTTCCGGAGCCTGCACGAATCCCGGCGCTGTGGAGTGTTGGACTCGAACTCGAGGCTTTCGCAGTTTTCATCCCGGTGGAGCTCAATTCGCCATGGCAGAT
This sequence comes from Bythopirellula sp., assembly GCF_041737835.1. NCBI lineage: Bacteria > Pseudomonadati > Planctomycetota > Planctomycetia > Pirellulales > Lacipirellulaceae > Bythopirellula > Bythopirellula sp. The sequence continues at coordinate 116,833 of NZ_JBGSQY010000072.1, read as the reverse complement.
GCCTCGGCAAGATTTGTCCAAGACGACATCAATCCGCTGGTCTATCGGGCCCTGTCGACACGCAACAGAGGTGAGGTGCAGACCACTGAGTGACAGTCACGTCGGTGTTTTTTTCGAAAGTGGATTGGTATGCAATTACGTTTGAATAAGTCGGCTCTTGGATACAGCAGTTGCTTGGCGCTCTGCTGCCTGTTGGGATGCGGGAGCGAGTTTGGCGCGACTGTTGATGGTGTGGTGACGCTCGACGGAAACCCCATCTCGCCAGGCCTGATTACGTTCGCGCCCGAAGAACCTGGCATCGCGCCAGCTGTGAGTGATCTTGATCCTAAGGGTCGCTTTGAACTAACGACTAATAAAAAACTAGGAGTTAAGCCGGGGAAATACCGCGTTGCGATTCAGGCCTTCCGCCCACCCGATGTCCCAGAAGGTCAACGAACAATGAAGCCTTCCGAGCGTCTGGTTCCGGATAAGTATTTTGATATCAATACGTCGGGACTTGAGTTCACGGTCGAACCGGGAAATAACACAATTCCTGTGGAGCTTAGCTCAAAATAGATTCCTACATCTATGGTTGTTTTCTGGCAGCTTACCCTCCCAGAGTTGCCGGCATCCATTCCTGAAAACGATCCAAACAACAGAGTTTGACACCTTTCTGTTGTTTAGATCGGTAGTTTTTTTTGAAGAGATTCGTCAAGAAGTTGATCATCCACTTCTCACCATGACTACGAGACATCATGCGACCAAGCCTCACTCTTGCTGCTGTCTTGACTTGCTCTGCTTTTTGCCCGGCTTCCGCCTGGGCCATCAACGGCAATAGCTTGGTCATGCGTTCCAACGGTTCCGTCTCGGGGACTGATTGGACACTTGCTGACAGTGGCTTTGTGGGGACTTATATCACACTTGCAACTCCTGGCAACGTGACGATTGATGTTCAAGCTCAGGGGGTCGCCAGTGCTGGCATCAACCCTCGGATGAATATCGTGGTGAACGATGACCAAGTGGGTTGGGATGTCCCCACGGGGTTCAACAATTATCAACACACCTTGAGCCTGCCCGCGGGCACCCATTTTGTGCGTACGGAGTTTGCCAACGATCCGGAGAAATCGTCGCGGCAGTTGCAGATTCGCAATCTAAACGTAACGGGCGCGACGATTTCGAATACCAATAACGATGCCAACGCGCTAGCGGCGTCGAACACCTACATCAATAACTACCGCAAGGGAAATGTAACCATCGACTTGCAGGGGGCAACTCCCGGTGCAATTGTTAACGTGAGCTTGAAGAATCACGCCTTCAATTTTGGTACGGCCGTCGCAGGGGCAAACAATTCCACGATCATGAATGCGAACCCCGCCTCCGGGAGCACGGCGTTCAACTTCCAAGAGAAGCTCAAGCAGCATTTCAATGCGTTGGTCCCTGAGAACGCAGGCAAGTGGATTGAAAACGAATTTAACCGAGACTCCCAGTGGCATCCTCAACTCGACAAGATCGTGGCTTTCGCGGAGGCCAATGGCAAGCGTCTTCGTATGCACAATCTGATTTGGGACAATCAGCAACCTAATTGGGTCAATACACTACTCAATTCCGCAGCGAGCAATGCGACCGCTAGGAATGACCTCCGCCAGGAGATTAGCGAGCGGATCGACTACTACGTCGGCGACGGCGACAACGATTACGACGATGGCGATTTCGCCAGCAAGTACTACGAAATCGACGTGTACAACGAAATGGATCATACCCCGAAGTATTGGAATGCTTACGGCGCGAGCGGTATTGCCGACATCTACAACGAAGTGGCTGCCGCGGCAGGGCCCAACGTCGGCATCGCCACGAATGAATACAATGTCTTCCAAGATACCGGTGACTATTACGGCAACTGGTACAAGAGCAAAATTGAACAGCTAGTTGCTGCCGATGGTGCAGTGAGTGCCATTGGCATTCAATCTTATGACAACAATTGGGGGCCCGTCACGAGTCCCGACGGTTGTTGGTGCGCACATTTCTCCCCGCGCAAATTTCAGACTTTGCAGAACCTCGCCGTACTCGATATGCCGATCACGCTCACCGAGTTTGGCGTTAAGGCAGGCACAAGCCCCGCGCGAGCTGCGACGATTATGGAAGAGACCATGCGAGTCATGTTTGGCTCGCCCAATGCCACGGGATTCTATATGTGGGGCTTCTGGGCCGGTGCCATGTGGGATCAGGCACCCGCGGCGGCACTCTTTGACACCAACTGGAATCTCACCGTGCCCGGTCAGAAATACATGGATCTCATGGCTGAGTGGGACACGCAACTGACGACGACCGTGGGTCCCGATGGCACGATCAACTTCGACGGCTTTTGGGGTGACTATGAAATCACCATCGACGGCGAAACGTTTGACTTGACCTTGGACAAAGGCAATTTCGATTACAGCCTCATTGTCGAAGAAAGCATTGCCGGTGATTTTGATTTCGATGGCGACGTCGATGGCCGTGATTTTTTGGCGTGGCAACGGGGGGAGTCGCTCAATCCTTTTAGCGCTCAAGACTTGGCCGATTGGCATACGGCATTCAATGCCGGATCGCTTGCCGCATCAACGAATATTCCTGAACCGAATTCGATTGTGATCGTGGTTGTTTCCACCGGCTTGCTGGGGCTCTCGCTGGGGAACAGGAAATGTTACTGTCGGGTTTATTAATCGCAGGGTAACAAGGTTGGTGTCGTGGTTGAGTTATGGCAATAAATAGTTCCACACACGAACCCAACTCGGCGGAGTCAGGCAAGCTCTCGGTCAAGGAGAAGCTTGGCTACAGCTTGGGCGATTCAGCCGCGAATCTTGTCTTCATGACAATGATTCTTTTTCAAGCCAATTTTTATACTGACGTGATGGGAATCGCGACGGGAACGGCCGCAGTCATTCTGCTCGTTGCGCGGCTTTGGGATGCCTTCTTTGATCCTCTCATGGGGATGATGGCCGATCGCACACGCTCACGCTGGGGTCGTTTTCGGCCATGGGTGCTGTTTACGGCATTGCCTTGGGGCATTGTAATGTATTACGCCTATTCCACACCTACCGGGTGGAGCAGTAACGCGATCATCATCTACGCCTTCATCACCAACGTGTTGCTCATGACACTTTATTCCGCCAACAACATGCCTTACTCAGCTTTGGGTGGGGTGATGACTGGCGATGCCTACGAACGGACGAGCTTGAATTCGTATCGCTTCGTAGCGGTCAATCTCGCGCAGCTGCTCGTGGCTGGCTTCACGTTGCCGCTTGTCGCAAAATTCGCGGCAGCCTACGGAGAAGGCGAAACGGCTCGGGCTACTGGTTGGCAGATCACGATGGGCATGTGGGCCGTCGTTTGTGTCGTGTGTTTCTTAATTACCTTTGCCACCACCCGCGAGCGGATTGAACCCGCCAGCGAGCAGAAGTCGACTCCCAAGCAAGATTTCGCCGACCTGATGCGAAATAGTCCGTGGATTGTGATGTTCGTGCTGACACTCGTTCACTTTTCGATTCTTTCGATGCGTGGTGGGTCTTTTTACAATTACTATCACTACTATGCCGACAAGGGAGCCCTCTTCGACTGGCTGCAAAGTCTCGGCTTCACGGCAGCTCCACTTGCCGAGGGGGCAGCCGCGCCCGGGGGATTGCTCGACTTCCTTGGTTGGGTGGTTTATGCCGACCGCTCCAACCTTGCTAACTCGAATGTGGCAGACATGGCTCAAAGCGTCATCAATGTCATCGAGAAGATCGTTTTCATCCTGATGATCGTGCTCTCACCCATGTTGTCAAATCGCTTTGGCAAGAAGCCGATTGCCGTGGTTGGCTTTGCTTTGATGACTATCGTGTCGGGGCTATTTTATTTGCCTCGACCCGATCAAATTGGTTGGATGGTTACGCTGACAATTTTAGGCGGCCTAGCCTACGGACCCACGATTCCTTTGCTCTGGGCTATGTTCGCGGACGTAGCCGACTACTCCGAATGGAAAAACGGCCGTCGTGCCACTGGAATTATTTTTGCAACGATTGGCTTCGCTCTCAAAGCCGGCTTAAGCGTCGGAGCGTTTCTGTTGCTGATGCTCCTCCAGATGTACGGCTACGAAGCCAATCAAGAGCAAAGTGCCGAAGCCCTCCAGGGCATCCGTTTGTGTTCAAGCATGTATCCTACGATTCTCTTTGCCGTATGCACGGTCTTGCTCATTGCCTATCAAATCAATCATCGCACAACGTTACAAATTACCGAGGATCTTGCCGAGCGCAGGAAACATTCTCGTGTACGGACTTAAGTTATTCAATCATTGGTCGATCGCCATGAAGCCTCTCGGTAAACACATGAAGCCTTTTCACAAACAAGCCCTCGCAATCGTCTTTGGCCTGCAGTTTGTTACGATGACTGCCGCTCAGGCTCAGCACTCCTCACTCAAAGAGGCATACATCGATGATTTTAAGATCGGAGCGGCTCTGAGCGAGGATCAAGTTACGGGTAAGCTTCCCCAGGCGCTCGAAGTCGCGAAAGTTCAGTTCAACTCGATCACGCCAGAGAATATTTTGAAATGGCAGAACGTGCATCCCTCGCCCGGCAACTATAACTTTGAGCCGGTGGATAAGTTCGTCGAATTCGGTGAGAAGAACGACATGTTCATCGTGGGCCATACGCTCGTGTGGCATAACCAATGTCCTGATTGGGTTTTTGAAGACGAACAAGGTCAACCCATTGGTCGTGAGGCGCTATTAGAGCGCATGCGCGATCACATCCACCAAGTTGTGGGTCGTTACAAAGGACGAATCAAGGCGTGGGATGTCGTGAATGAGGCGATTGACTTTGAGAATGGTGACGAGAATCGCGGCAAGTGGCGTGAGACAAAATGGCTTGAAATTATCGGACCTGACTATATTGAAAAAGCATTTGAATATGCCCACGAAGCCGATCCCGATGCTGAGCTTTACTACAACGACTATGACGAGTGGAAACCAGGAAAGCGCGAGTATTACACGAAGATAGTCCGCAACCTTCAATCTAAAGGTATCCGTATTGATGGAATTGGTCTGCAGGGACACTGGGGGCTGGGTTATCCCTCGGTTGCAGAGCTTGATGAGATGTTCAGCGACCTGAGCAAGCTGGGAGTCAAGCTCATGATCACGGAACTCGATATCAACGTTTTACCAGACATCAATCCCGATGCGGGTGCCGATATCAACGTGCGCTTTGAAGAAAGCCCTGAGCTAAATCCCTATCCCAACGGATTGCCCGCCGACGTTGAACGGCAACTCACCGAGCGTTATGCCGAGCTATTCCGCGTTTTTCACGAGAATCGTGAGCATCTGGACAGGGTGACCTTTTGGGGCGTGGATGATGGTCAATCGTGGCGGAACTATTGGCCGATTCGAGGTCGCACTAATTATCCCCTCTTGTTCGATCGCAATTATCAACCCAAGCCGGCGCACGAAGCGGTCATTAAAATTGTGAGTGACGCCGAGTGATGACTTCCATTCCCTCAAGCTCCGCGATGACGTCACTGGTCTCTGCGTTCGTGTTGACGCTGTCATTGATCGTGACAGTGCCGGCCGATACGGTCCAGAATCCGGTTTTGGGCGGCTTTCATGCTGATCCGAGCATCTGCCGCGTGGGAGATGACTATTATCTCGTGAATAGCTCTTTTGAATACTTTCCAGGGGTACCGATTTATCACAGCAAAGATTTGGTGCATTGGCGGCAAATCGGCCACTGCCTAACGCGCAAAAGCCAGTTGCCGCTAGAAAACATGCGCGCCTCGGGGGGGATCTTTGCACCCACCTTGCGCTATCACAGCGGAACATTCTACTTGGTTACGACAAACGTCTGGGGTGGGGGCAACTTTTATGTCACTGCAACCGATCCCGCGGGCCCCTGGTCGGAACCCGTGTGGCTCGATCAGTTGGGCATCGATCCCTCGTTACTGTTCGACGACGATGGCCAAGTTTACTACAGTCGCCATGTGGGGGGAGAGGATGGCTACATCGGTCTGACAACTCTGGACATTGAAACGGGCAAACTCGAGGGAGAACTCAAAAATATCTGGAATGGCACCGGTGGGGTTTGGGCCGAAGGACCCCACCTCTATAAGATCAATGGCAAGTACTATCTGATGATTTCTGAAGGTGGTACGAGCTTCAATCATTGTGTGACCATGGCTCGGAGTGATTCACCAGGAGGGCCTTATGAAGCCAATCCCGGGAATCCGATCCTGACCCACCGCGATCAACCGGAAAGGCCCATTCAGGCAGTTGGGCATGCCGACTTGGTGGAAACTACAGACGGTTGGTGGATGGTATGCCTCGGCATTCGTCCCGTGGGAGGACCATTTCACCACATCGGCCGCGAAACATTTCTTGCACAGGTTTCATGGTCAGATAGCGGCTGGCCCGTGGTCAACAACAACCGTGGCATCGAATTCACTCTGCCCGCTCCACGGTTGACTCCGCATCCTTGGAAAACTCCCCCAGAACGTGAAGACTTTCACGCCGAGGAGCTTGGCTTTCATTGGAATTATTTGCGAAACCCGCAAGAGAAAAACTATTCTCTCACCGCTCGACCTGGGTTTTTGCGTTTGACGGGAACCAAGATCAAGCTCAACTCCCCGGACTCACCTACATTTGTCGGCCGCAAACAAACAGATCTCACCTGCGAAGCCAGCGCACTGCTGGAATTCGATACTCCGGAAGAAGGCGATGAGGCTGGCATCGTCGTCCGAGGCAATGACGACAATCACTATGTGCTTGGTGTGACGTTTCATGCCGGCCAACGGCAGGTCTTTCTTCGCCGAGTGCTCAAGGGAAAAACAGTCGAGCCCGTTGTCTACGCCGCGCTGCCCTCCGGCGCTGTGGAGCTTATAATCGAAGCTAGCCCTGAGAATTACGAGTTTCTGTTCCGTCCCGAGGAGGGGGAAAAAATTAGCTTGCAAACCGCGAAAACAAAGGATTTGGCCTCAGAGGTCATCGGTGGTTTTACCGGAGCCTATTTGGGTATGTTTGCCACCAGTGAAAGCGAAACACCTCCGGTAGCGGATTTCGATTGGTTCACCTATCGTTCACTTGATCAATAAATACATTTGTGCAAATGCAACAGACAGTCCGCATCATTTTTGTCCTGCCAGAATCTTCTAAGATACGAAGTTAGTATTATGACCGTGAGCATCGAGACTTTCCCCTATCAAATAGCCGACCTTCCCGTTGTCGATCGAGTCGCCGACTTATTGTCGCGGATGACACTCGAAGAGAAAGTGGCCCAGATGACCTGCATCTGGAATCAAAAAGCCGAATTAATTCTCGACGAAAACGGCAACTTCGATGAAGCCAAGGCACTCAAAAATTTTGGCCACGGCCATGGACTCGGGCAAGTAGGTCGACCCAGCGATGCGGGCAACGGCAAAGACGCCCGCGAAATGGCTGAACTTACGAACGCGATCCAGCGGTTCTTTATCGAGAATTCACGGCTCGGCATTCCTGTTATGTTCCATGAAGAATGTCTGCATGGACACGCGGGGATCGACTCAACGAGCTTCTCTCAACCGATTGGCCTGGGAGCCACCTTTGATCCTGGTTTAGTCGAACGATTGTATGCGATGACGGCCATCGAACTGCGGGCGCGCGGCGCGCAGCAAGCGCTCACCCCTGTGGTCGATGTGGCCCGCGATCCTCGTTGGGGCCGTGTCGAAGAAACCTATGGCGAGGATCCCTATCTGAACGCGACCTTGGGTGTTGCGGCCGTTAAGGGATTTCAAGGGGATGGTAAGTTCAGAGACAAGAATCGAGCCATCGCCACCTTAAAACACTTTGCCGCCCATGGTCAGCCCGAGTCCGGCAATAATTGCGCTCCCGTGAGCATCTCCGAGAGACATCTTCGCGAGACTTTTCTCGCACCGTTCAAAAAAGTTCTTGAGGAAGCCGGCGCGATCAGTGTCATGGCCGCCTACAACGAGATCGATGGTGTTCCCTGCCACGCCAGTCAGTGGTTGCTACGCAATGTGCTCCGCGATGAATGGGGCTTTAAGGGATTCGTCGTCTCGGATTACTATGCCATTCGAGAACTCGCCGAGCGTCCTGAACTCTATGGACATCATGTCGCACGAGATGGTCAGGAGGCGGCCTATTTGGCCATTAAGGCTGGCGTTAACATCGAGCTTCCCGAACCCGATTGTTATCTCCATTTGGTGGATTTGGTACAGGAAGGCACGCTCGACGAAAGTGAACTCGACGAGTTGCTGGCCCCCGTCTTGAAATACAAGTTCCTTCTAGGCCTATTTGATGATCCTTATGCCGACCCTGACTATGCTGAAACAATTGTTGGCTGCGATCAGCATGGTCGTCTTGCCCTTGAGGCCGCTCGTAAAACGATCACATTGCTGAAGAACGAGGGCTCGCTTGCGCCGCTCGATCTGACAAAGCTTAAATCCTTGGCGGTAATTGGGCCTAATGCCGACCGTGTGTTGCTCGGTGGCTACAGTGGCAAGCCCAAGCAGGCTCCCACGGTCCTGCAAGGTATTCGCGAGCTTGTTGGCGACTCGGTTGAGGTGCTTTACCATGAAGGCTGTAAGATTACCGTTGGCGGGTCCTGGTGGATTGATGAAGTGGTGGCCAGTGATCCCGCAAAAGATCGCCAAAGCATTGCCGAGGCCGTTGAAGTGGCTCGCCATGCCGATGTGATCGTGCTGGCCGTGGGTGGCAACGAGCAAACATCACGGGAAGCCTGGATGGGCAATCACCTTGGCGATCGAACCTCGCTCGATCTCTTTGGTCAGCAAAACGAGCTGATCGACGCTCTCGCGGAACTTGGTAAACCCATTATTGCCCTCGTGTTTGGCGGACGACCGTTGTCGATTGGCAATCTTGTCGATAAAGCCCAGACAATCTTCCAATGCTGGTACATGGGACAAGCCATGGGCCCAGCAGTTGCCGAAGCACTTTTTGGAGCAATCAATCCCGGAGGCAAATTGCCCATCTCGATCCCGAGATCCGTGGGCCACATCCCCGCTTACTACAACTACCGCCCATCGGCACGCAGAGGCTATCTGCTCGAGGATGTCTCGCCCTTGTATTCCTTTGGATTCGGATTGAGTTACACGCAATTCGATTTCGCACCACCCCAGTTAGCGAAAACGGCCATCGACGTTGGTGAGTCGACCAAAGTCACGATCGAAGTGACGAACACAGGCAGCCGTGTCGGCGACGAAGTTGTGCAACTCTATATCCGTGATCGAGTGAGCAGTGTCACGCGCCCCGTCAAGGAATTGAAGGGTTTTGAACGAATCACGCTCCATCCAGGCGAAACCAAGCTCATCACGTTTTCGATAACGCCCGAGAGTCTTTCCTTCTTCGACATCAACTATCAATACACGGTCGAGCCCGGAGAATTTGAGATCATGGTCGGAAGTTCATCCCTAGACAAAGATTTGCAAACAGTCGTTCTCACCGTATACAACCATTGTTCGTAGCGATGTTGGCCAAGGATGTTACAAATATTAGTGAGACTGTACTTACAAAAGTAATACACTCCGTGTCCTCTGTGGCTAAGTAAAAAAGCCTTTCCCGCCATCGGGAAAGGCTTTTCGCGTAACGAAGCTTTGCAAGAATCGCTTATTCAGCTTCTTGCTCGGCCATCAAGTTGATCTCCGACGCGATGCCGGTCAGGTTTTCGTCGGTTTCTTTTTCTTCTTCGAGCGTTTCCACGAGGAGATCGACCGCATCGGTCATCTCAAGCATTTTCGCGTAGGTGACGAGACTGCCGTAGGCGGCGATTTCGTAATGCTCGACCTTTTGCGCGGCACAGATCATCGCGGCATCGCGTGCCGGGCCGGCCTCTTCTTTTTCGATCAATTCCGAGCCTTCCTTGAGCAAGCCTTCCATGCCGGCGCAGTGCTTGCCGCGGGGGGCTTTGTCCATGCTTTTGAAGATGGTTTCCAAGCGTTCGATCTGACCTTCGGTCATGCTGAGATGATCTTCAAACGCGGTCCGCAGGTCTTCGCTTTCGGCGGCCTTCGCCATCTTAGGCAGCGCCTTGGTAATCTGGCGTTCAGCATCAAGCGTGTCTTTGAGAACGTCCATAAACAAATCGTCGAGATTTTTGAGGCTCATCGTAATACTCTCCCAAAAGAATGAGTGGTTGATTGTTTTCCAGGCGAGCCACAAATGCAAAGCACGTGCCGGAGGGGTGCGTTCAGCAAAACAAGAGAGTTAGCCGGCAGCGTCCCGCTGCCGATTTCTTTGAAAATTTATTTACAAATTTGGCCAGGCGATTTGGCCGCGCGGATGTGATATGTTTGGCGAGCCTCCCGCGTAAGCGGGGGGGAGTCATTGCGTTTGTCATTCTGATCGGAGTGGCACGAAGAGAAGAATCTGGTTTAAGCATTTATTCGTGTTCGAGCCGTGTTCGGGTAGCAAACTAGATTCTTTCCGCCTCCGGCGGAGCGAGCCCCTCTCAGAATGACCGAAGTGCCGTACTGGATTCCCGCCTGCGCGAGAATGACGATGAAGTTGCGCGCTGAACTTGTTACTTACGACTCGCAACTCGTAACTCGCCACTAACGAAATAAACCCTGCCAAGTTGGAAGAGTTGGACAAGTTGGAAGTCTTGAAATGAGAACGCAGCTGCTCGCGGCTTAGTGGCCGATCAGCGCTCCGCGTTGCTTCGCGACACGTCGCGGCTAACAACTTGAAATGCATCGCACGACCCTGTTGACCTCACGCTACGACGTGTCGATTTTTCGCCACGTCCGCCCACGAAAAACACTGGATTTCCCGAGGATTTGTGACTGGCACGAACCATGCAATAGCTCCGACCAGTCTTTCCTCCCAACACTGGCCGCGTGTGAGAGCCTTGTCCCCTCAGGTTCTCCACGCGGCCTTTGTGTTTCTAGCGAGATCGCTGCCGAGTGGCTTCGCGTTCCGCCACGCGACGACGGATGTTGTCGAGATCATCATTGGGAGTCGCACTGATGAGTCGGCGCGTGTACTCCTCGCGCGGCGCGGCGTAGATCGCTTGCGACGGGCCGAACTCCACGATCTTCCCGCCTTTCATGACCGCCATCATGTCGGCCATGAATTTCACGACGCTCAGATCGTGGCTGATAAAGAGATACGTCAGCCCGCGCTTGTATTGCAATTCGTTGAGCAGATTGAGCACCTGCGCTTGCACCGATACGTCGAGCGCCGACACCGACTCATCGCAGATGAGGAACTCGGGCTCGACGGCAATTGCCCGGGCGATGCAAATGCGTTGCCGCTGTCCTCCGGAGAATTCGTGGGGATAGCGCCGCAGGTGATTGGCCGACATGCCGACTTCTTCGAGCAACGCCGCGGCACGATCGCGCCGTTCGCGGCTTGTTTTGCCCAGTTGTTGAATAATCATCGGTTCGGTGATCGCCGATTCGATCGTCATCCGCGGATTGAGCGAACCGTATGGATCTTGGAAGACGACCTGCATCCGGCTGCGGAAGCGGCGCAGTTCGCGGCTGTTGAGTTTGCGCAGATCAGTGCCGTCGAACAGAATCTTGCCACCGGTTGGTTCGATCAAACGGAGCAATGCCCGCCCCGTGGTGGTTTTGCCGCAGCCACTTTCGCCGACCAGCCCGAGTGTTTGGCCTTTGTAGACGCGGAAGCTAATGCCATAGACCGCCTTGATGTGATCGACCACGCGGCCCAGCAGCCCTTGCTTGACGGGAAAGTGAACCGCGAGATTCTCGACTTCCAAGAGCGGTCGCGTTCCTTCGGGGACGCTCGTGGTATCTGCGGCACGCGGGGTTTGCTCCCACGGATGACCCATCGCCGCCAGCTCCGACTGCGGATGCAACAACGTGCCGCGGCCTTCGGCGGTGAGTTCGCGCAGTCGTTCGTCGGTCATTTGCTTTTCGCGAATTACGACCTGATCACCACTCTGGTCGACTTCCATGAAATCGTCGACCGTGGGGAGGCGACGATATTTCGTATCGAGCCGCGGGCGGCAAGCGAGCAAACCCTTCGTGTAGGGATGTTGCGGATTCGAGAAGATTTCCAACACACTGCCACGCTCAACCATTTCGCCGCGGTACATCACCAACACTTCGTCAGCGATTTCGGCAATCACCCCCAGGTCGTGGGTGATGAACAGAATTGCCATGCCACGCTCATCGCGAAGCTTGCGCAGCATTTCCAGAATCTGGGCTTGGATCGTCACATCGAGTGCCGTGGTCGGCTCGTCGGCAATGAGCAACTTCGGATTGCAGGACAGCGCCATCGCGATCATAACCCGCTGCTTTTGTCCACCCGACATTTGATGGGGAAAGGCATCGACCCGCTGTTCGGGATTGGGAATGCCGACCTCGCGAAACAGGTCGATGGTTCGTTGTCGTGCTTCGGCCCGCGAAACGTTCTGATGCAGCACAATGGCTTCGGCGACTTGGCTGCCGACCGTATAAACCGGGTTGAGTGACGTAATCGGTTCTTGAAAGATCATGCTGATGTCCTTGCCGCGGATTGAACGCATCTGCGGCTCGGGGAGCTTCACCAGATCTTTTCCCAAGAGAGCGATTCGGCCCGATTCGATCCTTGCCGAAGTGGTCAGCAGTCGCATGATCGACAGCGAGGTGACCGATTTGCCCGAGCCGCTTTCGCCGACGATGCCGAGCGTGTGCCCCACGGGAATTTGAAACGAGATGCCGTCGACGGCACGGACGATCCCATCTTCGGTGTGAAAGTAGGTGCGCAAGTCGTCGACTTCGATAGCAGCGGTCATAGGTGAGCGTTTTGAGTTCTAAGGGGCTTTGCTGGTTTCACGATTCTGTGCCGCCGACTGTCGTGCCTGATCGAGAATATCAACGACGATCAGATTGAGTTCAAGGCTCGAGAGCGGATCGACTGCGCATTCGCCGCGAATCGTCTTACGGAGATATGTCCACTCGTTTTCCAAATGGGGTGGAAGCGGTGGGGCGTCGATCTGCTGGGAATCAGCATTTTCCTCACGAGCAAATAGCAAACTGCCACGGCCAGCGTGGAGCGAGCAACCTTCGGCGTGAATATCGGCTTCCTTGTTGTCGTGCGTCCAGGCCCAGGAAGCTTGCAGGATCGCCGTGGCGTTGGGGTAAGTCATGACGATGGTCGCATCATCATCGACGTGCGGGTACTTTGTCGGCTTGAGGGTTGTAGCCGTCGCAGTGACGTTGGTGGGGCGTTCGCCATGCATGAGCCAAGTCGCAAGGGCTGCACCATAACAACCGAAGTCGACAATCGCCCCGCCGCCGTTTTGTTCAGGATCGGTCAGCCACTGCAGAAATTCCTCGGAGCAGCCGATCTCCCGTGGTCCTTTGTGGCCATGACGAAAGATCATTTTGCGAATGGAACCAAGCTCGCCGGCTTCAACTTGACGTTTCGCTTCACGCAGCGAGGCGTACCAACTGGTTTCGTAGTTGGTCAGAACAAGCACGCCGTATTGCTGGGCGAGTTGGTTCATCTGCTCGGCATCCGCATTGGAGAACGCCAGCGGCTTCTCCACAAGCAAGTGAACTCCACGCGGGGCACAGGCTGCGACGGTCGGCAGGTGGTCCTTGATCGAAGTCATCACGCTGACCGCCTCGGGCTTGGCCGAGTCGAGCATTTTCTCCAGCGAAGAATAATAGAGCTTGGCATCAAGCTTGTATTTTTGAGCCAGCCGATCAAACAAAGCTCGATTGGGCTCGAAGATGCCCACGATTTCGAGATCGTCACGTTCGCGTGCTTGTTGGAGCAAGCCTTCGACGTGGCCATGAACAAGCCCGACAATCCCGACGCGCAGGGGGCCGGTTTGTGATGAGAGGTTTATCTGTGGGGATTTTGGCTTTGCGGATTCGCCCCGCGCCAAGTGGCTGATGCCGCCCATGACCGCTAAAATCACAATCAGAGTACAGGTCGTAGAATGCATGTTCGCGCAATCAATAATGAGAAAGCTGTCACTGTGGCCTTAGAAATCAATCATAAAAGCTCAGAGGATAGCGAACAGCCGAAAAGCTAGCAGAATTCTCATTCCCGTAGCTAGCACGCGGAAAATGTTCTGTTGCCCGGCCAAGGGGGTTCGGGGTAAGTTGATTGGAACTCGAATGGCCTGGGCCGCGTGATTGTGGTCTTTCTTGGTCATCGTGACATGGAAGTTATCGCTTGCTCAAGGATTGAGAGGTCGCCATGAAGGCGCTGCGCTACGTTCTGCTGGCCTGTGTATATTTGGTTCAACATGCCGCTTGGAGCCAAGATCTCGTTGAGAATGTCACCAACGAACTCGGCAGCGCCGAGTGGATTTGGTCGCCGGCTCACACCAAGAACGACATTCCTATAGGGGAGTGCTACTTCCGTAAGTCGTTCGACATCGCGGATCCGGACGTCGGTGAAGTGCAGATTGCGGCCGACAACGAATTCGAGTTGTTCGTCAACGGCAAGCCAATCGGCACAGGCAATGACTGGCGGCAATTGAAAGTCTTTGAGATTTCCGAGCATCTCGTCAAAGGGCGAAACAGCGTCGCCATTCGCGTGAAGAACACCGATCAAGGATCGGCAGGTTTGGTCGGTCGTGTGCTCGTTCGCGAGCAGGGCGGTACTTATGTGAACCATCCCACGGATGCCAGTTGGAAGACGAGCGTCCGTGAATACAGCGAATGGACTTCCCCGCGATTTGCCGATCAGGAATGGATCGATGCCAAGAGCTATGGTGTTTTAGGATTGGCGTTGCCGTGGGGCAATGAAGTCGTGATCGCGGGCGTCGGGGCTCGCTTTGATATCGGCAAAGACTTCGCCATCGAACGGCTGATGCGCGACGATGAAGTCGGTTCGTTGATCGCCATGGCGTTCGATGCTCAAGGCAATATTCTGGCCTCGCGCGAAGGGGGCAACCTGATGCTCATCACCGACGGCGACGACAATGGTGCGCCCGATTCGGTGAGCATCTTCTGCGACAAGATCATCAATGTGCAAGGCATTCTATCGCTGGGCACCCGCGTGTTTGTGATTGGTGATGGCCCCGAAGGCGAAGCCTTGTATCGACTGCGTGATGCCGACCGCGATGGCGTGGCCGAGGAAGTTGTCTCGCTTGTGCCGATCCGCGGTTCCAAAGGCGAGCATGGTGCCCATGCCGTAAGGCTTGGCCCCGATGGATTGCTCTACGTGATCATCGGCGATCATGCACGGGCGGGTAAGCAGCCGGGGCCGAACAGTCCGTATCGCAATGCTTATGAAGGGGACATTATCCAGCCCCGGTTCGACGATCCGCGTGGTCATGCCGTTGGAATCCCTGCTCCTGGTGGCACGATCTTCCGCACGGATGTCGAAGGCAAGCTCGTTGAACTTGTCGCTGGCGGTATGCGGAATTCGTATGACTTCGCGATCAGTCCCGAGGGAGAAATCTTCACCTACGATTCTGACATGGAATGGGACATGGGCGCTCCCTGGTATCGACCGACCCGCATCAATCACGCGACTGAAGGGGCCGAACTTGGCTGGCGAAGTGGCTGGGCGAAGTGGCCTGAATATTATCTTGATAGCCTGCCTGCCGCGATCAATATGGGAGCTGGTTCACCAACAGGGGTTGAGTTCTACACGCACAATGCGTTTCCCGAGAAGTATCATGGCGCGATGTTCGGTTGCGATTGGGCGACCGGGCGCATCCACTGCATAAAATTTCAGCGTCAAGGCGCGACTTACACAGCCAAGAGCGAAGTCTTCGTGGCGGGCCGTCCGTTGAACGCGACCGACACCGCCGTGGGCCCTGATGGAAGCCTGTATTTCTGCACGGGTGGTCGCGGTACCGATGGTGGTATCTATCGAATTCGCTGGACCGGCGCGACTCCGCTCGTAAAAGACGAGACTGGCATCGAACAAGCGATCAAACAGCCTCAGCTGGATGCCGATTGGGCTCGCACGCGAATTAACGGCGTGAAGAGCGCTCTGGGTGAGCAGTGGAATTCGGAACTTGTTCGCGTGGCGAATGATACCACGCGATCAATTGCTGACCGTTGTCGGGCTCTGGACCTCATGATGTTCTTCGGCCCGCGCCCCGATGACGAGTTGCTCATGCAACTCTCCAGCGATAGCCAGCCCGAAGTTCGAGCCAAGGCAGCACGCCTGATGTTCACGAGTGCGAATCCCGCCTGTGGCGAACGACTCACGGCGATACTTACCGACAGCGATCCGTTGGTACGGCGTGTTGTTTGCGAAACGTTTATGCGACGTGGAACGCCTGCCCCCACGGCAACATTGATTAAACTGCTGAGCGACAGCGATCGCTTCGTCGCGTTTGCTGCCAGGCGAGCTTTGGAACAACAAGCACCGCAGGCCTGGGCTCGACTTGTTTTGGATGAACCCAATGGCACGGCTTTTTGTCGGGGATCGGTTGCCCTGTTGGCAACGACTCGCGATACGGCGGCAGCACAAGCCGTGTTAAAGCGGTGCGAATCGATGCTGCAAACGGGTTCGCTTTCGCCGAGCGAAACGGTCGATGTCTTGCGAGTTTCACAACTGGCTATGTCTTTGGGACAGTTACCTCCTGAACAAATTCCCGCGTTGGGCAACTTGCTCATCGGCAAGTATCCGAGCGGCGACCCGGCTACGGATCGTGAGCTCGTGCGATTGTTGGTCTACCTGCAAGTGCCTGGCGTGGCCGATAAGTTTGCCGCACAGATTGCCAGCGATTTGCCCTATGCCGATAAGCTGCACATTGGTGCCTATGCGAGTCGCTTGGAGGACGGCTGGAATATTCAAGCCAAACTCGCAGTGATGACGTTCTTCGAGGAATCGCGAACCGTGAAGAGCGGTTACAGCGTTTCCGCTTATGTGGAGAATTTCGCGCGGGACTTCTTTACGAAGTTCTCGTTGCCCGAACGTCAACAGGTGTTGGCTTCCGGCGAGCGTTGGCCGACTTCGTCGTTGTCGGTGTTAGCAAAATTGCCGGAACAGCCACCAGCGGAGTTGCTGGCCGCCTTGCGAGAACTCGATGGCCGCGTCCAACCGCTCTGTGCCAAAAGCGATGATTTTCGTCGGTTGCGAGTTGGTATTCTGGCCGTGCTGGGCAGAAGTGGCGAGCCACAGAGCAGCGAATATCTTCGCACGCTTTATAGTACCGAGCCAGCCGATCGACCGACCGTGGCGATGAGTCTCACCCAAAATCCAAGCGGCGAGAATTGGCCGTTTCTTGTCGACTGTTTGAAAACGGTCGACGGGCGTGTGGCCCAAGAAGTATTGAGTGCGCTGACTAAAGTGCCGCAACGTCCGCAAGAGCCTGAAGCATTTCGGCAGGTGATTCTGCAAGGCCTGCGATTGGGCGATCAAGGAGCATCGTTGGCTTTGGCCTTGCTCGATCATTGGGCGGGTCGCCAACCAGCGGCTAACTATGCAAATTGGCAAGAACAACTCGTCGGTTGGCAACAGTGGTACGGCAAGAGTTTCCCAGCCGCTCCTCCGGCCGAATTGCCGCAGGACGTGGCTGGCGATAAATGGAGTTATGATGAATTGGTTGCTTATCTCGAAAGCGACGCGGCCCGTGCGGCTGACCCTCAACTTGGGCGCGTGGCATTTGAACAAGCCCAGTGTGTGAAGTGTCATCGCAACGCGGGTGTTGGTGAAACGCTTGGACCCGACTTAACGGCCGTGTCGCGGCGCTTCCAAAAACGCGAAATCTTAGAAGCAGTCATTTATCCGTCCCACAACATTTCGGATCAGTATCGCAGTAAGATTGTGATCTCCAATGGCCGCACCTTTGCAGGGTTGGTCGTGCCGCGAGGGCAGGAGGGGATCACCGTGCTGCTCTCGGACGGCGAAAAGGTTGAGTTGGCTAACACCGATGTCGAAGAAATCAAAGAGAGCAATGTTTCCGCCATGCCGCAAGGATTGCTCAACAACCTCACTTTGGAGCAAGTGGGCCACCTCTTCGCGTACCTGGAAAAAGGTGGCCAGTTGAGCGAACTTGCCCGCGACCCCAGCAAGCAGCAGCGATAGTCACTTCGCGACTACTGGCTGGAAAAAGTAAAATTCGCGAACAGGGCATCGGTAACAATCGGGTCCTTGAGCATCCGGTTGATGCGATAAAGAATCTGCTTGCGGAACCGAGTCAATTCGGGATCCAAAAAGTCATAGATCTCGGTCGCGCGCACGGCGACGATCACCTGCTCGCGCAAGCGGTGTTGCCATTTTTCCAGTTCTTTAATCGTTTTGGGGTCGGTCTTGGGATCGAAAACCAAGTGCATGTCGAACGACATGTGAGCCGTGCGGCCTTGCGTCGGTTCAAGATTCATAAGTTGAATCGTGCCCAAATCCAACTTCAGAGTGACCTCAATATCACTACTTGATTTTTTGCTCTCCTGCGCGGCTTCCTCTGTGGATGCTGACGACGCGTAAATCTCGGTTGATAAAACCGGCGAGGAAATAGCAACCAGCAGCAGGGCGAACGCTTTGATCAAATGAGATTGTGATCGCTTCATGTCAAATAGGCTCCCAACCAAAGTCGACGAATGACAATTGGCGAATGCGGTCGTCACCTAAAATCGGCCGGATCGCGTCGATGATTCGTGACTTGAGCGTTGCCCAGCGACTGTCGTCGAGTTCATCCTTCGATGCTTCGCGGCAGATCGTCACCACGGTGTCATCAAGCATGCCGCGATGCCGTTCGCAGGCCGCTAATACGGCCTTTTTATCTTCGGGGGCGACGATCGCGTATAGCTCGAAGTGAATTTGCACCCAGAGCGGCTCGGTTTCGTCTTCCTCTTCTTCATCAACGGCCGAATGTGTTTCGGGACGCGGCAGCGCACTGGCAATATTGTAAGTCCCTAAAGAAACTTCTTCGGCCGAATCCAGCGATGCGTCAACGTCGAGCTCATCGAGATAGGAATCGAATTTCTGTTTCTCGACTTCCGTACACCCCGCAATCAAAATGACCACCAGCGCCAAGAGGATGGCGATAATCAATTGGCAGGCGTGCCAACTTGGTTGTGGTGGGGCGATCGTTTTCATGAGATCGAAGTCGTGTTCAAACCGACGGCAAGTGAAATTTCTCTAAAAAATCATAGGTCACCCCTCGCCACGAAAACCAACCTATATTTTTTCTGGGACGCGGTGCGCTTGCACAACATTGCAGGCTTGTTCCTGATCTGCCGGTTATAACTGAGTTGGCTTTGGCTGTTTGTTTTTAATCACATGAAGCTCGTTCAATCAATTTCTGAGGGGCGCAAAAGCCTGCGGCAGGGGGGATTGCTTGCCGTGATTTTCGTTGCTTTGCATAGTATCGGCCTGACGGGTTGCTACGATGCGAAGGCCTTGGTCGATGCCCGTCGTGCGGTCGCGGTGCGTGCTCGCCTGGTCGAGGTCGATTTGGGTGAATTCCGCATTACGCTCCCCGGCCCATATACCGAGCGTAAACGTGCCGAAATTCATTTCCGTGCGTTCGGCCAAGTGGCGAACCGCGATCTGAAGCTCATCAAAGAAACGCTGGAAAAAAACGGCCCCGACCTGCAAAACCGCCTGCTGATGGTCGTGCGGCAGATGAAAATGCGAGAAATTCAAGAACCCTCGCTCAACACGCTTCGTAGCAGTATTGCCAGCGCCATCAACGATACTTTGCCGGGAGACCCACTCCAGTCCGTGGGCTTCTACCATTTTGGTTTTGTCAATCTGTAGACGAAACCAGCAAAATTCCGGTTGGCTTGGCAAACCGCAAAAGGTACTTTTTCCGCACCGCCAATTTCATTTTGGGGGTGATTTGCTAGAATCAAATTGACGCGCCCAGCTTGCCATTCGTGCGAGAATCGTGTCGCTAATCCTTCCCGTATTCTTCCCTTGCCACCGCGCTTTCCGGGGGTTCGTGGTGGCTTAATCCACTTTTTCCATGGAGAAAGTTTTTCTATGACTCAAGACGAAAATGTAACCCGGCGACAATTCATTCGCACCGGTGCGACAACCGCCGCCATGGTGAGCGCGGCCAGCGTGATCGCGGCTCCCGCACCCGCTGAGGCCGTCGGCGCCAACGAGCGCCTGCGCATTGGTTTCATCGGTCCTGGTGGACGCGGCCTTTCGGGGCACGTTGGTCCCTTGTGCCGCCTTCGCAAAGATGGCTTGCCCATCGAGCTTGTCGCGGTTAACGACGTTTACGTTAAGAATGCCGACAACGCATTCAACATGATTAAGAATGAAACCGGCACCGAGCCCAAGCGTTATGATGACTATCGCGACCTGCTCGCTGATAAGGATATCGACGCGGTTTGTATTGGTACGCCCGACCATTGGCATGCCAAGCAGACGATCGACGCGCTCAATGCCGGTAAGCATGTCTATTGCGAAAAGCCGATGACGCACACGATCGAAGAAGCCTTCGACGTTGTGAAAGCTTGGAAAGACACCGGCAAAGTCATGCAGGTCGGCGTGCAATCGACGGCGCTGCCCGTTTGGGCCCAGGCCAACGAAATGCTGTGCAGCGGCGATCTTGGTAAAGTGTTGATGTTCCAAACCGAGTTCTTCCGCAACTCGAACGTAGGGCAATGGCGATACTATCCGCTCGAAAAAGAAATGACCCCCAAGACGATCAATTGGAAAGCGTGGCTCGGCACCGAAGAAGGTCTTGCTCCTGACATGCCGTTCGATCGTGCCATCTACGCCCAGTGGCGTCGTTTCTGGCCCTTTGGCTCCGGCATGTACACCGATCTGTTTGTCCATCGCACCACGTCGATGCTCAAGGCCACAGGCTTGCGTTTCCCACGCCGCGTTGTCGGTGCGGGCGGTATTTTCTTGGAATACGACGGACGCGACGTCCCCGACGTGGCCACCGTTGTTGCCGATTACGACGAGGGGGTTCAAGGTCTCATCACGGCGACGATGTCGTGTGCTGATACGCCGATCAAGCAACTCATTCGCGGGCACTTTGGTTCGCTTGTGTTCGGTAACGGCGAAGAATTCGACGGGTTCGACTTTGTCGCCGAGCGGCCACAAGTCACGTTGAACAGCAAGATTAAGGACAAACGCGTCGACGTGGGCAAAGTGGCTGATAGCACTTATGACCACCAAAAGAATTTTGTCGAGTGCTGCATGAATGGCACACCAGACAAAGTGAACTGCCCGCCCGATCTCGGGGCCGCCGCGATTGTGACCGTCAATTTGGGGTCACGCAGCTACCGCGAAGGCAAGGTTTTCCACTTCGATTCCAAGACCAACACCATCAGCGATGGCAATGCGGATTGGTCTCGGCAATGGGAGAAGCTTTCCCACGAACGTGGCAAGCCACATCACATTGCTGGTTGGAAGGGTGGCGACAAAGGCAGCACCTTGGTCGACCCCGATTACCAAAAGCTTGAAGGTCCTTGGATCGACGGCAAAGACCCTGCCGTGGCCTAATCGCTCGTGTAAGAAATTACACGCGCGGTCCGGTCGGTAAGTGTAACTCGTTGTGCTTAGTCAGAGCCGCTTCCTGGGGAGTTCCATCGCTCCAGGAAGCCGGCTCTCTTTTTTCGTTGGGATACATCGACTCCATCGGTTCCCAGACTTTATCGACTTTGTCGGTGAAGAGGTCACCGATCAGCAGGTCCGTCACTGTGCCGCGCATCTCGGGATACTCGCGCATAAAGTTGCCGAAGCTGAAGCCGTTGTAGTACTCACAAACAAGGCGACGCATTCGGTCGATCCCTTCGTTCAAAGTCGGTCCCCATTGTCCAAGCTGCCCGGCCGATGTGTCGCCTTTCGCAAGTCCCTCGGTGATGGCATCGGCGGCCATCTCGCCCGATTTCAAGGCGAGTAATACGCCTGAGGAATACAGTGGATCGAGAAATCCAAAGGCATCGCCGATCATGACCCATCCCTCCCCAGCGACTTCTTTCGCGCGGTAGGAATAATCACGCGTGGCGAAGTAGCCGGTGATCCGCTGAGCGCCTGCGATGCGCTGCTTCACCGCGGCACACTTTTCCACTTCTTCATGATAAATCTGCTCATGATCGGATCGGCCAGCAAACATATAGTCGAAGGGTGCCACCACGCCAACGCTTACGCGATTGTCGTGTAAGGGGATGTACCAAAACCAACCTTGGCGATTCTCGAGCTGTAAGACGCTCGTTGCCCCTTCATTCTTGCCGGTGTCTCGATAAGCGCCTTGCCAATAGGTCCAAACGGCTCCCTTGTTGAGCACGGGGTCCCAGATTCGCAATTTGAACTTGTTCATCAACAGGCCGCTTTGCCCGCTGGCATCGACGACGACTTTGGCACGAACTTCTTGAGTTGTTCCGTCTTCAAGCTGAATCACCACGCCAACCGCGCGTTCCCCTTCGAGAATCACGTCACGCACGCGAACACCTTCATGAGCGGACACGCCATGCTCACGGGCATTGCAGAGCAGCATTTGATCGAATTCGCTCCGCACCACCTGCCAGGTTTGCGAACATTCATGCGGCTTGTTGTCATAGAAATAAAACGGAGCCGATTGCTTGCCGTTCGCGTTCACAAACTGCACGCTGTGTTTGTGGACGAAGTGGCTGGCCCGCAATTTGGGGAGCATGTTCAGGCGCTCAAGCACCCAGTAGGTTTCCGGAATTAGCGATTCCCCAATATGAAACCGCGGAAAGTGTTCGCGCTCGAACAGTTCAACGCGATAACCTTTTTGAGCGATAAGTGTCGCGGCCGTGGAACCGGCAGGTCCGCCGCCAATGACAATCACATCAGGATTACTGGAAATTGTTGCCACCATCGATAGGCCTCCACTTAATTACTTCCAATGACTCTCTGCCGATTCATGCGGGCCGCGAGCCTTGCGTAACAAACTGCAAAGCAGCTTAAGGTCCGCCGCTGACATATGCCCCAATTGTTGCGAATGGCACTCATGCAGTCGCTCTGCAATCTGGCCGAGGAGTGCCAGGCCCGATTCTGTGGCCCGCACGTCCACGACGCGGCGATTCTCCTCGCGTCGCAGTCGCTCGACCAACGCACGTTCGGCGAGTCGGTCGATCATGCGCGTGATATCCGGTGCTCGCGATACCAGCTGTGAGGCAAGTTGCAGCGTTTGATAACCGTCGGGATATTGGGTTTGTAACAGCCGCAGCACGTTGTACTGCTGGGGCGTCAGCTCGAATTCGCTGAATAGCTCGTCTTCGAGCGCGCGTAATCGGTCGTACGTTCGCCAGACGTTGAGAAACGCTTCCTGTTCCAGGGAATCGAAATTCGCCGCGCGGCGGGTGCCGCGATCGCGTTGGGTCTTCATAACAGTATCGTAGGTGTTGGAACAACAGTTGTCCAGACAAGTGTTAGATCGACGAAAAGACGGTGATTTCACGAATATTTCCGTTCGGAACGCCGCAAATAGCTGTGAGCTATGTTTAAGTTGCGGCTGGGAAAGTCACTCCAAACTCCTAGAGACGTTATCTGTGCCCAACAGCGACAGCAATTCATCGGTATCAATCGAGCAACTTTTGCGCAGGCTGGAGAAGCTCCATTCTTCACCGGCCGTGGCCTTGCGAGTCCTCGAGATCACGCGCGATCCTGAATACGATGCCAATGAAGTGACGGCCTGCCTGGAACACGATCCGTCGTTGACGGCTGCCGTGTTGCGGCTCGTCAATTCGTCGTACTACAGTTTGCCGAACAGGGTCACCGAAATTCAACGGGCCATCGCCTATTTGGGTCGGCGCTCCTTGCGACTCACCGTGCTTGGCTTTGGATTAACAAAAGCCTTGTCGCAAGGTTGCCCCAAGGCGATCCATCAACAGTATTGGCGGCGGTCGATTACTTTGGCCGTGGCAGCGCGAAAATTGGCCGAACGCAAGGCCTATCCCGCGGTCAGTCCCGAAGCGGCCTTTGCCGCTGGGTTATTGGCCGACCTGGGGATGCTGGTGCTGGCTCAGCTGGAAACAGAAAAATATCTGGCCGTTTGCGATGCCGATGATCACATCGTCACGCAGCTCACCAAAGAGCGAGAACTCTTCGGCTTCACACATGTGGAAGTCGGCACGCAACTGATGGAGTATTGGAAACTTCCCAGTGAGTTGATCGAAGCAGTCAGTCATCACCACAAAAGTCCCGTCGACGCCCAGCCACTCAGCCACGTGTTGAAAACTGCGAATTTGCTGGCTGAAGTTTTGTGGACTGCTGATAGCCCCCACATGCGCCTTCTGTTGCCACTGTTAAAAACACGCTTCGATTTGGGTATCGACGATCTCATCGTTCTTGCCACTGAGTGCAAACGGTCCGTCGAAGAGAGCGTGGAGATCTTTCAAGTGCGTTTGGACGACAAGATCGACGTCGACGCCTTGCAGCGCGAAGCGCAGGCGCTCTACGAAGCCGCTTTATTCGAGATGTCTGCTGATCTCGACACTCATGAAGCAGCCGCGAGTTTCTGAGCGGAGTTAACGAGTCGGCCCGGGCCTGAAATCTCCCTCAGGTGGCGGTGGGCCAGGGGGGCCGTCGTCGGGATGTTCACCGGGTGGTGGCCCAAATCCGCGTGGTCCCCGTGGATCGTCAAATAGATCAGGTGGTGGTCCAAAACCACGTCCCCGGCCACGCGGTGGGCCGAACGGGCTCGCATTCGGTGGGAATTTCACCGGCAACTCACCGCGAAAAAACAATCCCTTGAGTTGCTGCTTCATTTTGTCGAGCGGCATAGCCAGCAATTGTTCTTTGGTCGCCGCGTCGGTCTCTTCGACAAACAGGCGTTCGAGTTCCTGCTGGGAAACTTCGTTGAGAAACTTGGGATCACCCCGACTTTCATCACGCCGACGATTTTGCATCACCCAACGGGCGATTTGTTGATTTTGTTGTGCCGGAGTAAACTGCTCAAACTTGGCCCGATTCTGTTCCGACAACGAGTTCACAATCTGAGGAAGCCATTCGTCGCGATGGTCCATCACCTCTTGCCGAAGCTGGAAAACTAGCCGCGAGCCACGATCTCGGCTAGGAAGACCATCAAATTGTCCTGGTCCTTGTGGTCCAGGTCTCTGGTGCGGTGTTCGAGGTATTAACTGTTCTCGGATTGAAGAGAAGACTCGCTCCAAACGTCGAAATTCCTCAGGTGATAGATCAAGCCATTGGTTATTGGCTTCACGACGTTGTTCGGTAACGATCTCTTGAATGGCTTCATCAACAGGTTTATTGCGTAGCTCAAATTGACGGCTCGCGGGGAGGGTGTTTAGCCAAGCTTGATATTGCAACAACACATGCGCAAGTTCGTCGCGATTCGTTGCGGTAGCAACGGAAGTGTTCAATTCGCGTAGGTGGGATTGTTCTTGCGGCGACATGGCCAGGAATCTGTTGTAGCGAGCTCGCAAAGCAGCCCGATCTTCATCATCGAGTTGCTCGACCCAATCACGGCGAGACTGGGTTGTAGAGACAGCTTGGAAATCAGCCATTTGGGCTTCCAGATCAGCCGCGGGCAAATCGGCCATCCAAACATGGTCACCCATTTCGTTGTGCAGCTTGCGCAAAAAATCTTCGTTGCGAATCTGAGAATAAACGTCCATATACTGGATCGTCGGCAGATCCGCGAGCAAGACACGATTAGGATTCTCGCGAACAAGTCGCACCATCAGCAGCGCAAGTGTCGCCGCAGTTGCGACCAGCAAAATTTTGCCAAGAACATTGTTGCGGCGACGAATGGGCAGGGCCCGCGTTTTTTCCACGATTTCCTGCCGCGCCACTCCCACGACCATTTCCATGGTGGTCTGCGAGAATTTGTCGTCGACTTTGGTGATGGGTAGGACATCCAAAGCCGACCACGCTCGTTCGATGCTTTGTAGTTCCGCGCGGAACTCGGCGTCTTCAGCAAGCTGGCGTTCCACGAGCGACATCTCAACGGGCGGAAGTTCGCCGTCGAGATAAGCCACCATTTGTTCCAGGCGGCGATCGTCGTTCGTGGGGGTGTTGCTCATGATCTGTCAGACGTTGCCGCGGGGGTGATATTGATTCCTTGTTGCAAATATGGTTCGAGAACTTCTCGCAAGTTGGCACGCGCTCGTGAAAGCAGCGATTTCACGGCCTGTGGGGTAAGCTCCATCACCTCGGCAATTTCTTCGTAGCCCAAGTGTTCAAACTTGTTGAGTAGCACGGCCATGCGCTGTCGCTCGTTCAGTGCGGCGATGGCCACTTGCACGACACTGCTCAATTCCGCCTTATCAAGCTGTCTCGTGGGCATCAAACCACTTGCCGCCAGGGCTGTGTGATCGATGGGGTTGCCGCTGAACTCGCCCGATTCTTGTCCCACGAGATTCACCTCGCGGCGGCGAGAGAGTGATCGGCGCGAATTTGAAGCGACATTGTGGGCGATCGTGTACAGCCAGGTCGAAAACTTCGAGCCCGGCGTATATCGTTTCCGCGAGCGGTAGACTCGCATGAAAATATCTTGGGTCAAATCTTCCGCCAGATCGCGTTTCCCCACCAAGTGGGTCATCAGCGAAGCCACGCGGTTCTGATAGCGCAGCATCAGCTCTTCAAACGCACCGGCATCATCCTGCTGAACGCGCAGCATCAAGCGTACGTCGGGATCTTCGGCGGTATAGCGCGCGGCGGTGGAATCGCTGATGGCCAATCGACTTCTCCGGGAAGCGAACGATCTCTACAGAATGATACACTCGCGCCGCAGAAAAGTTTCGCTTGGCCGGCTTGCCTACAGCAAACTATCGAGCAGCAGCCGCATTTTGCGCATTTCGGCACGGTGGTCGTGGCCAGCAATGGGAGTCATATGAATCGACAGGGCCCGGTCGTAGCCAACCTGTTGGAGTTGCGTGATCAGCCGTCCGTAGTCGACTTCGCCTTGGCCCACGCGGACGTGCAGTTGGCTCTTTGTCGAATCACGTAAATGAACATGAAAGACGTAGGACATGACTTTGGAAAAGTCGCGCCCCTGGCGTGGACCGGCGATGTAGTGCGACGGATCGAGCGCGAGTCCCAGCCCCTTGACGTTGTCGCAGAGTACCACGGCCGTATCGGGGTCTTCGGTCATGCAGCCGATTTGCGTCTTGAGCGCTACTAGGCAACCTTCTCGTGCGGCGATCTTGACCAGTTCGCGCAGGCGTTCGATTTCTTCGTTGAAAGGGGTTCCAAGTTCGGCCGCGGGAACCACCAGTGGAACCACGCGCAGAGATTTGGCCAATTTGCAGCAAGCGGCGAAGCGTTCGTAGTACGGTCCCCCCCAAGGGCCTGGATCGACCGAGAAGGCGCTGATCACGAGTCGGCTCGTGTCGCGGCAAACTTCCGAGGCGTGATCGAAGTCTGCTAGCACGCTCGAGGGCTTCATCCAGCTGAACCCTTCTTCGTGAAGTGGCAATTCGACCGAAGTAAACTCCAAATCCACCAACAGGGGAAGGATTTCATCCCGAGGATAATCAGAAAAACATTCTGCTGCAGCGCTGACGAACAAACCGCCCACTCCTTTCCGGGGAGAATCCCCGTCGCTTGATTCAACTTTTGATAGGGTACTTTAACGGCAATGGGGGCCCACTGGCAACACCACGCGGGGAAGAGATCGTTGTCTCGCGGTCCCCTGGTAGTAGAATGGGAAAAACCGCAGTTGCACGGCATGGTTGTCGAGCGAGCAAACTTCTTGCCTTGCCAGCAGCGTGCGTCCCGTCCTTTCTCGATGGATTGAAACATGTCAGAAACGTCATCTTACCCCACGCAAAATCCTCCCCCCCCACAGATCATTGTGCAGCAACAGCAGACCGCCTTTGGCCGCTTTGGGAAGCTGCTGTTGGTGCTGCTGGGCCTTGCCATCATGACGATCATTGGCATGTCGGCGGCTTACGAGAGTTATTTCAGCTCCGCCGACGGCCCCCAGGAGAAGTATCACTCGCTCAGCAAGACCGCCTCGGACAAAATCGTCGTGGTCGATATCTCGGGGACGATCATCGAAAGCGATGGCTTTGCCAAAAAGCAATTGGATCGCGTGCGTGAAGACGACAACGTGGTAGCAGTAGTGTTGCGGATCGATTCCCCCGGCGGCACGGTCACTGGGAGCGACTATATCTATCACCACGTGCAAGAGCTGATCGAGGACCGCAATTTGCCCGTGGTAGTGAGCATGGGTAGCATCTGTGCCAGTGGCGGCTATTACATCGCCATGGCGGCGGAAAATCATGAGAACGTCATCTTCGCCGAGCCAACGACGTGGACCGGTTCCATCGGTGTCGTGATCCCTCATTACGATCTCTCGGGCTTGCTGGCCGACTATCAGGTGAAAGACGATTCGATCGCCAGCCACAAATACAAACTCATGGGGAGCCCCACGCGCGAGCTTTCCAGTGCCGATCGTGCCGAAGAGCGCAAGCTGTTGCAGGATTTGGTGAACATCAGCTTCGAGCGATTCAAGGAGATTGTCACGAATGGCCGTCCTAAATTGAAGGCAGATCCCGAGAAGCTTGCCAAAGCGACCACAGGCCAGATTTTCACGGCCACACAAGCGTTGGAGTTAGGACTCGTGGACAAAATCGGCTTTATCGAAGAAGCCATCGAACGTGCTGCCGAGTTGGCGGGTAAAAACACGGCTGACGTACGCTGCGTGAAGTACGAGCAGCCAGCCACGTTCAGTTCGCTCTTGAGCATGAAGGCACCGACGTCACAAGGATTGTCGCTCGACCTAAAAGGGATTTTCGATCTCGCTGTGCCCCGGGCGTATTACGTTTGCACCACCTTGCCGGCGCTCTTAGGCGTCGGGGCCCAGTAACGAAAGCTTGTCGTGCAACTGCCGATCATTACGCCCGTTGAGCCTGCCTTGCCTCCTTTGCTGAACTGCTTGGGGGATGAGTTCGCAGCTTGGTGCGCCGAGCACAAGCTTCCCAAGTTTCGCGTTGCGCAAGTGCGCAATTGGTTGTTTAAACGTCGGGCCACCGATTGGGCCGAAATGAGTGATTTGCCCAAATCGCTCCGCGAGCAGTTGCAGCAGGAGTGGCAACTCTGGACCAGCGAGATTGTTCGTCATACCCAAGCCGAGGACGGCACCGAAAAATTGCTTTTGAAATTGGCCGACGGCGGCCAGATCGAGTGCGTGCTGTTGCGGGATGAAGTCCGCCGCACGATTTGCATTAGCACGCAAGTCGGCTGCGGGATGGGTTGCGTTTTCTGCGCGAGTGGTTTGGATGGTGTGGACCGCAATCTTACGACCGGCGAAATTATTGAGCAGATGTTGCGGTTGCAACAGCTCTTGGGCCCCGAAGAGCGCTTAAGCCATATCGTCGTTATGGGGATGGGTGAGCCGCTGGCGAATCTCGACGGGCTCTTGCCCGCGCTCGCCGAAGCCCATCGCGAAGACGGCCTGGACATCAGCGCCCGGCGAATCACGATTTCAACCGTCGGATTGCCAAAGCCCTTAGAGCGATTAAGCCGCGAAGAGGCGACCTATCGATTGGCCATCTCGCTGCACGCGCCGAACGATGAACTTCGCAATGAGCTTGTCCCCGTGAACAAGAACATCGGCCTCAAAGCCATTCTCGCCGCGGCGGATAATTATTTTGCCGTGTCGGGGCGAAGGCTGACCTTCGAATACGTCCTGCTCGCCGACATCAACGATCATGCCAGCCATGCTCGCGAGCTCGTTCAATTGCTCGCCGGTCGCGAAGCACTGCTCAATGTGATCCCCTACAATCCTGTAGCCGGCTTGCCGTATGGCACACCCACGAGCGAAAGCCAGCAGCAGTTTCGCCGCATTCTCGAAGCGGGTGGGATTCGCGTTCGCTTTCGTCATCGCAAGGGAGATCGAATCGACGCCGCTTGCGGGCAGTTGCGCCGCTCGCAGATGGCACAGCCGCAGATAGCTAAAGCCTGACCCATCAAATGAAACCGACCGGGTGGCAAGCTCCGCTCACCATCCGGCCGGTTATCGGGGGAGACATTAATTAGTTAAGTTCATTCCGCGGCTTTGGCTTCTTCATCAAGCCGCTGGCGCAACTGATCGAGTTGCTTTTCCATTTCCTGCATACGCTTGGCCAGCTCATCCTCTTGACCCTGGAAATCGCCCATGCCAGGGATGTTGCCAAGGTGTCTGGGAATTGCATGACGCAATTGGCCTTCGAGATCTAGGTTACCTACGTTGATTCCACCCTGACCGTTCAGCATGCCGCTGACAAATCCGCGAACATCTTCGGGAAGTTCAGCCAACGCTTTCTCGTCGTCGCTGTTAACCGTCCAAGTTTGGTCACCTTTTTTGACGGTAATCTGAGCAGGCCCCTCGCCGTTGCGAGCGATAGAAACCGAGATGCCATTGGGAACGGCATTCACGTCAAAATCACGATTGCCAAGCACCATGCCGGGGCCGATGACACGCATGCCAGGAAGACCTGCACCCCCTTGGAGTTGTTGCAGCAAGCGACCGACGTCGCCACCGAGCATCTCTTGGCCGGGCAGACCGAACTCATTCCCAACTCCAACTTGCTGTTGATAATCAGCAGGCCGTTGTTCGGGTGTGACCGTGATTGTGATTTCTTTGCCCAAACGCAAGAGCTGAAGTTCGAGCGGCTTGTCTTGTCCTGTCTGCACGTGCTGTTGCAAAGTTTCCATCGAATCGACAACGTCGTCATTGGCACGCAGGATAATGTCGTGCTTACGCAGGCCCGCTTTTTCGGCGGGGCTTTTGGGGACGATGTCTTCAATCACGATGCCCATGTCTTCGGCCAATTGAAGTTGGGTCCGCAACACGGGGTCTTCCACGCCGCGGCCACGCAGACCAATCCAATACGAAGTTTCCTGAGGAGCAGCAGGATCTTGGTCCGTAACGGGAGTTGTCTCATTGCCTTTCTCTGGGCCAATCTGAACGATGGGCCCTTCGAGCTCATCTTGCTCTTGAGCGAAGGCAAATTGGTGAGATTGCAGTCCTACGCCAGCAACCGCCGCCATCAAGGCGACGAGCATGATATCCCAAGTTGATTTTTTACGTTTCATGATAAGAGTCCTCCATTTAGGTTCATTCGTCGAGGGAATGTGTTCATTGGTATAAAACTTGATGAAAAACAAAGAAAGCTCAATCGCTTACGAATCAGTAAACCGGCCGGTTCACCGGAACTACGTAGGTGTCGTTCACTGGCACGACCATTGGCACAACTTCTTTACCTTGCTCGAAGAACAATGGGGCAAAGCGTTGCTTGCTATGAACGTCGTAGCCTTGGTTTTGCAAGCCAGCACGGACTTCGGCGGGAACTTGCGGGCCAAGCTGGGCCCAATCGTTGCCGAGTTCACCGGCGTCCATCAATGGCAAGCGAACGCGCTGATGTTGGCCTTGTGAGTCTTTGACGAGCAGCGTAACCACGTCCCGCGAATCTTCTGGATCAAAGGCGACGATTTTATTGTTGGACGCTTGGCTATTCACAGAGTGGCTGGTCAAATTGACGAGCTCTTGGGGGCCGTTCATATTCCAACCGATCCCAAACGCCAGGAAAGCGCTGGCCGCCATCGCCATGCTGCTGTTGAGCCACTTCATGGGTCGTGCGGGGAGCGACGTGGGCGCTGTCGCATCAACCCGCACGACCGTGGGAAGTGCATCGTCTTTGACGAATGATTGGAATTCGCTTCGCCAAGTTTGTGCTTCCAACAAGGCCAACGCACAACGTCGCCAGCCGTCGGTTCGATCATCTAAGGACGACAACAGTTCCTGCCGCTCGGCAAGCGAAAGCTCGCCATCGGCCAGGCGATCGAAAATCAAGTTGTCATCGTGATCGGTCATATTCAAAAACTACTGCGGAATGATTTCCGGCGCGAGTTGCGATAAGGCTTGCCGCATTTTGTGGCGAGCCCGATGCAGTCGGGCTTCCACCGTGCTGAAGGTCACTCCTAAGTGCTCGGCCAGTTGTCGATAACTCCAATCTTCGGTGTATTTCAGTAACAAAAGTTCCGCATCACGCGCGGGCAGCGTCTTCACGGCTGTTCGCACGATCCGCCTTTGTTCGTCGGCCAGCAGCCAATCCAGCGGATCAGGTTCTGTTTCGGAGAGCTGATCCGCTTGCTCAACGGCATAGCGTTCGATCAAACGACGACCACGACCCAACCGGCGACGATGTTGCAACGCACAAGTCACCGCCACGCGATACAACCACGGGGCCAGTTTTTGCGGATCGCGCAAACAATCCGCATGCTTCACCGCCGCGAAATGAACCTCCTGCAAAACTTCATCAAGGGCACCAACTTCTACCCCACGCGCACGCAGGACCGTCGCTAGCCAGCGACGATGCTCAGACAGCGCTTGCTGCCAATCAATCGTGGGTTGGGACGAGCCCATAACGAGTCGTTTTATCGTTCACAGAGAGAGTTACCGCTACGCTGATCGTCTTGCGAAGAATCTGAGAAAAACTTTCAGATTTCTTGGCAAGTTGCCTCACTGCAAGAAGTTATTCGCGCACGCCTATACGGAATAACTCGCGAAAGTCGCCCGGTGGGGCTGCTGCCGCAGCAGCAAACCCCAGCCAGCTAAAGCCAGTACGAAGAACACGATGCTGAAGTTCTGTGAAATACTCAGACCCGTCCCAAAAACGGCCGATTCGTCCACCCGGATGACTTCCAGCAGAAACCTGGAAATTGGGTGCAGTATCAGCATCCAGGCCGTCACTTCGCCGTCGCGGCGGCGGAACGGGTAGTACGACCATAAAAACCAGCACAACAGGCCGGCGTCGATCGCGCTATACAGCTGCGTGGGGTGAACCGGCAGACTCCGGGCGGGGAGACTAGCCGAGTCAAGCGTTACGCCTTCGCCAAAACGGCCCGCATCGAGTTGTTCCATGTACGGCAAACTCTCGCGGGGAAAAGTCACGGCCCAGGGCAGATCGCATTCTCCACCGTAACAGCAGCCATTCATGAAGCAGCCAATCCGGCCAAAGGCGAGACCGATCAACAAACTCGGCGCGAGCAAGTCCGACATCGCCAGCAGCGGCAACTTATGCCGCCACACAAACCACACCACGGCCACGGCCGCGCCGAGGAAAGCTCCATAAACAACGAGCCCCCCTTCGGTGAACTTCAGAACATTGAGCAAGGTTTCACTCAAGCTGTCGGACTTAAATCGCGAGTCCCAATACTCGATCACATAAAACAAACGGGCGCCAACGATTCCCAAAAGCAACAGGCTGAAGGCGAGCGAGAGAATCGCGTCGGTCGGCAGCCCCACTTGTTGTGCACGATGCATCGCCAGCAGGATGCCGGAAATAACTCCGCACAAGACCATCAAGCCATAGCCACGAATGGGCAGCCCCTCGGGGAAGAATCGCGGGAGCAACACGATGGCGATGCTGCCAATCACCAGCCCCGGTAGCAATTCTTTCCACGAAGTTTCGCCAGCTCGTTTGGAAAGAAACACCATCCCCCCGATGCAGCCGATGATCCACAGCGCCAGCACAACGCCGAAGCCAAACAGCGGCACGCCGGCCCATTCCAGGGGAATACGAAACAATTCAGAACGCATATGCAGACTACACCTGGTGGTTGGGCGAAACGAGCGAGGTTCAAGAATGCTAGCAACACGCTTACCTTCGGACCCACACTATTATCGCGATTCAAAGCAGTCGTTCAACGTCGATTTTTGGCAGGGGTGAAGGTATTACACCACGGAGACACAGAGGACACGGAGAGGAACCACGAATTGGACGAATAGCACGAATTAGATATGAGGGGACAGGGGGGAATGCCACTCGCCCAGGTTTGCCAGGTTGGCCGGGTTTGCTTGGTTTGCAACCACCTGAGCACGCAAACCTGATTTTTCGCGCGTGAGCTGGGGTCCCAACTTTTGTGACGAAACTCTTGGGTTTTGTCACTCGGTCATGTCGCAAGTGTTGATCGTTCAATCCCTTGCGAAATTCGCACATTCCAAAACGAGTCGACTTTTGATCGAAACGTACGATTTAACGCGTTCCAAAAGTGGACTCTGCGGATTTAATTATCAAAGAACACGCGCCTTTGCGGCGAGCGTGTATTTTAACCAATTGAAGTGGCCAAATCTTGGAGATTTTTGGCCGCGTAGGATTTCGAGGGTAGCACTGATACTTCATCCTAAGAACGTGTTGAATACCGGCAGGCTTTGCAGGACAAGTATCAGTGTCGCTTGCGACAAGAAGTGATTCGTGTCGAAAACATCTTGTGCTGCGCACACCGACACGAATCCGGTTGAGCTTTCACGTCGTCGGTCTGATTGGCGCATGTCGTGTCGGTGCTACCCCGCTACACACTATTCCCCGCGCTTCCTACGCAACGTGGCAACCGCGATCATCGCGCTCCCAAGCAGCGCCACGGAATTCGGTTCTGGCACAACAGTCACGTCGAAGCGAGTGTGCAGAGCATATCCATCTTGATTGAGTCCAATTGCGGTGACTGTGCTATTAAAAGCGTAAGCGCGGTCGAGAAGTCCCGGAGAGTTTGTCGCGTACAGGCCGATGACCGGCGCACTAACGCCTGCCGTTCTCACAATATCGACCAGCAAGTCACCCTGGCTGGGGTCGTAGGTAAACGATCCCGCGAAGGTGACCAACGAATTGACTGCGGGGCTACCGGTGGGCGTCAAAGTATCAAACACAGCGTTATCGACCCCAACATTGTTGGCGAACACGGGGTCCAACGATCCGAGTGTATTGGGACTTGTCGACAGGCTCATCTGCCATGTGCTCCCGTTCCAAGTAAAAGGAATATCAGCCACGAAGAAACTGACTTCGTTGATCGTTGTCATGCCGGAAAATAAAGACGAATTGTAGACTTGTTGCACGCGGTCCACGCAGGCGAATGTACAGTCCCAATTATTCGAGAAACCGACGTCGATCACGTCGGCCGACGAACGGTCGATGCCGACGCTCGTGCCAAAGAGAAGGAGCGCGATGGAGAAAATCAAACGAGGCGTAGCGTTCATGAGCGATTCCTTAGGCAGATTAAAAATGCGTGACTTCTTGGTTACACGTCGTAAGCGATGCTTATATTACCCTGGTGGCAACTCAAATACAGCCAATTATCTCTGCAAAAGGAGCAGAATTTTTGGCTACCCGCGCACTATTACTAAGGCTCCTCAACCACCTGGCTATTTGCTTTTATCCCTTCGGGATAAGGGTGAAGAAAGGGGTGAGACGTGTCGAACACCTCTTGTGTTGCGCACACCGACACGAATCCGGTCAAGACTTCACGTCGTCGGTCCGATTTGCGGATGTCGTGTCGATGATACCCGGCTGATATAGCGTTCAACCTCACAGAGGTCAGCCATAGTTTGCCCACTACCCAATCGTGTAATTATCAATCAACCGCGCTTGCCCCACCCGCGCCGCGAGGGCGATCACCGTAGGGCCAGTCAGCATTTCGACAGCTTGCACGGTTCCTGGTTTCACGAAGGCGATGTAATCGATTTGCGTGATCCCCGCGTCGTTGAGGCACTCTCGCATTGAGGCGGAAATTTTCGTGGCATTGGTCTCGCCTTGCTGGTAGAGAGTTTCTGCTAACTGAAGCGATTTCCAGAGCGTGCCGGCTTGTTGGCGTTCGGCGGGATTTAAGTAGGCGTTGCGTGAGCTCATCGCGAGGCCATCGACTTCACGGACCGTGGGGCAGACGACGAGCTCAATCGGGAGATTGAAATCCGCGATCATCTTTTCCACGACGAGCGCTTGCTGATAATCCTTGCGGCCAAAGAACGCGCGGTCGGCGGGGATCATTTGAAACAGCTTGAGCACCACGGTCGCCACGCCGCGAAAATGGCCGGGACGAATCTCGCCTTCGAGCGGTTGGGCAACCACGCCCACTTCGACGAACGTTTCGTGACCCGGCGGATAAACTTCCGCAGCCGTGGGAGCGAAGACCAACCAACAGCCGCGCGCGGCGAGCATTTCGCAATCTTTTTCCAACGTGCGCGGATAGCGGTCTTTATCTTCGGTTGGGCCAAACTGTGTGGGATTAACGAAGATACTCACCACCGTGCGGTCGCATTGCGCTTGCGCGGCGTCGACCAAACTGAGATGGCCTTCGTGGAGCGCCCCCATGGTCGGAACGAAACCAACCGTTTCGCCCGCCCGTTGGGCCTCGATCACGGCGCGACGAATCTCCGCAATGGTGGTCACGATCTGCATTTTGTGTTGGAGTTTCGTCGTCACGGTTTATTTTGTTAGTTCAATGAGGCCAAGCTGCATGGATGGCGGCCAACGATTCATGCAGAATCAGTTCGCGATCCTGCGTGCTGATAGGCACGACAGGTCCTTGCCGTGGGCCGGGATCGTCGAGGGCAATGAGCATCGTCGGCTGCTCGGTTACAGCCACTAATTCTATCGCCGCCGGGCCGCCTTGGTCACGGCCCTCCAGTTTGAGTCGTTGGGAAAGTTCTTGGCTGAGCCACTCGGCTTGTTGCGGCTCGCGAGAAAATACGCCGACTTTGCGGGGCTTGGTTTGCCAATGGTCCAATAAGGCGGCAATCGTCCAGCCAGCGCGGGGATGGACCATTTCGCCAGCAATCTCCGCGGCGGGGGCCAGCACGAAGCTGCGAAACTCCATCCGCGGATGAGGAATCTGCAAATTCGGTTCGTTGATCACGCGTTCGCCCATCAAACAGATATCGATATCAATCGTGCGGGCGTCCCAGCGTTGATGTCGCGTGCGGCCCAATTGTGTTTCGAGATCGCGCAGCAAGCGTGCCAGTTTTTGCGGTTCAAGGCTTGTATCAACCAGAACTGCGCCGTTGAGAAAAGCAGGCTGATTGTTTGGACCCCCCACGGGCGCTGTTTCATGCCAAGAACTTCTGGCGAGCAGCTGCGTGTGTGGCAATCCGGCGATTAAATGCATGGCACTTTGGAGAGTTGCCGCGCGATCACCCAAATTCGCACCGAGGGCTAATAAACAACGAGTCATGCGATGGACATTAGGCTCAGAAAAAGAACAAGGGTTTCGAGCATTCACTCGAAACCCTTGTTCTAGCATCCATGCCAAGTTGAAAACATCGGGAGGGACCTCCGAATCGCGAACAAAAGCTCGCCGACTGTCGCTCCAGTCGATCGCCGCCCCCCGGATTTCCAGCAAATCTTAGTGAACATAAAACGCGTGAATGCGTCGGGTCACAATGTTTTCGTGAATGTTGTTCCTTGGAAAAAGCGTACCGGTAACCCAACTCAAGTGCGTTGTGACGCTCCTAAGTTTGCTAAAACCCTACCGAGCCGCCCGATGAAACCTGCCCAAGCCATTTCGCTAACGTCTCGAGAGCAGCGATGAACTGCTTGCGTGTTGCGAAATGCGTACCAAATCAAGCTAACGAGATGAACAGCGTGCGATGCTATTCAGTTGAATGCAATCACTCATCAACTTCTCTGTTCCCCAGGAGGCAATTTTGCGAAGTTCAAGGCAAATGTCAAGGAAGTATTTTACGCGTTAAACTTTTTCTTAAACCACGATAAGTTGTGGCCGCTTTCGCTTGACAAGTCTTTGTTAAAGTGTGTCGAGAAAACGCAGGCCCACGGTCTTTAACTTCACGCTCGTGTCGTAAAGTGTTACACTAGGACTCAACAAACAACGCTGATCGTACCATCGATTTCTTGCCGATCAGTAGAAAACAATCAACTCCCTTTTTTGCAAATTCATTACGAGTTCCTTGCCGTCGTGGTACTCGATCGGAATTGCCATGCGGGTCATGTGATGAGTACTCAAGCCGTCACGAATTTCTCAGGCTTACGCATTGTCTCACTTGAAAGTCGCCGCGCCGTCGAAATGCAGCGGATGATCGAAAAGCTCGGCGGCGTAGCATTGGTCAGCCCTTCGCTGCGGGAAGTTGCGATCGCAGAACATCGCCCCGTCGTTGATTTTGCCAACCATTTGATCACCGGCCAAGTCGACATCGTGCTCTTCCTCACCGGCGTGGGCATCCGACAAATGCTCGAGCATTTGGATCGCCACGTCGATCGACAGCGATTTCTCGATGCCTTGGCCGATGTGAAAACAGTCGTCCGCGGTCCCAAGCCGCTCGCCGTGATGCGCGAGTTGGGTATTACGCCGACGCTGCAAGTTCCTGAACCCAACACCTGGCGGGAAGTGCTCGAAACGTTCGACGCGCATTTGCCGGTCGCGAATCAAGTCGTGGCCGTGCAAGAGTATGGCGTTCCCAACGTCAGTCTGATCGCAGGACTCGAAGCCCGCGGCGCGAAGGTTGTTTCCGTGCAAGTCTATCGCTGGGAATTGCCCGAAGACATTGAACCGCTGTCGGAGAACATTCGCCAAATCGTCGCCGGCAATGTCGATGCGTGCTTGTTTACTTCGGCTCAACAAGTTGTGCATCTGTTGCAAGTTGCCGAGCAATTAGGAGTGGCGGAACAATTTCGCGATGGGATGCGCCGTGTGGTTGTCGCTTCGATTGGACCCACCACCAGCGAGATGCTCCGCAAGTTAGGACTCCCCGTCGACTTTGAACCGAGTCACGGCAAGATGGGCCAATTGGTGAGCGAGCTTTCGCAAGTCGCCGAAGAACTTGTGAAGCGCAAACGCCGTGTTGCCGAGCGGATCGCAGCTCAAGTCGCGCCAGCGCTCTTGGGCAAACCGCCCGCT
Source organism: Bythopirellula sp. (assembly GCF_041737835.1). NCBI lineage: Bacteria > Pseudomonadati > Planctomycetota > Planctomycetia > Pirellulales > Lacipirellulaceae > Bythopirellula > Bythopirellula sp. Next base: position 78,407 of record NZ_JBGSQY010000072.1, on the reverse strand, counting down.
TGGTACAACAGCCCCTTCATGAAAGCCTGTCGTCGTGAGCCCGTCCCCTACACACCGATTTGGTTGATGCGCCAAGCGGGTCGTTACATGGCGGAGTACCGCGCAGTCCGCGAGCAAATGAGCTTTCTCGAATTGTGCAAGAATCCTCAGCTCTGCAGCGAGGTTATGTGTACGGCCGTGGAAAAGTTGGGGGTCGACGCCGCGATTATCTTTTCCGATTTGCTGCCGATCCTGGAACCGATGGGGATGGACTTGGAATTCCTGCCCGGCGACGGACCCAAGATTGATAACCCGGTACGTGAAGCGCACGACGTCGATCGAGTTCTTGAACTTGAGAATGTCGATGCCTTGAGCTTCGTCATTGATACGGTTGCCCAAACTCGGCGTGATTTGCCCGAAGCAATTCCGGTGATTGGTTTCGCGGGGGCACCCTTCACGCTCGCCAGTTACGCGATTGAAGGGGGATCGAGCCGCAGCTTCTTGCATACCAAAACTCTGATGTACCGCGAACCTTCGGCATGGCACGAATTGATGCAGCGATTATCGCGTTCCATCGTGCTTTACTTGAACGCTCAAATCAGCGCCGGTGCACAAGCCGTGCAACTGTTCGATAGTTGGGTGGGCTGCTTAGGGCCGGACGATTACCGATCCTTTGTCCTGCCGCATGTGCGGTCCATTGTGGACGGGATTCTTCCCGGGGCACCCTTGATTCATTTCGCCACCGGCAACCCCGCGTTGTTGGAGTTGATGGCCGAAGCCGGGGGGGATGTGATTGGCATCGATTGGCGGATCGGGCTGGCCGATGCTTGGCAGCGCGTGGGGACCGATCGGGCCGTTCAAGGAAATCTGGAGCCACTTGTGCTGCTAGCTGATCGCGACACAATTCGTGCTCGAGCCCAGGAAGTTTTGGCGGCTGCCGAGGGGCGGCCTGGGCACATTTTTAATTTGGGGCACGGCGTGATGCCGCAAACCCCGGTTGATAACGTGAGATTTCTCGTCGATTTGGTACATGAATTATCTACCCGGTAGGCGTTTTGGTTCGCCCGAATCGTGATCGTGGCTTGTCGCCAACGCCTTCCTAGGCGATCATAACTTTTCTGTCGCAAGTATTCGGAATCGTGATTATGTCAGACCTCCCCAACCGTCGCTCAAAATACAGCCGTGAAGAACTCGTCGAACATGGCCATGGTCGTGTGTTCGGCGATGAGTTTGCGCGTTTGCCGCTCCCCCCGATGCTGATGTTCGATCGGATTACCTCCATTACCCGCGATGGCGGGGAGCATGGCTTGGGACAGATCGAGGCGGAGCTGGATATCAATCCCGACTTGTGGTTTTTCCAATGCCATTTTGAAGGCGATCCCGTGATGCCAGGCTGCTTGGGTCTGGATGCCATGTGGCAGTTGGTCGGCTTTCATTTGGGCTGGCAAGGTAACAAGGGCAAGGGCCGCGCACTGGGCGTGGGTGATGTGAAGTTTACCGGCATGGTACTTCCCGATTCCAAAATTGTCTCCTACCACGTTGAGATGAAGCGCGTGATTACCCGCCGCTTGGTCTTGGGTATCGCCGACGGAATTATGAAGATCGACGGCAAACCGATTTACGAAGCGCGGGGTCTGCGGGTGGGATTGTTTGAAGACATTCCCAACACGCTGTTATCGCCAGCACCTTAGGATGAGTTGGCACGCTAGGATCGATTGGCGGTCGGCAAAAGTCTCGACCAGAAAAGTTGAAGGCAAAGTATGAAACGGCGCGTGGTTGTCACCGGATTAGGGATCATTTCTAGCATTGGCAACAATGCCGACGAGGTTACTGCCTCGTTGCGAGCAGCCAAGAGCGGCATCGTTGCCGCGCCCCAATACGCGCAATATGGTTTTCGTAGCCAAGTCGAAGGCAGTGTGAAGCTGGACTTGGAAGCAGCCATTGATGCCAAGACACGACGCTTCATGGGAGACGCCGCGGCCTACACCTTTTTGGCCATGGAAGAAGCGGTCCGCATAGCGGGTCTCGAAGAAAAAGATCTCAAGAACGATCGCACGGGCTTGATCGTCGGTTCGGGTGGCCCCTCGACGCGCGTGATCGTCCAATGCGCCGACATCACTCGGGAGAAGGGTGCCAAGAAAGTCCGCCCCACCGTTGTGCCCAAGGCCATGTCCAGCACCTGCTCGGCGGTGTTATCAACGCACTATGGAATTCGTGGCTGGAACTATTCGATTAGCTCTGCCTGTGCCACGTCCTCGCATTGCATCGGCAATGCCGCGGAGTTGATTCAATGGGGTAAGCAAGATGTCATGGTTACCGGCGGCGGTGAAGAACTTGATTGGACCCTCTCGGTGTTGTTCGACGGCATGGGGGCGATGTCTTCCAAGTACAACGACACGCCGGCGATTGCGTCACGTGCTTACGACGTCGACCGCGACGGCTTTGTCATTTCCGGCGGCGGCGGCATTCTGATTTTGGAAGAACTCGAACCCGCGAAGGCCCGCGGTGCGAAGATCCTCGCCGAGATTGTCGGCTACGGCGCGACCTCCGACGGTTTCAGCATGGTCGAGCCCTCTGGCGAAGGGGCCGTCCGCTGCATGCGGATGGCACTTGAAGGCGTGGATGGCCCGGTCGACTACATCAATCCCCATGCGACTTCCACACCCGTGGGCGATCTCAAGGAAATCGGCGCCTTGCGCGAAGTGTTCGGCGACAAGTGCCCGCCTATCTCAGCCACCAAATCTCTGACCGGCCATTCGCTGGGTGCGGCTGGAGTTCAAGAAGCGATCTACACGCTGCTGATGATGCAGAACAACTTCATTTGCGAGTCGGCCAACATTCAAAATCTCGATCCCGAGATGGCCGACATGCCCATTGTTCGCAAACGAATCGATAGCGCCAAAATGGATTGCGTGTTGTCCAACAGTTTCGGCTTCGGCGGCACGAACGCAACGCTGGTGTTCCAACGGGTATAACTCGTTAGCCGCAAGCCGCAGCGCGTCGCAGACGCGTGCGATAGAACGTCGCAGTTCCAATCGTGTTCCCTGATTTGCTAGGCCACAGGTAGAGTTAGGCAATTAAGTTGCCGTTGGCGCCGTCTCATTCTTTAGCTCATCAGGCTCCGACCCAGTCCGCGAGACTTTCAGATAAAGTGCGGCGAAGTCTTTTGGAGAAATCGTAGAATGATCTCATTGCAAAAATTGCCGTCTGCGGGATGTTAAGAGGCGTCTACCTGCCCCCGGCAATAGCAACTCTTGTCTTTTTATCACAGGGCCACAATAGATGCAGGACAGCGCCGAGAATCATCCAGTCCTGACGGACAATAAGTCTGAGCTTGGTTCTGACCAACAGCACAATGCTGTCGAACAGCAGTTCATCGCCATGGTCGAGGGGATCAAGGATTACGCGATCTACATGATGGATCCCGACGGCATCATCACGTCCTGGAACGACGGGGCGGAACGCATCTTTGGGTTTTCGGCGGGCGAAATCCTTGGCCGACATCGCAACCTCCTCTTTACCCCCGAGGATGTGGCGGCTGGTGCCGCCCAGGCCGAGCAACACCAGGCTGTGGCGCTGGGGAGCGTAACTGACGATCGGTGGCGGGTGCGCAAGGACGGCTCGCGATTCTGGGCCAACGGGGGGATGGCGGTTCTGCGCGATGATCAAGTAATTGTTCGCGGGTTTATTAAAATCCTCCGCGACTTAACCGCGCAAAAACTGGCCGAGGCGGCACTGAAAGAGAGTGAGGAACGTTACCGCAATCTGTTTGATGCTATTTCCGATCCGCTGTTTGTCTACGACCGCGAGACGCTCGCCTATTTGGCGGTGAACAACGCCGCTGTGCAGCAGTATGGCTACAGTCGAGACGAGTTCCTGGGCATGACGATCAAAGATATTCGGCCGGTGGAAGATGTTGCGGCGCTACTGGAGATGCTGGCCGCCGCCGGGACTGGATTTGAGGATCGAGGGGTTTGGCGGCACCGAAAGAGTGACGGCACCATCATCGAGGTGGAGATTTCAGCCCACGGCTTGGAGTACGCCGGCCGGAGGGCGTGCGTCATTCAGGCCCGCGACATCACCGAAAAGCGACGGGCGGCAGCCGAGGCCGCGCGGACCAACGCCCTGTTGCAAGCGGTCGCCGACGGCATGTCGGATGCGGTTTTTGTGAAAGATCTCAGCGGGAAGTACTTGTTGTTCAATAAGGCTGCGTCGCAGTTCGTCGGCAAGCCGGTCGAAGAAGTGCTCGGAAATGACGACACCGCGATTTTCGACCCAGCGAGTGCCCGCCGCGCGATGGAAAGCGATCGCGTGGTGATGGAGACGAACCAAGTTCTCCTGCGAGAGGAGAATTTAACCGCGGCCGGCGTTGTACGCGTCTACGAGGCGATGAAATCTCCCTACCGCGATGCCAGTGGTAACGTCGTCGGCGTGATCGGAGTGTCTCGCGACATCACGGATCGCAAACGGGCCGAAGAGGAGTTGCGACAACAGCAGGCTCTGCTGCGCATCGCGGGCCAGGTCGCCAGTATCGGCGGTTGGTCACTGGACTTAGCGACACAGGAGGTCACTTGGTCGGATGAAATTCGTGAGATCCACGAAGTTTCTTCCCATTATCAGCCCTCGTTGGTTGAATCGCTCGAATTTTTCTCTCCCGAGAGCCAACAGCGAATAGCACAGTACGTGCGGGCGTGCGCCGAGGAAGGGACGCCGTTTGATTTCGAGCTGGAGATGATTACCGCCAAGGGTCGCCGCATCTGGGTGCGGGCCATCGGCGAGGCTGTCTGCGGTCACGAGGGTCGAATTGTCAGCTTGCAGGGGGCGTTCCAGGATATTTCTGACCGCAAACAGGCCGAGGCCGAGCAGCGATGGTTAGCGGAGCGACTCGCCACGACACTCGAAAATATTTCCGATGGGTTCTTCACCGTAAATCACGAATGGCGGTTTACCTTTATCAACGCCGAAGCCGAACACATGCTCGATCGCCGATGGGACGCACTGATCGGGAAGACGCTCTGGGAAGTCTTCCCCGAGACGTTGGGGATGTCCTTTGAACGCGAGTATCGGCGCGCCGTTGAGCAGAACGTCACCGCCGACTTCGAAGAGTTTTTCCCTCCACTGGCCAAATGGTTCGGGGTCCGTGCCTATCCGTCCGAACAGGGGCTGGCGGTTTACTTCCGCGATGTGACGACGTCCCGCGAACTCACTGCAGAGTTAGTGAACGAGCGCAGCCGATTGGTCGCTGCACAAGCCGTGGCAAAAATCGGGAGTTGGGAAGGCGACCTCTCCTTGGTCAACAATATTTGGTCAGCCGAAACGTACCGCATCTTCGAGATCACCCCGGATCGCTTTCAGCCGACTCATGAGGGGTTTTTGCAATTCGTTCATCCCGAGGATCGCGAGACCGTCGATCGGGCGTTTCATGATTCACTGCATCTGCACGATCCTCAGAGGATCGAACATCGAATCGTGATGCCAGACGGTCGTATTAAATTCGTTGAAGAGCGTTGGCAGGCGTTTTTCGACGAAGAGGAGAAGCCTGTTCGTGTGACCGGCACCTGCCAAGACATTTCCGAGCGCAAGCAAGCCGAGGAGGCTTTGCGGCTCCGCGATCGCGCCATCCAAGCGGTCTCGCAGGGAATTCTCATCACCGACCCAAGTCAGCCGGACAACCCGATTGTCTTCGCCAGCGCAGGCTTCGAGCGGATGACCGGTTACCGTTCGGAAGAAGTGACAGGCAAGAACTGCCGCTTTTTGCAAGGCCGCGATACGGATCCCGAAACAGTGCGTGAATTGCGCTCGGCGATCGCTGGGGCACAAAGTTGCTCGGTGGAAATTCTGAACTATCGCAAGGATGGACAGTCGTTCTGGAACCAATTGGTGATTACCCCTGTTTTGGGTGCAGCGGGACAATTGACGCACTTCGTTGGAGTGCAGACTGATATCACGGAGCGGCGGCAACTCGAAGATCAGTTCCGGCAGGCGCAGAAGATGGAAGCCGTCGGGAGATTGGCGGGCGGCGTGGCACACGATTTCAATAACCTACTGACCATCATCTCGGGGTATAGCGAACTTCTGCTCGCAAAGTCCGATTTGGGTTCCGACGCTCGGGAATCGGTATCGAGGATCAGCGAAGCTGGCGACCGAGCCAGCTCACTCACTCGACAGTTGCTCGGCTTCAGCCGCCAGTCACTGCTGCAACCTCAGGTGGTCGATTTGAACGCCCTAGTCACCGAGACCGGCAAAATGCTCCGCCGATTGATCGGAGAAGATATTCTGTACACTATGGTGCTGGGCCCCGATCTCAATCGGGTGATGGTGGATCCCGGCCTCCTGGATCAGGTGATGATGAACTTGGCCGTGAATGCACGCGACGCGATGCCCGAAGGCGGGAAGTTGACGATCGAAACGTGCAACGTGGAGTTCAGCGACGAATACGTTGCCACGCACCCGAACTGCAAGGCGGGTCACCACGTGATGTTGGCGATGAGCGACACCGGCATCGGCATGCCACCCGAGGTGACGGCCCGAATCTTCGAGCCATTCTATACGACCAAGGAAGTCGGCAAGGGAACCGGGTTGGGTTTGGCCATGGTGTTCGGGATCGTCGAGCAAAGCGGTGGGAGTATCGAGGTGTTTAGCGAGCCGGGTGGGGGGACCACGTTCAAGATTTATCTCCCTGCCGTGTCCGAACAAGTCTCCGCGAAAAGTGACATGGATTCGCCTTTCGGTAGCGGGGGGCCCGAGACGATTTTGCTCGTCGAGGACGACGAGGGAGTCAGAGGCCTAGCACTATGGTGCCTGAAGATGCAGGGCTACCAGGTGCTGACAGCGACGGACGGCAAGGACGCCCTGAGAGTCCTAAAATCACACCGCGGACCACTCGACCTGATTCTTACAGATGTTGTGATGCCGAATATTGGCGGCCCCGAACTTGTCCGGCAACTGAAGACGAGCTCACCCGACTTGAAAGTGCTCTACATGAGTGGCTACACCGATGACTCGGTTGTACGACACGGATTGATCGATTCCGAGGTCGCCTTCATCCAGAAGCCCTATACGCCGCAAGTTCTATTGCACAAAGTCCGCCAAATTCTGGATAAAAAAGGCAACGGAAGTACTCTTTGATGCGTGCTCTTGGTGATCGCGCGGGTGTGGGTCGCAAGAGAGAACCACGAATAGTACGAATCCACACGAATGAAGTTTGTGGAACGGCTGATTATTTCGTCATCCTCAGGCGAGTTCCGCGAGTCCTGGGGATCCAGACCAATAGTCCGCTAAGCCGCGAGCGGCTTAGTCCAACACGCCCACAATATTTTTAAACAGCGGGTCGTTGCGCAGGGGATCGAAGTCGGGTTCGTCGGCGATGAAGTCGCGGAAATTGCCGTCGATGTTGAGGGCGCGGGCTAAACTCCGCAGTGCGTGGCGGCGATCGCGCGCCAAGCTCCAATAACAGGCCAAGTTATAGTGCAGCACGGCTTGGCCCGGTTCGATCGTGACGGCGTGTTCCAGGGCGTCGATGGCCTTGGGCATGTCGCCAATTCGTTTGTAGCACCAACCCAACGCCATCCACACGTGAACGTCGTCGGGTATCAGTTCCAAACAACGACGCAAGGGAAAGATTGCTTCGCGGTAACGACGTAGTTCACGCAATGATTCGCCAAGCAAGTAACAACCGCGTGCATCGCCATGAACGATTTTGCCCTGACGCTGCAAGCTGCGCAAGGCATGCTCGGGCATGCCAAGCTCGAGGTAACCCTCGGCTTCGCGACGGGTGCGTTGCAATCGTTCTCTGAGAGGGGGAGACATGGGAAGCAAGGCAATACTCGGACGAGAACTGGGAATCGAAAAGAAAGTTGAAGAGACTACTTTGATTTTACTCGCAAAAGTGCGCGACTCAAAAAGTTTTGCGAAAAATTGCGAGCTTGTTTTCAAGTTTTGAGCAACACGCTCCGCGAAACGAGAGTTGCCCGAAGGTGTCGATTGCGCGCGAGAGGCAAACTCTGCCTGTGCAGCTCATGGCTCCCGATGTCAGCGCGCTATCCGCAGTGCGCATTTGAGATTTATTGTATGTTGCTTTTGCTCAACAACACCCGTTGCCTTTCAGCAACTCCGGGCTAACACGCAGGCGAAATCTTCGGGGATTTTCGCTGATTCGCGTCACGGAATGCCTCTTGCGATGAGCCGTGCCATGGTCGCTTCACAGTTAGCGACATCACCGCTTTTCTCTCTACTCCGAATGGCGTGCCGTGCTTCGCTCTTTGCTGATCATCGCAACCGTTGCCACCATCAGCGGTTTCCTGAGCCATCTGGAATTCGCCCAGGCGGACCGACACGTGCAGACAGCGATTCCTGCCTGGGTGCGCACCGTCGACGGGTGGGAACCCAGTTCCGTGCTGACCGCGGAATCCGTCAGCACCGGGTCACCGGCGTTGCATCCGCTGCTGGTGGCGGGTTTTCTACTGGCCGCATCGGTGTTCGTGCTGCTGGCATTTCCGTATCCTAAGTCGCAGTAGCAAAAGCACTTCCGACTTCATTTCGTGCATCGTGGAATTTATCTGCACGAAACATCGCCTCGAATCGCACTATTACTTTCAGACAACGCTCGAAGGTTTTTCGGGCGGAATGAATGTCGTGGTCTGTCACGCTAGGATTTTCGAGTTCCTGGTAACGCAAGTCTTAAGCACTGCTGGACAAGCCAGCAGTGGCACCCGAAATTTTTGTCGTGACAAAGCAATAGTTAGATTTTCGAGGTTCTCATGCGACTCACTTTGCGCACGTTGTTGGCTTACATGGACGATATTCTCGATCCGGCCGATCACGAAGATTTGGGCAACAAAATCGAGGCGAGTGAATTTGCTGCCGAGTTGATTCATCGGTCTCGTGACACTGTACGGCGGTTGCGGTTGGGTGCGCCGGAAGTCTTTGCCGGTGAAGACGATGACGTGCTGAATCCCGATCCGGCATCGGACGCCAACTCGGTTGCAGAATATTTGGACAATACGCTTCCTCCCGAACACGTTGCCGACTTCGAGCGTGTTTGCCTCGATACAGGAACAGTCGCCGACATGCACCTCGCCGAGGTGACTTCGTGCCATCATGTGTTGACGATGGTGCTGGGCGAACCGGCGGAGATCGACCCGCAGGTTCGTCGCCGGATGTATGAATTGCCCCAGACCGTGGAGGGCGGTGAGAAGCTGCGCATCGAACCGGCTCATCCGCAAGTTGCAGCATCGGTTCCTGAACCTAAGACTGTACTAGTTATGCCGCAAGCCGTTGTGCCTGTGCCCGCTTCCGCCGTGGCACCTGCTCCCGCGGCGGGAGTGTTGCCCGATTATTTGCGCGTGGCGGCTAATAGTCGTCGACGTGGACGACGCTGGGCAATTGCCGCAGTTTTGGCCGTGTTGGGTGGACTCACCGCCTATGTGTTGTCGGGTTCGTTCGTCGAACCCGAGACACCCAGTTTCATTGCCGATGCTGAACCAGAAAAGATCGAAGACCTGACCGATATTCAAATCGGCGCGGAATCGGTTGATACAAACCCTGAAAAATCGGCGGCCGAGACCAACGAAACGAACGCTGCTGACGATGCAACGAACACGGCACCTCCGTTCGTACCCGAGGACGCCGCTGTTGCGTCACCAGAGGAACAAGCTCCCGCTGTTGCTGAGCCCAGCTTAGAAACTCCAGCCGCTTCGACAGAAGTTGTTGAAACGACAACTCCTTCCGTCGTTACAGAACCTGCGACGGAAACACCCGTGGTTGAATCGGAAACAATAACTCCCACCGAAACATCAGTTGCGACAGCGGATGCTTCGCCAACAACGAGTGTTCCCTTGCCACCTCAGGACAACGAGCCTCAGGAGTCGAGCATTTCGGATGGGCGGCCTCCGGTGCTCGATCCGAACGAGCTCATTGAGTCGGCGACAACGCAAACAATGCCCGATGAGTCCTTGGACATTGAAGCTGAAGACCAAGTTCCCGCAGAGCCTAAAGGGCCTGTGCAATTGGGGACCTATCGCGGGGTGGACGACGTTCTGCTGCGCTATATGCCCGAAACCGAAGAATGGCTGAGGCTTCCGTCGCAAGCCGTCATCACAGTCGGCGAGACGTTGCTCACTCTGCCCAAGTATCGTTCGCATGTCGTATTGGGCAATATCAACGCCTATCTGGCGGGCGGAACTCAGATCACGCTGCCCGAGCAGCCAGTTACTGAAGAAGGGGATGATCCGCTGGTGATCGACATGAGCTATGGTCGGTTGATTTTGAATGCCGATGCCGGGGATCGTGATGTCAAATTGAATATCGATGGCGCGACTCATGAGATGCGCTTAGAAAAAGGGGCCAGCTTGGCGGTTGATGTCCACCGCTTGTTTGTGCCGGGAACCGATTACGAAAAAGCGCCGGCCTTGGTGGAAGTGAATTGGTATCTGGCCAATGGTTCGGCTGAAAGGATAGTCGCGAACGGCACGCAAGAATCGGTCCAAGCCCCATCTGTTTGGAAAAGCGTCAACGGTGCGGACACTGCTGCCGAGTCGATCACAACCTTGCCGCCATGGATCGAGAAAGAGCCGGTCACAAGCTTGGAGCGGAGCGCCAGTAACGTGCTTAATCAACAGCTTGTTCCTGGCCAGCCGGTCGAATTGAGCATTGCCGAATTGACTGATGAAGAGACTTCGAATCGTGAGAATCGACGCTTGGCTTCGGAAGCCAGTTTGTACGTCGGGGAGTTCGAGCCGTTCATTAAGTCGCTTAACGACAGTGACCAGCGCACGGTTTGGCGGTCGCACATTGCTGCGATGCGGCAAGCCATCGCTCGGGATCCACAACTCGCAGTCAAGCTGCATGAAGATTTCATTAACGTGCGTGGTCCTGAAGCAGGTGAAGATCTCTTCGCGATGATACGTGGTTTTACGCCGGAACAGATTGGCTTGACTCGTGACGAGCTTAAGCAGGGCGTGCTGCTGGATTTGATTCGTTGGCTGGAAGATGAAAATTTGGATTATCGCGTGCTCGCGATTTACAACTTGGATGAGTTAAAAGGAACGAAGGAGCTTAAAGGTTATCGACCTGACGCGATTCCCAGGAGCCGCCAGATCGCGGTAGAAAAAATCCGCCGTGAAATCGAGGACGATGAATTTTTGCCTTTGCCGTAGACCGCTAAGCCGCAAGCGATTCTCCGTGGTGGCAAGCGAGGGACGCGACTATAATCGGGCCACCTGTTAAGTTCGAGTGATTCCGGAACCGCGCTCGAACTTTCGCTGCCCCGCTTTTCCCGATGCGAAGAGGCTCGCCGTGCGCCGATGTTTACCCTTTGTTGTTGCGTGTCTGTGTGTCGCCCTTTTGAATCTGAATGCGTTTCAAGCGCACGCGCAAATCGATTTCAAAACTTTGCGGACTTGGGGATTCGAGACCGCCAACGCAATTGATAGTTCGCTCAAAAAGCCGGGGTCGAGCTTGTATGCCGAGATGGCGGCAATCAATGGCGCGCAAAGCGGTGGGTTCAACGGTCACGCGTTTGTTTGGCCAGCGGCGACCCAATTTCGCGTTTTGAACTCGCTGACGCAGTTGGATCCGACAAAATACTCCACGGTGCTGCGCAGTTTTTCCGATGAATTGCACACCCGCTATTGGAGCGCTGGGTATCGATCGGGCGCAGGGGGTGGCGAGCGCTTCTACGACGACAATGCCCATTTGGTGGTTTCGCTCACCGAAGCCTACAACCTGACGAAAGACCCGGTCTTTCTTGATCGTGCCAAGCAAACCCATGCGTTCGTGTTGCAAGGCGAAGATTCGGTGGCGGGCGGCGGGATCTACTTCAAACAGTTCGATTTTTCATCGAAGGACGCGATCTCGACGCTGCAAGCCGCGCGAGGAGCGGCGATGCTGTACAACGCCACGGGCGAGCAACAATATCTGGACGACGCCACGCGGTTGCTCACTTGGTCGAAGACACATATTCAGCGATCAAATGGATTGTTCAGCGAACGCTGGAACATTGCCACGAACATGATGGACGGCGCCGACTTGGTGAACTCGGCGGGGATCGCCATTTCGACGAATCTTGAGCTGTACGATGCCACGGGTTCGACGGCTTATCTGACCGAAGCGCGGCGGATTGGACTGCGTTCGCTGACGCGGTATTTCGACAGTGCGACCGGTCGAATCAACGACGAAGGCTACTGGGCCTTTGAATTGGTCGATGGGTTGGTGAATCTCTATTTACATGATGGCAACACGAATTGGCTCGAACGGGTGGATCGCGCACTCCATTGGTTGCACGATAACAAACGGGATCCGCGCGGTCACTACGGCCTATTTTGGGGCCGCAATGGTGCCCAGACGGGGACGCTCAACTTTTGGGAACTGAACAATCAAGCGGCGGTGGCGCGGGCTTATCTCTATACGGCTGCGGTGATTCCTGAGCCGGCGAGCGCGGCGCTACTTGGCGTGGCGATTATGATTTCGACCGGGCGGAGATGGCGGTAACAAGCAAACCCCGCGAGCCTCGTCAAGCAGCGGAACACGCCAAAATTTGCTTGACTTGGCGTAAGATCACCCGGCATGAAGTCACTTTTCCCCGAAAGAGTCGGTTTGTCGATTGGCCCAGAAACCGCTAGAATGGGGTACTGGACGGCACCTGCTGGTTAGCTCCGCTACCCGCTGCGTGGGCGGTCCGTCGTGACTTTGGCAAATTGACGTTCTCTCGGCGCGCTCGACGCGGCGAATTCAGGAGTTGCACCGGTGCAGATCAGCGTTTCAGTTCGGCATGGCCATCTTAGCGAGGCCAGCCAGGAGAAGTTAAAGGCCAAGGCCGAAAAGTTTGCCCGGATTTTTGATCGCTTGATGTCGATCGAGCTCGTCGTGGATTTGAACGACGAGCAGGCTCCGCAAGTGGCGATCAATTGTTCGGCCGAGCACAAGCACGATTTCGTGGCTCACGCGACATCCGACACGCTGCTTAACGCCTTCGACAGCGCGGCTGGCAAGATCGAACAGCAGTTGCGCAAGTATAAGGAACGCTTGCAGGAGCGTCATCGGGGACCCGGAGCCAAGCACGTTGAAGTTCCCGTGGTAGACGACGAATCAGATGAATAAAGGTTACATGCGGACTCGGCTAACAAGGTCGAGTTCGCGTTGAAGAATAATAACAAGTTATCATTTTATCATTGAAATACTTCCTCGCTGGGAAACCGGTGGGGAAGAATTGCCGGCGCGAGTTGGGCCGTCATTTAAGCAATCGAGGTAGAAGGTCATCATGAAGTTTGTTGATTTTGTAAGTCGCGATGCGATTCGAACGAATCTCGACGTCGACAATAAAGAACAAGTGATTCGCGCGATGGCGAATGCGTTGCTCGAAGCGGGCAAGATTCCAGCCGACCAACATGAGAGCATCGTGGAAGCGATCCTCAAGCGAGAAGAGTTAGGCAGCACGGGAATTGGCCGTGGCGTGGCGGTGCCTCACACGAAGCATCCCAGCGTGAAGGAATTGGTCGGAACGGTCGCCGTGATTGATTCGGGCGTCGACTTTGATAGCCTCGACGGCGAAAAAGTGCATTTGCTGTTTATGCTCGTGTCGCCGCCGGATCGTCCGGGCGATCACCTGAGAGCGCTCGAGAATATCTCGCGGCAACTGCGTGACGAAACATTCTGTCGTTTCTTGAAGCAGAGCAAAGAGCCCGGCGACGTGTGGACATTGCTCGAAGAAGCCGACAACAATCAGTTTGTATAAAAGGAGCTGAGAGCCGAGAGTCAAGAGTCGAGGGCCAGATGATTTCTGGCTTTAGACTCTTGGCTTTTGACTCTCGACTACGAATGAATTCGCCTTGCGCACAACGAACGGTGGTGATTCAGAACGAGCAGGGGCTGCATGCGCGGCCGGCTCAGTTGCTGGCGCGCACGGCGTTGAGTTACGAATCAAAGATTGAACTAATTTGCAACGGTCAACGAGTCGATGCGAAGAGCATTTTGCACGTATTGACGCTGGGGGCCGTGCAAGGGACCGAGATTATTGTCGAGGCTCAAGGGCCCGACGCGGAAACAGCTTTGGACGCAATCGTTCGCCTCGTGGAGAGCGATTTCGCGGCCGACGAAGTCATTGGCCAGGAGAGCACGGGATAAACACTCGTGATCATGGGATTGGAATTCCCAGGGATTATCTTCCTTGGGCGTAAACAGTCGCAACTTTCTGGCTGTAGAAACATGGTTGTCCAGTCGACGCACTGGGCGCGAGCGTACACACGGTAATAAGTGACGACGACATGTCGCAACAACGGAGCGCTAAACAGCAGTTGTTGACGACGCGAATCGGAGCAATGCGTGACAAAACTCAATAGCCTGATCTGTTGAGACAGCGAGCAAACTGCTCGCTGCTGTCCTGCGAACTGCCGTTGTGCTCTCTCGCCTGCGTAGCTGGCGTGTGAAGCGAGGGCGCAATGGAACGCCTGCAAGGTATCGCCGTCTCACCGGGAATCGCCATAGGCGAGGCCTTGGTACTCGACAACGAGGGATTCCGCATTCCTCGGCGGTTCCTTCCGCGCGATGCGGTCGAGGAAGAACTCCTCCGTCTGGGGAAAGCCTTCAAAGCGGCCGAGGCTGAAGTCGAGCGGAACCGCAAGCACGTCGCCGAACAATTGGGCGACGATTACGCGGCCATCTTTTCCGCGCATCTGCAAATGCTCCGCGATCAGCGCCTGCACGATGAAATCGAAGAAATGATTCGCGTGCGGCATTATTCGCCCGAGTATGCCGTCAGTCGCGCGCTGCGGCGCTATGCGAAAGTGTTTCAATCGCTGCAAGGCAAGTACATGGCCGAGCGAGCGAACGACATTTTCGATATCGAGAAGCGGATTCTGCGAAATCTGTTGGGACGCAGCCGCGAAGAACTGGCCAACATTACGTCGCCGGTGTTGGTGCTCGCGCATCAAATGACTCCGAGCGAAACGGCAAGCTTGAACCCGCGATTTGCGCTGGGGTTGGTCACGGAAATTGGCGGCCCGGGTAGTCACACGGCGATCGTGGCCGAAGGTATGGGCATCCCCGCGATTGTCGGCGTGGGTCCCTTCCTCACCGACGTGTCGGGGGGCGATACGGTCATCATCGATGGTGACCAAGGGCAGATTATTCTGCGGCCCGACGAGGAAACGCTGGCCAAATATCGGCACGAAGTCGAAGAGCAGCGTTCGCTTGCCGCGAAGTTGGAGGTCTTGCGCGATTTGCCAGCCATCACGCAGGACGGCCAAATCGTGCAGTTGATGGGGAACATCGAATTTCCCCACGAGGTCGAGCAATGCAAACAGCGCGGGGCCAACGGGATCGGCCTCTACCGCACGGAGTTTTTGTATCTGGGTCGCGATGACGATCCCAGCGAAGAGAATCATTACGAAGCGTATGCCGAAGTGGTGCAAGCCATGGGGGATATGCCCGTCGTGATGCGGACTTTGGATCTGGGAGCGGACAAGATGCGTTCGCTGCCCGATCCCGAAGATGAACGCAACCCGTTCTTGGGTTTGCGGAGTATTCGACTCGCGCTTCGCAATCGAGATTTGTTCCGCACGCAGTTGCGGGCCATTCTGCGAGCCAGCGCGCTCGGCGAAGTGCGAATCATGTTCCCTTTGATCGCCACGATCATGGAACTACGGCAGGCCCGCATGGTGCTTGCCGACGCGATGGAAGATTTGGAAGAAGCCAACGTGCCATTCGACCGCGCCGTGAAAGTCGGCATGATGGTCGAAGTGCCGTCGGCGATCATGATGATGGATCGTTTCGTGGACGAGGTCGATTTCTTCAGCATCGGCACGAACGACTTGATTCAGTATTGTTTAGCCGTGGATCGCAGCAATAAGGACGTGGCCAACCTTTATACGGCCGCCGATCCGGCTGTGATCCGCATGATCGAAATGGCCGTCCGCACGGCCAACCAGCATAACGTGCCGATCAGCATGTGCGGGCAAATGTGTGGCAATCCTTTGTACACGATGTTGCTCGTCGGATTGGGCATGCGCTGTTTCAGCGTGACCCCTTCGGCCGTGCCTGAAATTAAACGAGTGTGTCGCAGCGTTTCAACGGATCAATGCGTTCGGGTCGCCGAGCACGTGTTGAAGTTGGAATCGGCGCGCGACGTAAAAAATTACCTGAAAGAAGAACTGCATAAAGTTTTTCCCGAATTACCGTTGTGAGGCGATTCACTGCTGGACAAGCCAGCAGTGGCAACCAAGCAACACCAAGTACTGTGGCGTGTATGGCAAATCTCTTTTCCAGAAACGAACGGCCCGTCGCCGGCGAGTTGTCCCATCGGGAAACTCCGCCAGGCACGCAAGCGCGCCCTGCGTTTCGCGCATTTGCCATCCACATTCAAGAACACCCGCGTTGCGAAGGAACTCTCACACTGTTGAGGATGCGTGACGCATGGATCAGAAAGAAACGTTATGAAACAGGAGATGTTGATCAACGTCGCCCAGCCGGAAGAATGCCGGATCGCGATCGTCGAGGACAATGTGCTCGAAGAGCTCTACGTCGAACGGAGCAGCCAGGATAATTACGTCGGCAATATCTATAAGGGCCGCATTGTTAATCTCGAGCCCAGCATTCAAGCGGCGTTCGTCGATTTTGGGGTCGGTCGCAATGGGTTTCTGCACATCAGCGACGTTGAGCCGCAGTATTTTCGGCAGGGTGGCTACGACCCCGCCAAGCTTATTGATGCCGATGGCTCGCAGGGTGGCGGCAGTGACGACGATGAAGATTGGACCGAAGACGGCCCCGCGGAAAAGAGCCGCAATGGCCGGGGTGGAACTCAAGTGCGACGTGCCAAACCAGGGGTACGTCCGCGCGTGAAGCCGCCGATTCAGGAGATCTTTCGCCGGGGCGATGAAGTGCTCGTGCAGGTCATCAAAGAAGGGATCGGCACGAAAGGCCCGACGCTGTCAACTTATATCAGCATTCCAGGCCGCTATTTGGTGTTGATGCCAGCGCTGGGGCGAATCGGTGTGTCGCGCAAAATTGAAGACGATGGCGACCGCCGTCGCTTACGGGATATCTTGCGCGAACTGAATCCGCCCAAGGGCTTGGGGTTCATCGTCCGCACCGCGGGGACCGACCGAACCAAGAAAGAATTGTCGCGCGATCTGGCATACCTGCTGCGGCTGTGGAAGGTGATCGTACGGCGGATCAAGAAGACCACCGGGCCGGTCGACATCTACGAAGAAAGCGACATGATCATTCGCACGATCCGCGACATCTTTACGAACGAAGTCGACAGCATTGTGATCGATGAACCGAAGGCCTATGAGCGGGCGAAAGAGTTTTTGCAGATTGTCATGCCGCGGTACGTCAATCGTTTGACTCTCTATGAGGGCAAGGAGCCGTTGTTCCACAAGAACAAGCTCGACGAAGAGATCGCGCGGATCAATCAACGACAGGTGCCACTCAAGGGGGGCGGTTCGATTGTGATCGATCAAACCGAGGCCCTCGTGGCGATCGACGTCAACAGCGGCAGCTTCCGCACCGACGGCTCGGCCGAGGAATCGGCATTCCGGCTGAATCAAATCGCGGCCAAGGAAATTGCTCGGCAATTGCGACTGCGTGACCTTGGCGGCGTGGTGGTCAACGATTTTATCGACATGCGGAAAGAACGGCATCGCCGCACGGTGGAGCGCACGCTGCGTGACGCGGTGAAGCGGGATCGCGCGCGGACGAAGATTTTACGGACGAGCCCGTTTGGTTTGATCGAAATGACGCGGCAGCGCATCCGTCCCAGTCTGCGGCGTAGCGTTTACAAGGAATGCCCGTCGTGTACCGGCTCGGGGTTGGTGAAGTCGGCCGAAAGCATGGCGATTGAAGTGATCCGCAAACTCTTAATGTGTGCCCACAATGAGCGAATTGCCCGCGTGTCGGTGACCTGCGAAGAAGAAGTCGCCAACTACCTGAACAACCGCAAACGCCGCGAGCTTACTCGCATGGAAGACGAATACAACCTGCAAGTTCAGGTCTTGAGCCGGGAAGACGTTTCGCCGGAATTCTTGAAAATCGAGTGCGAAGATGCATCGGGTCGGGAGATTCGGTTCGTGGAGTAGCAGCGACCAATTACCGGCATATAAGCCGAGAATTGTTAAAAAGTTAAGATTCACGCGGAGGGTGCTTATGCCCTCCGCGTTTTTTGTTGTACGCAAAACAACCAGATTATTGAATCGGTAGGCAATTGCCATTAGAATCTTGGGAAGGCAGCCAGAGGTTGCCACTCGTCTCGAGGTCCGAAGCAAATCATTGGTTGGACAATGCGGGCAAGCTCTAAAGGCTCGTAATAGAAAAGAACGGAGCAGAGAACCATGAATGTGTCTCGAAACGCTCGTTTGAATAGTAGCGCATCGCAGCAAGACCATTGTCGGCCCCGCCAGCTGCGATTGGAGCTTCTTGAGGACCGCCGGCTGTTGTCGGCGTCTCGCGCGGCGGAGGCCATCAATCAATTCGCCTACGATGTCTATGAGCATATGCAGACCGAAACGGGCAACCTTTTCTACTCACCGCTGAGCATCGCGACAGCTCTCGCGATGACCTACGCAGGGGCGGGCGGCCAAACCGCGGCGGAAATGGAGCAGGTGCTGCACTTTGGTACCGAGCCGGGTATACATTCATCATTTAGGGACCTGTTGTCGATTTTCGAAACGCAGACCAGCACCATCGAGGGCTTTGAACTCGAAGTAGCCAACGCGATCTGGCCGGCCTTGGGACTTCCGGTTCTGAGTAGCTTTATCGACACGGTTGAGGACGACTATAGCGGGCATGTCCAGAACCTCAATTACAGCAACCCTACCCAGGCGCGAAGCATCATTAACAACTGGATCTTGAATCAAACGCACGGCAAGATCCCGAACATGGTCGATCAACTGACGCCGGACATGGCGATGGTGCTCACCAACGCTGTTTATTTCAAGGGATTGTGGGATTATCCGTTCGATTCGAGCCATAACTACAACGATTCGTTTCACGTGGGTGATGGTGAGTCGATTAGTGTGCGATACATGTTCACGCCGATGTGGTCAACACGGACGCGGATCGAAGGGTTTGACGTGATCGAACTGCCATTCGAAGGCGGTGCTTCGTCGATGGTGTTGGCGATGCCGCTCGACGAAAACGGTTCCTATGAACTGACGCCTGAGATCTTCTCACAGATCGATGCCTGGCTGGCCAGTGAAGAAGAAATGGATTTAACTGAGATCGCGCTGCCCAAGTTTGCGACGTCAATCAAAACCGACCTCAAACAACTCTTAATTGGCATGGGTATGTCTACTGCCTTCAGTCCCGGCGTCGCCGATTTTTCAGGGATGACCGACGGAGTATGGATCGAGAAGATCTATCACAAGGCTACGATTGAGCTCAATGAGGAGGGTACCGAAGCCTCCGCGGCAACGGTCGTAGAGCTGCCACTTTGTTTTGCCGCGGGTACGCCGATCCTGACGCCTGACGGCGAGAAGTTGATCGAAGAGCTGCAGGCAGGCGACTTCGTCATGGCACGAGACGAACTCAACCTCGAAGGCGAAGTCCAGCCCAAGATGGTCGAGCGTCTGCTCATGGGCGAAGCCGAGGTCCTAGAACTACATGCAGGGGGTCAGGTTGTTCGTACCACGAGTTTGCATCCCTTCTTTGTGCGTGGTCGCGGCTGGACACCCGCGGGAGAGATCAAGGTCGAAGATCGGCTCTCGACCAATCATGGCGATTGGATCGAAGTGGAAAAAGTGCTGATTACCAACGAGAGCGAGGCGGTTTACAATCTCCGCGTTGCCGATCACCACACCTACTTCGTGGGCAGCCGGGCCTGGAAATTTGGTTTGTGGGTTCATAACTACTACGAAACAGGTTTCTATGCCGACCATCCTTTCCATATGATGATCCGTGACAACGAGACATCCACGATCACCTTCATGGGTCGGATCGATAATCCCTCTCTGTACAATAACAACGTTAATCCAACCTTTGCCCAGATACCCGCAACCGGCGATTTCGACGGAGATGGCGACGTCGACGGCCGCGATTTTCTGGCTTGGCAACGCGGGAATGGCGATTCCGTTGATTTGGCGGCTTGGCAAGGGAGTTACGGTCAAGGATCGAGCCCTCAGTTGGCGGCGATCGCCGACGCCGCGCTGGAAGATGACGAGTTTTTGACTGGTTGGCTTATCGATGATGTCGCAGAAGACGATGAGGCTTTTGCGATCCAGCGCGTAACGCCATTGGAAATTGTGAGCGATCCCGTAACAACGATCACATTACTTGCACAAGCCTCGCTGGTTGATGCCTCGATTGCTTCGCGTGGTCGCTATGGAGAAGTCGCAGCCGAGGACACCGAGTGGTTAGACGACGAACTGCTGGAAGATATTTTTAGTGCAGATTAGAGAGGTTTGAGAATCTCATCAAGCGTTAAAACTGCTGTGATGCGTAGGATTGCGCAATCACTTTCCAGGGGCTGACGTACCCTGGCTATGAACTTCCGCCACTTCGTGGCTAAGAGAATTCAACTCCGAAGGTGTGCCAGTCAGTGGCCAGGCGGCGTAAGGCCCTGGACAATGGCCATCTCGATCCCGAAGGGATCGCAGCGATTAGCCAGGTGGTCGAGTTCCACGAGACCCCTGGAACTAGAATCAACGCATATTTTCACCCCGAAGGGGTGACAGCATCATTCCAAATATCGTGGATCATAAGCAACACCAGCCCTTTCGAGCATCAAGACCAATTCCTCTTTGAATGTTCTGGCGTGATGATGCTCCTCCTGATGGGCAATGTATCTCTTCACGGCATCTCGGGCTGACGCACTCACGGTGAACGCTGCGTAGCCTTCTTGCCACGCGAATGTCGGAATGCGTTTTTCATGAGAAACCCAAACCGAGGAAACCTTCTTGAGTTCTCGCATGAAACCCGCAAGGCAATGCGTGGCGCGCAATCCGACTAACAGATGCACATGGTCAGCCACGCCGCCAATACCTTCGGATTGCCCACCGAGGCCGCGCACAGTGCCACCCAAATATTCATGTAGCTGATCGCGCCAAACCGCGTCGATGAAGGGTTCGCGATTCTTGGTCGAGAAAATCAGGTGATAGTGCAAACTGAGGAACGTCGATCCCATGACGCCCATGATGGCTGGCATCCCTTCAGGATGCAATAAAATTTCCTTTCGATTACAGGGGCGTCGTCGCTTAGGCTCATCAATCCCTGGCCCGGTGGTGTCGGTCGCTGAGACGACCTAACCACCGGCTAATAGCTGTGATCCCTTCGGGATCGATTGGCATCTCAATCCGAAGGGCTCCAGGGGTCTCGTGGAACTCGACCGCCTGGCTAATTGCTTTGATCCCTTCGGGATCCAGGCAGATTCCGATGCCGGAGGCATCACAGCCATTAGCCAGGGGTTGAGCGTAGCGATACCCCTGGAACATAAGTCCACACGCATTTTTACCCCGAAGGGGTGACAGCGATTAGCCGGGGATAAGGCCAGGCGAGTTCTAGGAGCGTGGGCGCCCCCCGACTACCGATCCTGAGTCGTCTCTCGGCCGAGCAACAAGCGCTGTGTACCACAAAAACACATTCGAGGCCGAATCCGAGTGCGGAGAATTTCGTCCTCATCAACGCACCGCCGGAACACGTTGCCCACTCGTCGGACGATGAAATGTAACGCATCTCTATCCAGGGTAGGCTTACGCACCCTGGCTATGAACTTCCGCCACTTCGTGGCTGGGAAATCTGAAATTTCTTAACCCCAAAGGGATGGCCATTAATAGTTAGGCGGCGTCAGCCCCTGGACACTTGGCGTAACGTCATCATCATGAGTAAGTGCGCCGCCAAATCGCCGAACGAATCTTACTGTTGATTCTATGAAAACCATCATGTCATTGTAGGTCATAACGTGAATCGCTGGATTCATCTTCTCTTTGATGTGAAGCTTACGGCATTCTTCGTCGGACAAATTATATCCGCAAATAATTGTGCATTTAGGGTTGTTAAAAAATAACCCCTTCCTACGTAAATAATCCACATCCTCTCGAACGAAATTAAGATATCGCTCAGCCTGATTCCAGGTTGCATTAAAATCCATAGTGAATTCGCCATCTGAACGAAAGCATTTCATCGAAGGCGGTTTTATCTCAAATATATCTCGAAACTCACTACCAACTTTTACTGCGGTGAAGTCGGGTATATTCCTGTTATCTAAGTTTGTGTGTCGAACTATACGTTTGTATGCAAGGCCTAAAACCCAGGGATTCTCCTGCAACAATACTTGATATTTTGACTCGTTGGAATCGACCACTTCCAGTAACCCTTTCAGGGTTTCTAGTGGTTTGTCTAATTCGTGCTTCTTCGGTAATGCAGAGTCCTTGTAGTCATCTTTAAACACTTCCATATCAAGAAAATGGAACGCTTCAGGCCCTACATTTTCACCTTCTTGCACTGTCCTTGCTGCCACTGCGTAACTCATTCGACCATTTCGATATAGTCCAACTAGGCCCTCAAATCGTTTCGGCCCTTCAAGAAGCATTACTCCGTCATCGAACCACTGCTTATCACTTGGAGATGCGTATCCTATTTTTCCATCTTTGGCCTTGCCTTCAAAACTACACGTCATTGTAATTGCGAGTCGGATTGCGGCGATGTACGCGGACCGGTTTTTGTTAGCGAGCAAAAATTCTGCAATCGTTGGGAATTCTGTAACCCTAGTTGGATCAAAAATTCCATTGAGTAAATCGTCGATTGCTCCTTCCTCTAAGAGAGAGGGAATGGATTCATCGGGTAGGTCCCGGCAGATCTGTGCCAACTGCGAAATTAGCGATTTGCCAAGTACAATTTGGTCCTCGTCTACCATCAACTATCTCATCATTATGTTTCGAAATCTTTCAAAGAAACTTTCACCCCTTCGGGGTTCCCATCATTTTACCACCACACCAGGGGCTGACGCACCCTTGCTATTAACTTTCGCCACTTTGTGGCTGAATAACAAAAAAGCCCCGACACCTTTCTCAAGGTGCGGGGCTGTTCGCTTTTTTCAAAATTAAAACTGCTCGCGGGCTTCGTTGCCCAACGCTTCCTGCTACGAGCAGTTGTTTGGGAAGAGGCGAGACGTCGGAGGCCAGAGGTCAGTAGTTCCTGACCTCCGACCTCTCATCTCTGACCTCGACTAAGAGCATCCCATCGAGTTGCCGCAGTTGTGGCACAGATAGCAATTGCCGTTGCGGACCGTGATCGCGCCGCAGCCGTCGCAGGCCGGGGCATCCGACTGGAAGCTGGCGAACTGCTCGTTGCGGTCGCCGCCGTCTTCCAGGTCACTCAACATGGCCCCGGCGCGAGCGAGCATTCTGGTGCTTGCACCGTTGGCGTGGCCATTGGCGTAAGGAGCTGGGGACTGGGGACTCGGGGCTGGCTGATGACCATTCGTTTCCCCCTTCGACTTTCCGCCTTCCGCCTTGGCTCCCCCCTGCCCGCCGGACTTCTTGTCGACGGGCTTCAATTCAGAGAACGGGTCACTAACTCCTGAACTCTGACCACCGGCCTCGGAGCTTTTCTTCTCCAAACCCAGGGACGCTTCCCTGAAACCAGGCAGGAACTGAATGCCCAACCAGCGGAAGATGTAGTCGATCACGCTCTTGGCGATGCGGATGTCGGGGTTCTTGGTGTAACCCTGTGGCTCGAATCGCATGTGCGAGAACTTGCGAACGTAATCCTCCAACGGCACGCCGTATTGCAGGCTCATCGACACGCTCGTGCCGAAGGCATCCATCAGGCCGCCGATCGTCGAACCTTCCTTGGCCATGGTGATGAACAACTCGCCCGGCCGGCCATCTTCGAACAAGCCCACCGTGATGTAGCCCTCGTGACCCGAGATGCTGAACTTGTGGGTGATCGATTGCCGCGTGTCGGGGAGCCGCTTGCGGTGAGGCTTGCCGGCGAGCGCCGCTTCCTTGTCTTTCTGCTTGTCGGCTTCGGTCGAGGTGTTGAGCGGTTGGCTTTCCTTCGAGCCATCGCGATAAATGGCGATCGCCTTGAGGCCCAACTTCCAGCCGTCGATGTAGGCTTGCGCGATTTCTTCGGTGGTCGTCGAACGCGGCATGTTGACCGTCTTCGAAATCGCACCCGAGAGGAACGGCTGAGCCGCGGCCATCATCGTCACGTGGGCTTGCCAAGGAATGCTGCGGGTGCCGTTGCGAGCTTGGAACGCACAATCGAACACACTCAAGTGCTCAGGCTCCAAGTCGGCAGCCCCTTCGATCGTGTCCTCACGGTCGACGTAACCCAGGATCGATTCGATGGCGGGCTGATCGTAACCCAAGGTTTGCAGAGCCAGGGGCACGGTCTGGTTGACGATCTTGAGCATGCCGCCACCGGCGAGCTGCTTGTACTTCACCAGCGCGATGTCGGGCTCGATGCCGGTCGTGTCGCAATCCATCATGAAACTGATCGTGCCAGTCGGAGCCAGCACGGTCGCTTGGGCGTTGCGGAAGCCGTGGGCCTTGCCCGCGACCAACACATCGTCCCACAAGTCGCGAGCAGCATCGACCAAGTAGTCGGGGCACTCGGGATTGATCTCGTCGACCGCAGCGCGGTGCATCTGCATCACGCGATTCATCGGTTGACTGTTGAGCTCGTAGCTATCGAACGGACCAACCGCTTCGGCGAGCTCGGCACTCGTGAGATTCGCTGTACCATGCAGCAAGGCGGTCACCGCACCGCACACTCCGCGACCCTTGTCGCTGTCGTAGGCAATGCCGTCGGACATCAGCAAGCTGCCGAGATTGGAATAACCCAACCCGAGCGGACGGAACAAGTGGCTGTTCTTGGCGATGTCCTTGGTCGGATAGCTCGCGTGATCGACCAGAATTTCCTGGGCGATGAAGTACACGCGACAAGCCGCCTTGAAACGCTCGGCGTCGAACGTGCCATCCGGCAGGCGGAACTTCATCAGGTTGATGCTTGCCAGGTTGCAGGCCGTGTCGTCGAGGAACATGTACTCGCTGCACGGATTCGACGCGTTGATGCGGCCACTGTTGGGGCACGTGTGCCAGTTGTTGATCGTCGTGTCGTATTGCACGCCAGGATCGCCACAGTGCCACGCACAGTCGGCCATGCGATTGATTACGTCACGAGCCTTGTAAGTTGGGCCCGCCTTGTTGGGGTCGGTCACCCAGCGAGTGGTCCACTCTTGGTCCTTCTCGACGGCTTGCATGAAGTCGTCGGTCACGCGGACCGAGAGGTTTGCGTTCTGGAACATGATCGAGCTGTAGGCTTCGCCGTTGAAGTTCGATTCGTAGCCACCCTTTTCGATCAGCACGTGGGCTTTCTTTTCTTCCTTCCACTTGCACTCGATGAATTCCATCACGTCGGGATGCCACACCTTGATCGATTGCATCTTGGCGGCGCGGCGGGTTTTACCACCGCTCTTCACGACGGCTGCGACTTGGTCGTACACACGCATGAACGAAAGCGGGCCCGAGGGCTTGCCGCCACCGGCGAGCTTCTCGCGATGCGAACGCAAGGTCGACAAGTCGGTGCCGGTGCCCGAACCAAACTTGAACAACATGGCCTCGCTGCGTGCGAGCTCCATGATGTCTTCCATGTTGTCGTCGACGTGCTGAATGAAGCAGGCCGAGCCTTGGGGGAATTCGTAAGGATTCTCGGGCTGCACCACTTCGCGGGTCACGGGATCCCAACGCCAGTTGCACTTCGCACCCGTCACGCCGTATTGGTGGTACAAACCGACGTTGAACCAGACGGGCGAATTGAACGCGCCATGCTGGTGGAGGCACAACCACGACAGATCGCGGTAGAACCGCTCGCCGTCGGCGGGTGACGCGAAGTAGCCGTCTTCCAGGCCCCAATCGGTGATCGTCCGCGACACGCGGTGAATGAGTTGCTTGACGCTGTATTCGCGTTGGTCGGTGCCGATCTCGCCGTAGAAATACTTGCTGCAAATCACGTTCGTGGCGAGTTGCGACCAGAACGAGGGAACTTCGCAGTTGGTTTGTTCGAACAGCACTTCGCCGTTCTCGCCCTTGATCGCGGCGGAGCGGATTTCCCAGTTCACGGTGCTGAACACATCGTCGACGTCGGTCGGGGCGAAGTTTGTATCGATCTTCAACCGACCGTGAAATATCTTCTGAGCTTCGGAACTGCCATTTTTGACGTTATCGCCAGCCATGCGGGGAGCCTTTGAGGCACGAGCCAATTTCGAATCCGATTTGCCTAAATCAATTGTAGCCACAGCGCAACCTCCTGTTTTTCGGGAGCTAGCCCCTCTTTTTGAGGAGCTGGATAAGGGCATCCATACCTATTATAATGTACATGCGTACACAAGATACGCATAGTTGGATCGGCCAGCCATGCCGATCTGCTGCAATTCCTCTGGTAGGCCGCTCGGTTAACTGGGCCGCTGTTGGTCCCACGAGGCGATTGGTCCACTACCAGATTTTGGGGCTGTACGGGATTGACTCGACAAAATCGAGGGGAAATTTTACCCAAACCACTACATGTAGTAGATGATGCCCATCAATCTACTATATGCTGTTGGTCGCGGGAGACGATCATACACCTCTAGGGCGGAGAGTCAATCGAATTTTGTGGTTTCCGTAACCTGCTAGCACACAATACTTTGTGTCGAATGTGATGCCAGCAAGAAGAACCCGTTGCGGTTCTGTTAAGAAAACCGGGGCTCGACACCTCGGCTAAGCGGCTTGTTCCTCAAGGAGATTGAATTCCTGCTACGCCGCACGCTAATCCTGGTCGTAATGAAGCCAGGTGACGTTGCTCTGGCTGATTTTTGCGACTACAAGCCCGTTTTACCGATTCCTTGCCCGGCTTCAGGCACGTGTCAAAAACTTCAAGCTGAAATCCCGCCATGCATCGCCAATCTCTCACGAACCTTTCGCTCCGATGGGGCAAAGCACACGCATTTGTCGTAATTGCCATCCTTTGTTTGACTTGGGTTGCTTATTCAGCCGTTGAAGCCAGCCGCCGTCCCGAGAGACACAGTTTACGGTTAGCGGCCGGCACCACAGTCGATCATCGCTATCAGATTGCCAAACACCTTGCGGCCGAAGCAAAAGAGGCCAAGGTCGACATTACGATCGTACCAATTAGTGGCTTGGAAGCCACGCTCACGGGCTTTGCGACTCGTCAGATCGACGCAGCAATCGTTTCTTTAGGGCTACAAGTTCGTGATGTTGACCATATTCAAATTTTGGCGGGATTAGACGTTGCACCATTGCATATTCTGGCGCGTCGCGAGCTTACCGCGACCAACAAATCGCTATCCGACATTTTCAAGAACCACCGCGTAAACATCGGACCACCAGGCACCAACGACCATGCGATGGGAATCGAAGTTCTAGACTTTTTGCAACTGTCACATGAATGCACTGCGATGAACTGGACCAAGGACGAATTGATGAGTCACGCCGAAGAAATTGTCCAGGCATCTTCAGAAAAACGACAAGAGCTAGCTAAAGAGCTTCCCGATGTTGCACTGCTCGTTGCTTCTCTCCCATCAAATGTAGTCCAGCGACTGCTCGACACGGGTTTGTACGAGATCGTTCCGTTTCCTTATGCGAATAACTTCCTTTTGTCAGATCCGAACGGTCCGACGGATAACATTAATCGCAATTTTGTCGAACAGACGAAAATTCCAGCCGCCATGTACGTGGGCTCCACCCCCATGCCCGCTGTCGAATGTCCGTCGATTGGACTACGTTCGTTACTCGTGGCTCATCGGGATGTCCCCGCCGAGACAGTGACAGGCGTTATGCAGACGGTTTTTGATTCGAGTTTTACTCACCGAATTGCACCACTCCCCCCGAATCGAATTGTCGATACGATTCGCCCGCATGATGCGGCTGAATCGTATTTGCAAAGACAAAAGCCCATGATCACCGGTGATTTATTCGAACGGTTTAGCGACGGCCTGAGTATCTTTGGTGCTTTTATCGCCGGGGTGCTCAGTTTCTACGGCTATCTGCGTCGTCGCAATGTTTGCAGCCCGGGCGAGTACCTCGAAGAGATTCGCCGCGTCGATGCGCTCGTTTTTGGCAATGAATCGGTTGACGACAATACGCTGAAATGTCCTGCTCTCCACGCTCAAGAACTCGATTCTCGCTTGGTGAAACTTAAGCAAAAACTCATTGAAGACTACTGCAATAATCGCGTTCAAGGGGAACTGGTCTTAATGACCATACTCTCGATGCTGTCTGACAGTCGCGCTCAAATACAGCGAGCCGCAACGCGTACTGAAGAATCTCCGAAATCCTACGTCGTTTCAGCAGAGGAACGTTCACGCGCAGCTTGATCGAGCAGTTGCAGCTCGCGAATACTATTGCAGTTGTAAGCTAACCAAATTCCCAACTGCCTTCTATCGCTGGACTGAGCGGTGACTTCAACACTTTAGCTTCCATGATGGCCGTTTCCCGCCGCGGCCTTGTCGTGCCCATTTCCGTTGTGATGGACCTTCTTTGCCAACCCCCGCGCCTCGGGGTCGGGCCAATTCTCCGGCCAACGCTTTACATACACGTCCATTTGAGGATAAGCCATCTCAAGCCCCGCCGCTTCAAACTTCCGGTTGATCACAGTATTAAGCTCGTGAATTGCCATCAGCCGTTTCTCCATATTCGGCAAGAAGCAGCGCAACGTGAAGTCGAGCGTGCTGGCGCCAAACCCATCAAACGTCGCCACCGGCTCGGGATCCTTGAGTATGAGCGGATGTTCGCCCGCTGCTTCTCGGAGTAATCGACAGGCGAGGTCCGTGTCTGATCCATAAGCAATACCAACCTTGATTTCGATTCGATTGGTCGTGTCGGAGAGCGTCCAGTTCAACAAGCGTTCGGTAATGAGATCCTTGTTGGGAACGATGTATTCCTTGCGGTCGGGATCAAGAATCGTCGTCGCTCGCATGCGAATCCGACTGACCACGCCGGTCTTGTCACCAAGCGTGACGATATCGCCCACGCGGATCGGCCGTTCAAACAGTAGGATGATGCCCGAAACAAAGTTGGCGAAAATCTCCTGCAAGCCAAAACCTAGGCCGACGCCCATCGCCGCGACCAACCATTGGATGCTTGTCCCGGTAAATCCTAGCGACGAATACGCCGTGCTAAGGCCAATGGCCACGAGCACATAGCGGCTGATGCTCGTAATCGCGTAACGCGAACCGCCATCAAGCGGCAACCGTTGCAGGATGGCAAATTCCATCAACGCCGGTAGGTTGCGCGTTGCGACGTAAGTCACGACCAGCACCAACAAAAAGCGAAACAACTGTCCCCACGTGAGTGCGTTTTCGACACCCGGTCGCGGGAAAATCGGTTCCTGGCCAAAGTACGCCAGCGCGGGCAACATCTCACCCCACACAAACCAAGCCGATACCAAACCCGCGGCAATCAAACCGGTAAGCACCAACTTCGAGGTTTGCTCGCCTAACGCGACAAGATCCACCGAGTCTTCCGCAATATCCGCAGCCTGCAAGGCCGGGGCCTCATCACTCGCTGTATTGGCTGCGGCAGCCGCGGCTACTTGAGCACGCTTCTGTTTCGCTTGCTCGCGTGCGAGTCGACGGCGATTCACCAAGATCCACCGCCGCGTTAATCCGCCCAGGATGAGCAAGACCAGTACCACCGCCGCTGTTTGCAAGAGTCGCAGTGTGAGCTGCTGGGCCGTATAGTAATAACCGGCGATCGCCAACAGCGCGAGCAGTGACGGCAAGGCCGTGACCACGGGGGCCCAAATGCGAAAGAATTGCGGCGAGTTGGTTTCGGAATGGTTCATCAGCAACTGCCGAAATGGACTTTGTTGCGAGAGCAACACGCGATACGCCGCGAACGATGTCAGACCCATCACCGCCACGAAGCACGCCCTTCCCAGCGACGAACTCCACAGCTTTTCAACGTTCTGTACTTCCAAGCCGGTGAGCCAGACCACCAACGGCAAGCAGGCCCAAATCAACCACCGCATGTGCCGCCGCACTTGCTGCAAACAGGATTGCGGCCAATTGAAATGGGCGTCAGCAAGTCCCTTCGTCCGGCACAAATGCCGCACGAGTTCTAACAGCAACAAACACAACGCCGTGAACTGAAGACTCACCGACAGCGAACGCACAAACTCCGACTCGTTGAGCGGACTATCCATCCACCAACCTAAAAAGCCAAGAATCACCGGCCACGGCAAGGCCATCAAAATGGTGATCCATGTTGCTTCGAGCGACGGCCAAAAATCGGTGCTGGTTCGTTTCTCGGCTTCGATCCCCACGACACGCAAACGATTTCGCAAGCGCCGGTGCATATACAATGAAAATCCCAACACCATGCCAAACAGCAAAACAGCCAACGGCGAACTTCCGGACTTCACCCACAACGCGTTGATCGCATCATGCCAATTTTGGCGATTGAACGTCCAATTCACCGCATCGATGGCGGGCTCCCAATCAGCCAGCCGCGGAAACGACGTACTGCGAATCCACAACACGTGCTCGGTGATGAAGTCGGCATATTCCTTGGCCGTGATCCGCAACTCATCTTGCGCGGCCGCGAGTTTCGTCAGCTGACGGGAATACGAGTCGTACGTCTCGATCGCTGAATCAAGGATTTGTAACTCCGCGGTCAGAAGTTCGCGCACTTCTTGCTCGGCGGCGGCTCGTTGATCGGCAGGAATTTTTTCGAGTATCTTCGCTACTCGCTCATCGACGTCCATGTCCTTGATCGTCGACCTGCGATCGATCAAATCGAAGGAAGAGTAAATGGCATCTTCTTTTTCGCGCTCTAAAAGAGCTATTCGCCGGCTGATCGCGCGGCGATCCGGCAACAGATCTTGTTGCTGACGCATCTGTTGACCGCTCGCTTCGGTCAATCCGGCGGCATTCACACGTTCTTTGCTCTGTGTAAACTCATTATCCCGTTTGTCACGCTCACGAACCACTTGAGCGAGTTCATCTGTCAGCGCCGTACTCTTGGCCGCGATCTCGGCTTGTTTTTCCGCCAATTGAGAGTTTTCTTGTGCAAGTTTGGCAATCGCTTCAGGACGCTCCACAGCAGCCATCCTCGCCGCCTCATTCGCCTGGGCTTCTGTTTCTGCGAGCCTGCGGGCGTCGATGGCCTCATGCAGCGCCGCAAGTTTTTTCTCTTCTTGCGCCAAATACTTAGCCCGATAGTCACGCCGAACCTGTACCAAATCTGGGCTCTTGGTGAAGTACTGTCGCTGGGCTTCCATTTCCTCAAGCGACATCTTCAGCGCGGCCGCGCGACTCTCCAGATAGTTGCGCTCCGCGTTAGCCAACACGTCGGTCGCATCCTTGGTTTCGACCTCTGCTAACTTAGCCTCAACTTTTTCCAAATCCTGTTGTCTTTCGACGACAAGTTGTGGCAATTCGGCCAAGCGCGTCTGTCGATCCTTGGGCTGTTTTTCCGACTTCGCGAGATTCTCACGCGCTAACTGTACGACCTGTTCTTGCCTGGCGAGTTCTTGTTCGAGCTCGACCAAATCGCCTGTGATAAGTGGAGGCGCTTCGTTGGCCAATTTCGATAAGTTTGCCTGAAATTCCGCAAGCTCTTTATCGTACTTATCCGAATTAGTTTTGTGGCGGAGCTTCTCGCTACGGAACTCTTCCAAACTCGCCAGCGAATCGAGCGCTTTCTGATAGAACTCTGCCGCCTTTTTGCGATCCTCTTCCGACAGCCCTGAGGAATCAAGCGTACTCAGTTTTTGGCGGATGTCCTCCTGAGACTGCTTCACTTTCTCCGGTGAAAAGGGCGCTTCCTCATCTTCATTGGGAGTGGGTGCCACCACTTCGGCGGGCGCCTCCGCAGAGGGAGTCTCCTGCTCTTGCGCCCCAAGGTGTGGGCTGCAGAGACATAAACATGCGATGGTCAACATCCATCGCGGCCAAAAGAAAAATCGCCGTTGCCAATGATCGCTAGACATGAACATCCGTTTTCCACCTCGCAAAACTCAAGCCAACTTTCCAAGCCAGCTCGTTCCATTGTCATGCGAATCGCTTCAGAACAAAACCCCAGGCCGACGCTGACTTCTTCAAAGACCATTTGGCAGCACAATCACCACGGTGAGCGATTTCCATCCGAAGATGCTAGCATCGTTTTTTGGCAAGAATTATCCCAGCAGTTGCGGATTTGTCCGCCAGATCACCACGTTGAGCACCGCGGCAAATGACACCCACGCGAGATAGGGAATCAACAAGGCTCCGGCCAGCGGTTTGATTCGCCAAAACGTAATGATCGTCCCCACGATCAATCCCCACAGCAGCACAATATCCACCGACGACCACAACCCTTGCTGCCAGCCGAAGAAGAGCCAACTCCAAAGTGCGTTCGCCGCCAGTTGCACCAGAAATAAAGTGAGCGCCAATTTCGCTCCCGCGAAACCGAGTTCGCGCCACACCAGCCACGCCGCGATTCCCATCAACAAGTACAGCACCGTCCACACAGGCCCAAAGACCCAGGCCGGCGGTGCCCACGCGGGGAGCGTCAAATCGCGATAAAAGTCCGGCGCATTCACAGACGCAGCGCCGCCAAGGCCCGCGGCAACAAACGAAATCGCGATCCAGCCGATCAAGCCTAATAAGTTTTTCATGGTAATATCCCCCTCCCGGTACCCCGGAGGGGCTAGGTGAGGGGCTTCAAAGATTTTTCAGAGAAAAAAAATTACACCTAGCGAATACCGCTCAAGGAACTTGCAAATCTTCTGCCAATTATGGCACAAGCCGCAATAGCTCGCCGAACTTCACCCATGGCTCGCAAAAATCTGCGTCAATCGCTCACGATGAGAGCTTTCCTGTGGCTCGCGCATCACGCCCCACCGACTTGCCTGCCAGATGTCGCCCGTGAGGCAATCCATCGCCGTTAACCACCCATACCTCCAACAAGCCGTGTCGATGCACATGGCAAAACCAAGATCGACAATCTCGCCTTCCTTCTGCTCAGTATGTCCCACAACCACCGGCTTGCGGCTCATGTGCGGGTGCATTTCGTTGGGATCGAGCAACGTCCAGCGCAAGTAATGTTTCGGTTGACGATCCATCGGCACGTCGGGCAGATAGTTCGCGTGAGTGAAGATGATGTCTTCTGTTTCATAATACGGAACACAACTTTCTAGCATCGCCCAATGCTCGGCCGGCACGTCGCTCAGCTTTCCCGGAAATTGATAAGATGTAAGTGTTGTCGCGCCCCCGCAACTGTCCCAAAAACGGTACGCCTCTTCGCTTTCCCGCGCGGCCAGCATCATTTCTTCGTGGTTGCCTTGGATCAAAACCACCTCACAGATCCCCTGCAACTCAGCAATCTTCTCCAGCACTTCCCGGCTGTTCCGTCCGTTATCGACCAAGTCGCCCAGAAACACGATGCGGTCTTGCGACGTGGGGGCAATCGCGTCGATCACCGTATCAAGCGCGTGAATACAGCCATGCACGTCGCCGATGGCAATGAGCCGCCCCGACGGATTGTCCATAAAGCTGCCTATTGGTCAGTGTGATTCGCCTTTGAAAAGTGTGCACAAGATAGCACGAGGCAAACCGAATTGCACGGGTGGAGATCGTAAAATACTCAACGCCGAGCACTCACCACAAAATACCGCTTACTCGGCGTGATCTCGACCTCACGCCACTCGGCTTCTAAGTACTCTTCGTACCAACGCGGGCTTTTCGTCACGAGCAACAACTGACCGCCCGGTTTCAAGCTCCGTCGTGCCGCATCGATAAATCGTTGACCAATCTCGAAGTCGGCATAGTAAGGAGGGTTCGCGAGCGCCAAATCAAACGTGCCTGGGTCGGCATATTCGCCTGAAGCGTTGAGTTCGGTTGTTACATTAACGAGCTCGTTGAGCTTGGCACCTACTAGCGTACATTCGACCGCCCGTGCATTACTGTCGACGGCATGCACCTGGGCACTTGGCTCGCGTGCGGCGACAGCGAGGGCCACCGTGCCTGCTCCGCAGCCGATATCCAAGACGCGCATCCCGGGTTGAATTGTTGCGGCCTCGAACAAATGCCGCGCGCCGGGGTCGACGTGGCGATGCGAAAACACGCCGGGACGGCTAACGGCTTTGATCAAGCGTTCGCCATCGCGAAATACAAATTCCGCACGAAAGTCCTTTAGCTTCTTGAGCGGCTCCTGCTTGGTCGTCACGTAAACAACCGCATCAGCCAACGCATGTTTGGTCACCTTTTTGAACAACGCGCCCAATTGCTCACGCAACCACTCATCTTTCGGATTATCGACCGCGGCAACCAGCTTGCCGCCAATTCGCAAGCGTTCCGTAGCCGTCTGCAGCAGCTCGCGGGTGAGCTCCGCCTCGCCACGCATCGAGAACGGCAGCACCGAGAGATCGTATTCCTGCGCTGGAAAGTCCGGCTCGCAAATAAAGCAGAGATTCGCTGCGTGTTCGTCCCCGGCTGCCAAGCGTTGCTGATGTTGATCAATAAACCAACAAACAACCTGAGCTTGCGAACGCTCGACGGCCAATTCACGCGCAGCCTGCGCGCGACCAACACTGATACATAGAATTCGCTCGCCAGCAAACGTGCGAGCGATTTCGAGAGCACGTTGCTCGGCCGGTCGTGGAGGAAGAGGTGAATTCAATTTCCTGCCTCACTTCGCCGCAACAAGTTCTTCGGCAGAGATTCCAATGTCTCGTGCAATCTTCCTCACCAATATGGGCGAGATGTCTTGACCTTGATGGAATGGAACCGTCGTACATCTTCCATCGGAGTGACGAAATTGTTTGTGCGAACCTCTTTGACGCACTTCCACAAACCCAAGAAACTCTAGCCGGGCCACAACTTCGCGCGGCTTGAGTACTGGCAGGGTCGACACTACGCACCCACTTCCAAGGTTTGAATACCAACAAACTCAGATTCAAGTGTTGGTGCCCCGTCTTCCAACAACATCTCCACCACCTCGATTAAATTGGCGTGCAATTCGTCGAGAGTCAGTGCTTGAGAGTGAGCGCCAGGAAAGCCAGGAACGTAACCCACATAAAGTTGGGTATCGGGGCAATGTTCGATGACGGCTGTGAACTTTTGCATAAAAAAGCCATGTGAAAAACGCCTTGGGGCTACTTTCTCGATTATCGACCAAGAACTTGCTCGGTCAACAATCGAATCGACCACTTAGGAATCATCACAGGCCATCTATGAGCGTCGGTAAAGCCTAGCCCGTGATCTTGCCGATCTTGACCCGCGTCAGCACCGAGCGATGGCCCGTCTTGCGGCGTGAATTCTTGCGGCGGCGGAATTTCTGCACCACCAACTTTTCGCCCTTGTCAGCGCCGATCACTTCGGCGGCTACGCTTGCGCCGGCCACGGTGGGGGCACCCAACTTCAAGTCGCCCGTGCCGGTCGAGATCGCCAGCACCTTATCGAACGTGAGCTTTTCACCGGCCGGCAAATCACGGAAGTCGATGGTAAGTTCCTGACCTTCTTCGACTTTGAATTGTCGTCCACCATCCAAGATGATTGCGTACATGGCAAATAACTCACTACTTAAGAATTGCAACAAAAACGATGAATGCTGGCGGAACGGCAGTCCCTGCAAGGGCCCAGATGAATCGCCAAACTCCACAATTTACCGGAGCCCGCCCGCCCTGTCGAGGGGGCAATTGGACGGCCCTAAAGTGCATTTTCTCGTTAAAACACCTGGAGTTTTCATCATTCCCTGCTGTATTCGCCGCTACACTGGCACCACGGAGCAAAATTATGAATATCCACCCGGGCGACCTGAGTGATCCGCAGGTCATCGATCTCCTTCATTTCCATCTCTCAAGTGCGAGGGAGCAAACCGCGCCGGGCAGCGCTCATGCCTTGGACATGAGTGGCTTGCAGTCGCCGGAGATCGAGTTTTGGACCCTCTGGGACGAGGAACTCCTCGTTGGCTTTGGCGCCCTCAAAACACTCACGCCGGATCATGGCGAGGTGAAATCGATGCACGTGGTCACTACCAAGCGTGGCACTGGCGCGGGGAGTGCCCTGCTCCGCCACATCATCGCCGCGGCTCGCGAGAAAGGCATGACTCGACTCAGCCTGGAAACAGGCTCGTGGGAATATTTCAAACCCGCGCGATCACTTTATCGAAAGCACGGCTTTATCGAGTGTGAGCCATTCGCCGACTATCGACTCGATCCGAACAGTGTTTTCATGACGCTGGATTTGAAGAGCCTTGAATGAAACTGCGAAACAGAATTTCGTTAATCATCGAAACAAGATCAAACTAGGCGCGATCTTTGTAACCTCAGAACAATGCTATTCGCCATCGTTGTGAAGAACCATTGAACGAAAAGTCGCGGGTTCGAGATCCGGTGTGAGCCACTGAATCGAACCATCGACCATCGCTGCGCCGAACCCCCGCGGATCGAGCGTGCCGAGTTGTGCTAACGGATTTTCCAGGTCCATTTCCACAGCTGTAGGCTTCGTCCAAGGGGTTGCCATTTCGGAGCCTCCTTCCACGAAAAGAACAGTTTGGCCGGCGCGGTTCCGTAGGGATTGATAGGTGACTCGGTTTCTTCGACTCACCCCTGGCCTTGGATTAGGATCCATTTCGAACACTGCCCCCTGATTCGAGAAAACTTGGATGCGTGTCGTGTGACCCTCGGCATCATCTTCGTGACGATAAATCGATGGCATATCATCCAGCAAAGCAAGATTGTCTGGATGGTCCCACTTCTTCTTCATGTCGTATTTGGAGAAGAGATTTTTTTGCTCGAGATAAGGCAATAACAAAACTCGCCAACTCACGGGTGGGCGTCCCGAATGCGTGCTGTCAGGCACTTGCTCAGACCAGGCAGGTGGAAAGCCTTTGCGGGCTTCCTGATAGTCGTGCATCGCCATCGCCAACGTTCTTAATCGCGACATCGTTTCGTGCCTGCGATCGGCATTCGCCTCGCCTTTGGCGGTAGCACTCGAATAGCGGCGGTAAAGTCCATGGCCATCGACAACCTCACCTCCCCGCGGCGTAACCAGCGCCGACACAGTATCACCGGCA
Source organism: Bythopirellula sp. (assembly GCF_041737835.1). Classification (NCBI taxonomy): domain Bacteria; kingdom Pseudomonadati; phylum Planctomycetota; class Planctomycetia; order Pirellulales; family Lacipirellulaceae; genus Bythopirellula; species Bythopirellula sp. The sequence goes on along the minus strand of NZ_JBGSQY010000072.1, from coordinate 41,439 downwards.
ACCCCTTCTGGCAGCACCAGCGGCGATCCATCCACCAAAACTCCTCGAAACAGACCATTCAGAGTGCCTAGATCGGTCTTAGGTAATTCTTTGTCGAACTCGATGTCGTCCGGTTGTGTCCAAGGCACCGTGCTGTCCGCATAAACCGCCAACAGTGTATTCGCCGTGCCGTCACGACAACTCGCAAACGATGAGGCTGACTGCATCGGAAACATCGTCCCGTCGCCAGTAAATACTTTGAAGTGGGTCACGTATTTTTCGTCTTCGAAAACGCGAAAGACTTCAGGCATTGCGTCGAGTAATGCGCGATTGTGGGGGCTGTCCCAAGGCTCTTGGAGATGGAACATGTCGTAAAGAGGTTTCTGCTCCAGAAAGGGCAGAATCTGGACCCGCCACGACAGTAGCACTGGTTTCTGGCCTCGTCGTGGTGCACGCGACGGAAAAGCCCGATGCGTGTCGTGGTAATTGAGTAGCGCAAGTGAAATGACTTTCAACTTCTTTTCGACCGATTCAACCAGTTCTGGGTCGACCGTCGGCAAGGAAGGTTCAGCAACCTGCTGCGAGGGGGCCGCCGCGACTTGCTCCGTAGGCTCTGTAATCTGCTGTGAACTCTCCGGTTCTGTATGTTTCACAGCTGGAGTACTCTCGGAACTTCCTAGTTCACTGGGCGATGGCGGAAGGGCCTTTGTTGCAGGCTCGAGATAATAAGAACCTGCGATCAAAACAAGGAGACCAAGTGCAGATCCGAGACCGGCTCCGATGGCGATCACCCAGACACGCGAACTATTTGTCTTAGCCATTAAACGAAACTCATTATAAAATTAGAAATTTTATCCCGGCTCATCGGTCGAACACGCTACCGAACTGGATAGTAGGGGTCTTCCCATCGCTAGCGTCGATCGCCTCGTACCATTCATTTGACGAGGCATCGGAGGGAACGGTCCGCACGGCACCATTGGCAAGGCCGACCAAGTGCCGATCGCCAAAGAGTGTAAGCTTCCGCGCAGGACTGCTCGTGACTCGCACGAGTAAATCTTTCGGTTGAGTCCAAGCGACTCCATGTTTTGCATCTGCTTTTGTGATCAGCACGACCGAGTCAAGCGGTTCCTTAACCTGGTTGGCCGCCATTGGTCGCTCCTTGGCAAACAACGATGAATCGCACGTGAGAGCTAGCAAATCGCTGGCCCCCTGAGCTCCTTCGCTGGAAGAATCGCCAAAGACTGCAGGCATCATCTTTATCAATCTGCGGTTATGCTTGCTGTCCCACGGCTCATTTAAGCGAAACAAACTGAGTATCTCTCCCGCTCCCAGATCTTCCAGCAGCAGCACGCGCCAACTCAATTGGGGCTTTCCTTGTTCATCTACCAAATAGGCGGGGGGGAAGGCACCCGTGCGACCCACGTGCTTATGAATGGCCCTAAGGAGTATGCGCATTCGGATTGCCGCCAAGCTGACACCTGAGGGATCTTCGCCTTTCTCTTGGAGGAACTTCTGATCGGCGTCGGAAAATCTCTCCAACGGAACTGTCACATCACCACCACGCTTTAAAGATAGAACGACATCGTCTGCAAAAGCACTCTTGAGCGAAGCCTCCGTCGTACGTCCTTTGCGGTCCGTCCAGGTGCGAACTCGTGTCAGGCTTGATTTCCGAAAATCCGCGATCTCAGCAGCCAACAGTTCTTGCAGGGGTTGCGCCGCCTTGGCCCAAGCTGCCTCGTATTCGCTTGGATCAAGTTCCTTATGTCTATGGTTTCTGCGAAAAGAGTTGGAATAATCCAACGCTAGGGCGAGATCCAATTCTCTTTGCTTGGCCTTGTCGACGGGTGCATCTTCACGGGGGTTATCTCTTGTTGACGAGCGTGCCAACGAAGTTCGTGGGTCACCGCCAATTTTTTTCAGCACATCGACAGTTGATAATTCCAGGAGAAATACGTGCTGCAACTCTGCCGACAGAAGCTCCTTGTCCTTGACCTCGACATGGGCGTTAATCGCAATCGGAACTCCCCGTGGATTGCGTCCGACAATTTGCTTGAATTGAGGTGTGACCGCATCGACGTACGCGAGCATTTGTTGCTCCGGATCAGAAGCCGTTTTTTCGTCAAAACGCGGCCAAGTCGAGTTCCCGACGCTGCGTAAGACGTTCTCATAGAGCTCCCTACCACCAAACTTCGCAATAACCTTACCCCCGGGGGGCAGATTGATCCGTTCGCCGCCAATCGTGAATGTGGCGTCAAAAGGCGGGGTTCCATCCAATATTTTGTATTCAACTGCGACTGCGCGCGTTGGATTAAGCAGCAATTCTGACTGCAACGGCGCAATCCGGAACGGAGCCGCTTGCGGTTTTGGAATTAATGCCTTCGCAGAAAAGTCGTACAGCTTTCCATTGGCGCACGCCAGGCCCTTGTCGCCCGCCAGTTGCATCGCTACTGCAGTAGTGTTCTGCAACGAACTTCTCGCAAGCACGTAGGCTCCAATTTGCTTACCGTCTTTAAGCCGATGAACTGTGATCGTTGATTCAGAATTGCCATCTCTGCTAGTTTGCCCTAACAGACAAAAAGCCACTGGAGCATTGTTCGAAACGGCAAGGACGCTCTGATCTCGCCCCGATAAAATTTGACGATTCAAAAAAGTGTTCACGCTCTGATTCGAAACTTGACGTCCCCAGGTAAATAACTTGCGGGACTCGTGGTACTGTACGCCTGGAGTAGCGCCTAGCTGGGCAAACGACGGCGGACCGAGTAACAATTGTGGCTTACGGAATTCTTCGTCCCAGAGAACGCCGTCCCAGACCCAACCCCTGTCGGTTAGGCCATCCTCATGCGACCCTGATTGACCTTGATTTGCCACCGGTACCGGCAATTCTTGAAATCCTGGAAGCTCAAATCGACTATTGCCCGCCAGCAAATAACGACCGCCCACAACGGTAAGGGGAATATTCGAACTACCGTTTGATCTAGCGTCAGTACTGCTGACAAGAGTTAGATCCTTTGGCAGCAGTTGCAGCAACTCGAGCGGTGCAGCCTCGCCATTTGAGGACTTGGACCGAGTGATCACATAAACATTCTCGCCCTCGATGGCTGCCGCTTGAATGCCTTGTTCGATCGTTCGTTGAGCCGTCACCTCGCGTTTTGCCAAGTCCACAACCGCCAGTTCGGTCAAAAGCTCGTTTCGATTTCTACCCTTATCGTCGGGAACGTTGCCCCAAACCACGGCCATCGAACCATCGTTGGACAACGACACATTGTGAGCGGCAAAAGGAGTCTCGATCGATTCGCGTCGGACGTCGATGGCAAACTTCTTGACCAGCAGCGCGTCACCATGCGAGCGCTCGATCACCACTTCGTGTCGGCCCACGTGCTCCTCTCGGGGTTGCCACGTAAGCAGATCTTCTGTGAGTTCCATTCCGGGCGGGTGTGTCACGAGTTTGGTCTTTGATTGGTGATCGTCATACACCTGCATAGGTACCGAAACACTCGAACCCGGCAATACAACTTGGGGAACGTGCAAATCAAACGCAAGCGTGCGCTGCTCCGGAAGATCCAATGCGCTAAGCGGCAGGGTAATAAGCCGATCTTCGGCAGACATCACGATACGCTCGCGTTGAGCATCAGCAAAGAAACGAAAGCGATAAGTGGGATCACGTTGCAGAAATGTATAGTACGTTGAATGGTCGTCGTTCGGGAGTTCCGACAAAAAACCACGGGGCAGGGGTACTTTCACGAGTGAGCCGAAAGCATTTGTTGAGGACACGTCCAGCGAATCGTTCTTGATGAGTCCAGGGCCATAGACATACTCGAATGCAAATACCCAAGGCTTGCCTGGAAAGAAAAAATTCGTGTTCAAATGGTTAGCAGCCTGCACGATCTCCAAATGTGCGAATGAAAGATTCAAGCATTTCCCATAGCATTGATGCGGGTCGACCGAAAGTCCGTCTATCCTGGCGTTATCGCCGTAGTCGAGTAAGTCCAGCTCAATGGGCGCCATTCCACTGGATTTCGAAGCCGTCGATCGCGGGCCTTCGAGGATCCTCCACGCGTCAAAATCAGCTGATCGTGAGTTTGTAGGATTTCGGGCGCCATACAAGAGATCGCCGTAAGCAGAGATGACATAGGAACTTCCAATAAGCTTGATGCGACCGTCATCTCGCAACTCACCTATGTGAAAACGGCGGATCTGCTCGGGCCCGTCTTTTTCGAGTCGGCATGTGTAATACACAAAGGGATCGTTCTCGTTGCGACTTGTCTGCATTCGATAGACGATGGGACCCGGCGCTACGACCGTTCCGACAAGCTTCCCGTCGCGCGCGTCGTGAATCTTGATTTGATTAGTGTCTTCGCCGCTGACGATAAATAGAGATTTTCCTTGGTACTTCTTGGCAATGACATGATAAGGTTTGCGCACAGTCTCAATCTCAGATACCAATTCGACTCGCTCGTCAATTTTAAGTATCAACGCCTTATGCCCCTCCGGCTTTAGGGCCATCATATGCCCCGTGCCCTCATCGTATGCCGCGTGTTTTACCGAAAAGGGGAACCGATAAATATTCATTCCAGGCAGCGTTCCGGCTTCGGCAACAAGAGTTTGAACCACGGAGTTAGGCCCTTCAGGGAACTCAACTGCGGTAGATTGAGCATTAGGTGGAGCCACATCGGCGGTACTCGTCGGCTCGGCTGTGGGTGCCGCGGCTTGCGAATCTAGGTCTGGTTGTGCTTCTTCAACCACAGGCTCCGGCGTGGAACCTTCGGGTTCAAATTGTGCGACCTCGGTAACTGCGCGACCTTCGGATTCCAGCTCATCCGATTGCCAGAGAAGAAAAGGGTTCCGATGACTATAACGAGCAGAAACGCGATTGCGGCTGCGACTCCACCTACCTTAATTGTTGAAAAACTTCCCTGTCGTTGATCAATTCTGGCGTTAATTGTCATTGAAATTCTTAACGTACGTATGATGGGATTGGAAAACTTGACGAGCAATATCCTATTGGGCGAGTAGCAGTCCATTCTAATGCAGTCATGATGTGGGGAAATCAGTTTATGCCCCACTCATTTGAGATTTCCAATTTTCGTTCGGGGCGGTTGTTTTGCTTCAAGGCTGCGATTTGCCCCCCCAAAAACGGCCCTAAGAGGAGCGTCCTGAACTACTTGCACACTTATTTAAGAAATCGTGAAAGGGCAAGTTGGGGATACTTTACTGTCGAGGCCGGACAAGCAAATGTCTGATGGCTCTAGGTATTAAACGGACCTAGACCATGGAAATATTTATTTCTGGAAGCAAGTGTCTGCAATCAACATTCCTCGATTTCAAAGACCTGAAGGCACGGGCAATTTTTTGGATCTTTCGAGAAGGCGAGTCCTTGCATAGCTTGAAGCGGCGCTCGTTTAAGGGCTTTCTCGATTTAAATGGAAACGGCAGTGATCAAGATCGCGGCGAGATTCATCATGAATAAGAAAAGTGCTAGTTCTCTCGATAATTTTTGACACTGATCTTTTGGCGCGGTATTTACCTTGCTCTGAATTTCTCTCTTCAGCAATGCCAGAACATGAGGTGTTCTCCTCAAGAGTTTTGCGGTCTTCGGAAGCTAGCCTAGTCTTTACTCGATCTTACAACGCCAGCTCAACCACGGCGTTGTTCAGAAATGGGCAGGCTAAGAAGGAGTCCAGCAATTACGAACTCACGACAAATAGCTTGGATTGGAAGCGGCATTGCAGGCGTGTTTCTTGTCGCCAACGCGATTGTCTCTTTGCAGAGCGCTCGGCAATTAATACGCAGCGACATGGTTGTGGATCAGGCCTATCAGCAATTGCATGCGGTGGATAGCGTACTCTTAACACTCACGGATGCCGAGACCGGGCAACGTGGCTTCGTGATCACTGGCGACGTTGGATACCTAGAGCCTTATGAGTCAGCGTGTAAAAGAGCAGATCAAACGTTGGAGATTTTAGCGCAGCACTGCAGAGGAAATATAGCGCAGCAGGATCTCATTCACGACTTACGAGATCTCGTTGAAAGAAAACTGGAACATCTTTCACAGGTAGTTTCCGCGCGTCGGGGCATTCCACTGAGTCAGGAACGTCTTGCTGTTCAGAACAAAGGCAAGATTTTGATGGATGAGATTCGGAATTTAATCCGACGGATTTCAGATAACGCTCAGATTCAGTTGGCTCAAGCTACAAATGCATTGGAAATTAATACCTTCCGTTTGAAAACGGCCATACTTCTTGGAATGGCGACGGGCATCATCCTTGTGATTGGAACCGCGTATGCCATGGAACGTCATCACCGCACTCGCAGCCTAGCAGAAGCAGCCCTTTTCGAATCAAATCGATTATCTCAATCGACTCTGGATGCATTGCGATCACATATTGCGATTCTGGACGAGACAGGGATGATCATTGCGACAAACCGAGCCTGGCGGAACTACGCGGAAGCCAACGGCGCCGGCCCTGCCCTCCTGAGCAATGTCAATTATCTTGAGGTTTGTGATCGATCCGCAAAATTGGGCTCAAGTGATGCTGCCACCGTAGCCGCCCGTATCCGTGCAATTCTGGACGGCAGAGAATCCGAATTTGAGTTTGAATACCCATGCAAATCGAAGACAGAGTCAAGGTGGTTCCAAATCCGCGTGTCGCGGTTCACGGGACCTGGCAATATCCGCTTGGTTGTATCGCACGAGAACATCACAGCTATCAAGGTTTCTCAACAAGAAACTGCGAGGGCATTCGCAAGTTTACGCGAATCGCATCAGGCTCTTAAGGCTAGTGAGCAACAATATCGTGCGTTGGCCGAAGCGATGCCGCAAATGGTCTGGTCGACTTTGCCTTGTGGTACTGTCGATTACTTTAATCAACGCTGGATTGAATATACAGATTGCGACACGAATCCAGATTTAGTCGACGGTTGGCTAGAAATCTTGCATCCTGACGATCGAGAAAAAGCGAAACAATGTTGGCACGCAGCACTCAAAACAGGTGATCTATACAGCGTTGAATATCGTGTCCGCCGAGCAAGCGACGGTAGTTATCGCTGGCATCTAGCGCGCGGCGTGCCAATGCGAGGCCCCGATGGCCGGATTACAAAGTGGTACGGAACGACAACCGACATCGACGATCAACGCCGCATGAATGAGGAACTCGAAGCAGCCAAGGATGCAGCCGACGCTGCGAACCGTGCCAAAAGTGAGTTTTTGGCGAATATGAGTCATGAGATCCGCACCCCCATGAATGGAGTCCTCGGGATGACCGAGCTGTTGCTCGACACGGAGCTGAGTGACGAGCAACGTGAGTCGCTTAAGTTGGTCAAGTTGTCAGCAGAGTCATTGATGACGATCATTAACGATATCCTCGACTATTCCAAGATTGAGGCCGGGCATATGGAACTCGACCCCGTAGAGTTTGAGCTTCCTGACCTGCTGCAAGACACACTCAAGCCGCTCGCACATCGAGCACATTGCAAAGGGCTTGAAGTGACATGTGACATCAGCGCCGATGTTCCCAGATACGTTGTGGGGGATCCGAATCGACTACGCCAAGTGATCATCAATTTGGTGGGAAACGCCATTAAGTTTACGGATTCCGGTGAAGTCATCTTGCAGGCAAGCATGGTGAGTCAGAGTGAAGAGGATTGCGAAATCGCATTTGCCGTGATTGATACGGGCATTGGCATCGCAAGGGAAAAGCAGATTGCGATTTTCGATCCGTTCGAGCAAGCCGATACATCGACGACTCGTAAATATGGTGGAACCGGTCTCGGGCTGTCGATTTCATCAAAACTCGTCGCCCTCATGGGCGGAAAGCTCGCTGTCAGTAGCAAGATTGGACTTGGGAGCAAGTTCTTCTTTCAAGCACGGTTTGCTCAAGCTCGCTTGTTAAAATCGCCAGCTTTGGATGCCGATCTCACTAAGCTTGCCGGGATTGCCGTGTTGATTGTTGACGACAATGCAACCAATCTCCGTGTACTGGACGAAATGCTTAGGCAATGTCGGGCCGTGCCCAGAACGGCCACCTCAGGGCCAGAGGCGCTTGAAGAATTCAACCGAAAGCTAGCGGCGGGCGAGCCCTACCAACTTGTGCTTGTCGATGCCGTGATGCCTGAAATGGACGGCTTTACGCTGGTAGAACAATTGTGTTTGAATTCTTCGACCACACCACCCGCCATTATGATGCTTACTTCAGCTGACCGGCAAGGTGATGCGGCACGATGTCGGGCATTGGGGATAGCCTCCTATTTGATCAAGCCGATCAAAGCCGCCGATCTCTATCATGCAATTAGTAATTGCATGGACGGTCGTACTTCCTTCGGAAATATCCCCACGACAACAAAAGTAAACGCACAGGACTCCTTAACTAAACTGGAGATTACACCAACTTTTAAAATTTTACTGGCAGAAGATAATCCCGTGAACCAACTTGTCGCTGTCGGCATACTCGAAAATCATGGCCACCAAGTAACCGTCGCCAATGACGGCAACGAAGCAATCAGTGCGTACTTGAGCGATTATTTCGATCTTGTGCTCATGGACGTGCAAATGCCAGTTTTGGATGGGCTGGAAGCCACAGTGAAAATTCGGGACTTGGAGATAACCATAGGCAAGCATACGCCGATTATCGCCATGACGTCACACGCCTACAAAGGGGACCAGCAAAGGTGCTTCGATGCTGGAATGGACGCCTATCTATCGAAGCCAATCGTGATACCTGAATTGCTAGAAACTATCGGTCGGCTGGCAGGGTCGTCTCAACCGGTTTCACAACTTCAGAATCAGGCAAAGTCGAAAGGAGATGCCGATTCTGAAATAAGAGAGCCAATCAGCGACCAATTATCCACGGTTGATTTTGAAGGCCTCTATTTGCGAGTTGAACACGACTTGCAACTTCTGGATGAACTCATCGAACTCTTCTTAGAGACCTCGCCACAAATGTTTTTAGAGATCGAGGCGGCTGTGGCACGACGTGACCGGCAAGCAATTGAGCGAGGCACCCATGCGCTCAAGGGAGCAATGCTCAACATTGGTGCCGAGTCTGCCGCAGGGGTTGCTGATCTACTGGAACAGGGTAGCCGAGAGGAGTCATTTGAACAGTTAAACGACTCTCTCGTCTGCCTTAAAAGTGAGATGGACCGACTAGTGAACGCACTTTCTTCACATCAAGTGAGTAAACAACAATGAAAGTTTTGATTGCTGATGATGATCCCATTCTGCGGCGGCTGCTTGAATCAACGCTGAATTTCTGGGGCTATCAGGTGGCTGTTGCGTCAGACGGTACTGAAGCTTCAAGGGAGCTATTTTCGGATGATCCTCCACAGATTGCAATCTTGGACTGGTCGATGCCCGGCAAGGATGGCATGCAGCTGTGTCGCGAGATTCGACAAAAAAACTCCGAGCCATACATCTACATTATATTGCTCACGGGCAAGAGTGCGCCGGATGAAATTATTGGGGGATTGGAAGCAGGCGCAGACGATTACCTCACCAAGCCCTTTGATTCGGCAGAGCTTAAAGTGCGCTTGCACGCAGGCGAGCGCATCGTTCAACTGCAAGAGGAGTTGATAAGATCTCGTGAAGTGTTGCGCGAACAGGCGACTCGGGATCATCTTACTAAGCTCCTCAACCGAGCTTCCATCTTAAATGTTTTGGACGGCGAACTAAGCCGCGCAAAGCGAGAACACAAGTCTCTTGGGATAGCGATTGCCGACATCGACCACTTCAAACTTATTAACGATACGTATGGGCATCCTACCGGTGATCGAGTGCTGCGGGGAATCGCCTCAGCATTACTCGAGACGACTCGCGATTACGACTCTGTGGGGCGCTATGGCGGAGAGGAATTTCTTGTTGTTATGCCTGGATGCAACCTTAGTGAGTCTCTCCAATGTGCGGAGCGTTTGCGTGATGGTGTAGCTCGCCTGATTGTTGAATCACCTCTATCTACGATTCGTACCACGCTTAGTATTGGAGTTGCAGAGGTGCGGGCCGAAAACTATATCGACGCGCCAGAACTGATAAGTCTCGCAGATGCCGCACTCTATCAGGCGAAGGGTAACGGGCGAAACCGAGTCGAGGTTTTGGATGTTATTTCTTCCTCCTAGCCAACTGAACAATCAATGAAAGAACGACCGACTCCGAAGATGCTTTAGGTCACGAACGCGGCCTGTTGCAGGCAGCAGCGATACTCTATTTGACGGCGCTCTTGGCAGGCTCGATCTGCGGTCGGTCGCTTTTCCCCGGTATGAGTTACGCCTGAGCGCAATCTGCTGAGGTTGATGCTCGGAATTTTTGATTGAAGACATGAGTTTTGACACACCGTTGTCCGAAGACTTTTCGCCAGAACGACATACGGAGACGAGTGCCGAAATACGAACGGTTCAAAAGACGCCCATCTTCTAATATGTCTCTTAAATCCGCATTCACCTGCGTTCTCTAAGTCGAACAAAAGTAACTGCGCACAGGCAACTCGCAGTCACCTGTACGCAGTGTCGTTTTTCAATTTTAGTGTGAAGTCGAGCTAAACCAAACGCCGCTTGAACGCGAATGCCAAGCCGATCACGAGTAGTCCCAGAGAACTTGGCTCGGGCACTACGGTGATTGTCGCGCTAAAGATGAGTCCGCTGACTCCGATACCCCCATCGCGCTGATAAAAATACAAATAGTTCTGCCCGGGGGCCACGTTCGCCGTAATATCCACAATATGCGTCGTGGGGACTCCATAGTTGAAGTCGGCAGGTGTCAGAGTCGACAGACCGCTGGGAACACCGTTCACGTAGAGACCATCGGGGTTTGGTCCTCCACCGAGAGCATCACCGAGCCAATCGTCGACACCACCTTCCACGACCAACGTTGCGTTAGAGAAGGTGGCCGAGTTGATGAAAAAGGGGACGGCATAAAGTGCGGATCCTGCGGGAATGCCATAACCACTCGAGGGATCGTATTCAAAATTGATCCAGCGAGCGAGCGGATCACTCAGCGGCGCGACTGCTCCTCCCATCCAAACTGACAAAGGAGTGATCACTCTTGCGCTGGGACCAGCATTGGTGGCGGCATAGTCTGCCGGTGTAAATGGAGTTCCTAAAACAGGCAATCCACCAGGATTTCCCCACGGGTCGAAATTCACGATATCATCGAGTGAACCTGGGGCACCGGGAACACCACCCGATTGACCGCTACGAACAGTGATGACTTCAACTGCCGAACTGAAGCTCGGCATTAGGCAGGACCACAGCAATCCTGCAAAGAGGCAAAAGAAAGACACAGACAGATTTTTTTTCATTAGACAAACCGCTCAGGAGTGTAGTGAAGCTTCATACACGAAGCCGAAAAGTCCCAGATGGGTTGAACTTGAAACCGATCCAGGCCGACAAGTGTTACAATCTTAACATCGTGCCTCCCCGTGTCTGTAGCGATTGGGGACTACTTGACGTTTTTCGGCGTGCTGTCCAGCTGCGGCGCTTCGCTAGCTGTAAAAGGGACCGGGAGGGTTGTCTTCCAGCTTCAAATGCTAGAAAGGCCTAGACATTCGCCCTGGGGAACCGCATTTCCATTCTTTGATCCACTCAAAAGTTGCGTCCCATGACCACAGGTGGTGAACAATACACTACCCATTGCAATATCTGATCAGACGTTTTACGGGAGTCTTGGATATCACTTTTTTAAAACGCTGCTGGAATCTCTTCAACTCGGCTTCTCACAACGAGCCTTTTGGCCGTGTGGATCGTGGAACGAGAACAGAAACTCCTCAGAATATCGCTTCCACTTGTTCCCCACTTGTTCTCTCGTCGGGTTCCGCTTGCCCGTAGCTTGTCCGACCACCTTCGCGAGATTGCAACTTGTTGCGACACATTGCACCTTTGAGAATAGGCACAGATATCGTGGAGAAGGACATCGCAGAAGCTAACAGCTATTCTCGAAACAACTTAAGAAAGTGCTCCCTGTTGGAATCGAACCAACAACCTACTGATTAAGAGAAACAGAGCCTTATATGAAATTCCTCGAAAACTAGTGTCTTCTACTTCCAAGAATAGCGATTCTGTCCAAGAATTTCCACCCCATTCCCGACTTGAAACCTGACCATGTAGGCTTTTGATCGCGGAGATCAGTCGCGGGCTAATGGTCGCCTAACCAATGTTCAACAAACGGCCGGTTTCTGGAGTGTCTCGCCGTTTGGCGGGAGCGTCGAGTTGTTGACGCTTTTCCACATGCCACGTCGCTGATAACTTAGCTAACGCGCTTGGCGTCCTTTACTTCAGCTCGCCGAATGCAAGAACAGCATTACCGAAAAATGTCACGCAAGACCGCAAGTTTGTGCCCGCTCAGGCCAGAATTATCGCGTGGAATCAAGTCGAAGTGTCAAACAGTGAGATTACTCAGCCAATGGCTGTGCGTTATGGTTGGGCAAATAATCCCGTTTGCAATTTAAAGAATCGCGCGGGCTTGCCCGCCTCACCCTTTCGTACCGATGACTGGCCTGGGATCACGATGAAATCTTATTAATTCGTTTGCAACTTTGGAATACAATGCGAATTCACGCTACTCCAGAATAGCAAGTGCCTGATCGACCGTTGCGTCCTCATGCAGCAAAGCAAGCATAACCTTCGTGATTTTTTTGGGGCTTTGGTGTTGGATGACATTCCGACCATAAACGAGGCCGGAGATACCTTGTCCGCGCAGCGCGAGGGTGCGCTCGATTATTTCCCGATCGGAAACTTTTCCACCACCACGAACCAAGACGGGAATTCCCCCTGCCCCTTCGACTACTCGGTGATATTCCAACGGGTCGTCCGTAGGGTCGGCTTTGATGATATTCGCACCGAGTTCGACGGCTTGCCTTACCAGATGAAGAATCTTGGTAAGATCGCCGTCGACCATGTATCCACCCGCTTCGCTGTTGGGACGAAACGCGAGCGGTTCGACCATCATCGGCATTGCATACTGGTCGCACTCCCGTTTAAGCCGCATGATATTTTGAACGCATTGTTGATGAACATCGGGTGCGCCTGGGACCTGAAACAGATTCACGCACACGCAAGCGGCATCTTGCTGTACGGCTTGGATGGCTGCTTCCTCGAGCATCAAGCTGAAACGCGCGTCGGGCAAGCTCCGACCGTAGATGTTGGCCGTGTCGACCCGCAAGACGAGCGATGGCTTGTTCGCGGCCCGTAAAGATTGTAAGTGGCGAGTTTGTCCCACGGTGAGCTGAATCGCATCGGGGCCAGCAGCAACGAGTGTTTTCACCGTGGCCTCAATGCTTTCGATGCCATTGAGAAAACCCGGTTCATTAAAAAAGCCGTGGTCGACCGCCACGTTGAAGCAGCGATTAGACTTTGGATTGAACAAACGGTTAAGGCGGTATTGCTTCATAATGGGGGTTGTTGATTTCGTTTTTGTTGAAAGCTGTTACTACGAAAGTTCGCGTGTTGTCTCGCCGATCGCTTCGTCGATGATATCGAGACCTTTAAACAGAACGTCGTCTTCCATGACCACCGGTGGACTCATGCGAAGAATGTGGCCGGCGGGGATCCAAGCCAAGCCTTTGCGGAAGGCTTTTTGATAAACCATCTTTCCCGCCGCATCGAAGGGTTCCTTTGTGGCCTTGTCTTTTACGAGTTCAATTCCCATGAGGCAGCCCTTGGCGCGAACATCGCCCACGATTGAATGCTCGGTCTTCATTCGTTCCATTCGACGAAGTGCCAACTCACCGAGGTGCGTGGCACGTTCGAGCAGTTTTTCTTCTTCGATGACTTCGGTGCTGGCGAGTGCCGCCGCACAAGCCATGGGATTACCGCCGTAGCTACTTGAAGCGGAGATTTTTTCGAACGATTCCTTGTACGGTTCACGCACCGCCACGCACGTGACGGGAAAGCCGTTGCCAAAGCCCTTGCCGATCGAAACGACATCCGGCACTACTCCCCAGTGTTCCATGCAGAGCCATTTGCCGGTGCGGCCCCAACTAGTGAGCACTTCGTCGGCCATCATCAGGATGCCCTTCTCGTCGCAATAGGCGCGAAGCTTCGGAAAGAAATCGTCGGGGGGCATGATTGAGCCACCCCAACCTTGGATTGGTTCGAGTACAAATCCCGCGACCGAGTGGACGGTCCCTTTGTCGATGTATTGATCGTAAAACTCGATGTATTTGTCGGTGTCGATCGTGCCGTCGTCCTTGGCCCACATAGGTCGATAGGTGTCTGGCCGCGGCACCATGTGCATGCCGGGGGCACGGACAGGTCCGTAGACTTGCGAGCGAATGTGGCCCAGCGAGACCCCACCGTAAGTTTTACCGTGGTAATCGTAGAAACAGGAAAGCATCTCGTGCTTGCCGGTGGCCGCACGCAAGACTCGCTGGCCCGCTTCGACGGCCGTTGTACCGGAATCATAAAATTGAAAGCCGTTCAAATCTCCGGGCAAGACTTCGGCAAGTTTCTCGACGAGTTTCGTTTTGATCTCAGTGGTGAAGTCGTGACAATTCATGAGCGTCGCGGCGGCACGCTGCACGGCCTCGGTAATTTTGGGGTGGCAGTGGCCGAGCGTCGTGACATAAATGCCTGACGAGAAGTCGATGTAGCGATTGCCATCGACATCAACGAGCTCGCACCCTTTTCCTGAATCGAATGCCACGGGAAATAGCTTGACTTGTTCGCTGAGTCCCTTGAAATGCTTCGTGCAACGAGCGTGCAAAGCTTGCGACCGCGGGCCGGGGAGTTCGGTCTTGATATCGGGCACCTGATTGATATCAAGATGAGCCCAAGGCGAAAGATGATCTGTTTCGCGAACGGGGAGTGCGACGGACATCGAAACCAACTCCAGTAATTGAATGATTAAAAGTTTATGGACGGAACTAAAGTTCAAGCGTCCCTGATTTACGCTGCAAAAGTGAATTCCGCTGTGGTTTTCTAAAAGTTCACGAATATGAATCTCATCATGCCGTGGAAATTTAGTATTCCTTGTCCCAGTTCGGCTCGATGTTGGCGGCAACTGTTTCTGAGATATAGCAATCGGTTCGCAATTCTTGATGAATGGAAGACGGTAGCTGGGGTGTGACTTTTCCGTGATAACAGAGACGTGCGATCATCCGCTGCCAGCTCGTGGCCGTGCCATGAACTCCAATCGCAGCGATTTCCCAACGATGCTTGGCAGCGATCACTTCCTTAGGACCAATCGTCGCTGCCATGGGTGGTACGGCGGCTACATTACCACTCATCCCAAAGCTTCCATGCATGGAGTTTTGCGCTAAGGTGAATGGGCTGAGGGTACAAATCCGAGCCCCCATTTGCTTGAATTCTACGAGAGATCCGGCAAACTCAGGGGCATCGGGATCGACAAATGCCAAATGCCCAGTCCATCCCGGCCCCGTATAGCTGATGTCGACACCACCAGCCTCTTGCATTAGGTCGAAGTAGTGATCGATATTTTGATTGTTAAGGCCAAGCACTTGTTTGCGCGGAGGTCGAAGTCGTTCGTCGATGTTGGCGTATAAGCTTGAAAGCATCGAATGTACCAAACCAAAAGGCCAATCTTCGGGTGCAATTTGCCGTTCTTCGTTCGCATACTCATCGAGAGCAAAAAACCAAACGTGTTTACAGTCTTGGTTGGTCGCGTTGATCAGGCGCGAGAGAGCGCGATAAAGAACTGGGCAAGGGTTCGGCATCATCATGACACATTGACGGCCTTCTTCGCTGGCTTGCTTAATGCGTGCATACATATCTGTGAGCAACATGAAGCCGAAGTCGGCATCCTTGACGACGCGTATCCGAAAATCGGGATTGGGATGCTTCTCAATATCCTCGCGTTTGATCGCGCGGCAGCGCTCGATGTCGGCCTGATCTCGGTAGTGAACGTGCTTTGACGGGGAATAGTGAAACGTACTGCTCATGTATTTGAACCTATATCGCGGTAAACAGAATCAACGTCATAAACACACCGACCAGCGACCCAGGTTATTTGGGCTCGTCGTCCATTCTCGGATTCTTGCCATAAAACCAAGTCTGCGTCGGCACCAACTGATAAGTCGCCCTTCTTAAGAAGCGAGACCACGGTAGCGGGATTGACGGTTCCCATCGCCCAGATCTGTTCCAGCGGCAAGTCTAACCATTCAGTGAGATTGGCCATCGCTCGATCCATAGTGAGCGAACTCCCCGCCAAGCAACCAAAATTAGGATGCTTCCGATCCGCAACTCGCGCTGCATCTCCTGTGCGAACTTGAATCGGGTAACCCCAAGGAGTTTCATATTCGCCATCACCAAGGCCAGCACCGATGTTGGAGTCGGTAATCGCCACGACCTTATCCCACCCTTTGGCTGCCAGAGCAGCACGAATCGCCATCGGGTGGACATGAACGCCATCACAAATAAAGTCAACACTACACCGAGGATTGGCAAGGATCGTTTCAACGGCACCCACGGGCCGTACGCCCGCGTCGGTTTCAGGGGGAAATGGAAAGACATCGTAAAAATGCGTGGCATGTGCCGCACCGGCGGCAATCGCTGCTGTAGTTTGGTCTACGGACGCACGGGTGTGTGTCAGAAACACTGCGATGTTTCGTTCACGCAGATATTCAATCACGGGAAGAATGTGGGGCGTGTCGGGGCTAACCGACATGGCCGAGACTCTTCCTTCTGTGGCAGCAAGAATTTCCTGGAGGAGTGTAAGGTCACCAGGAATTGTCTCGGCCCCTGCTCCGGGAAGAGCTAAGAACGGCCCTTCGAGATGAAAGCCCGGCATCGAACAGCCTTCACTACAAGGCAATGCCGTAGATAACTGTTCGAGTAATCCGAGCGACTTGCGATTCATCACCGTATAAAGCGTTGGCAAAATGCATGTCGTGCCAAAACGAGGCAATATCTTGGAGGCCTGCAAAATCTGCTCCGGGCCGACTTCGTAGAGATAGCTCCCCACTCCGTGGCAATGAATATCGATCAATCCAGGAGTCAACAAAGCGCCCGTTGCATTGATTCGCTTGCACGAACCATCAACCTGATCAACAGTTGGATCGAAAGCGGTAATTTTCCCATCGTTGATCAGCAGGCTCCCCGGCCTTACCCAATACCCTGGGCGAAGCAAAGTAGCATTCTCGATCAATGTCGCGAAACTGCTCACGATACTTGACCAGCATTCGTTGGTTTGACACGAATCGTAGACGTCAGTCGAAACAAGTCGCTGCGATAGTAACTGAAGAACACTCCACAGGCGACGCTCGATTCAAGGAAAAAAACATCGATCTCCTTAAGCAGTGGCTGATTTTTTTTGACGCCCAAATATTTGCGATGAGCAGGTTCGGTAGAAATAGCCTCAATGCTTTGCGTCAAATAATCAATTCGCAAATCTTGTACTTTTTGCCAACGTTCTAAGAATCTCAATTCTCCAAGATCGTTTTTGTCTAAACGGTTGGCCAACTTCTCGATGAGGTAAACTTCGTCGTAAGCAACGGGTGTATCTGCAAGCAGATCGATACGTCGAGCAAAGAGCACGCGATCCTCTGAATCGATATTTAATAAGCTGGCGATATCGATAGTGGCAGCTCTCCATTCCCAAGAGTCAAGCTGCCGTTGCATGTCGGGAGCGTGAGCCGAGATCGAGCCAATGAAGTCCGTATTGAGCAGAGGAATTTGCCGACTAGGCGTGGGGCTGACAAACGTACCACTGCCGTGGCGGCGCTGAATGAGCATCTCGTCTGCCAAAATCTGAAGTGCGCGACGGACGGTGATTCGAGATGCGGCGAATTGCTCGCAAAGGTCGCGCTCGGTGGGAAGTCTCTCGCCGGGGGCAACTTCACCACTGAGTATCTGCTGCCGAAGGGAGTTGGCGACTTGCTTGTAGGCGCTAGATAGAATCGTGTCGGGCATCGGAGTTTTTCAAAAATCGCGACAAAACCTGTTGAACGGCCACTGCCAAGTGGTTATAACCAATTCTGTTTGATTATGACCAATAAACGTTGTTAGTCAACTGGTTTTCAGAGGGTTTCCGAGCAAAATGTCAGGACAAATTACTAGGGCAAGCCTCAGGTCCAAAACCGCGGGTTCGGCCGTTCGGGATATTACTCCGAGCACGCCACAATTTCTGTTTGGCTATCCACACGTCGAAAGGACGAGCACAGGAGTCCATGATCCGCTGTTGGCTTCAGCGCTGTACATAAATGACGGTGCCAGCGCAGCACTTTTTATCAGTGTTGATCTGCTGTCTGTCACAAAGCAAGTGGTAGCCACGGCCAGAGAGCAAATCACTGCGGCTACTGGATTGCCCGCAGAAAGTATATTGATTTCGGCAACGCACACCCATTCGGCGCCGATAACGATGCGGGTGCTGAGTAACGCCGACGACACCGTTGTTCCGGAACCCGATCCACGTTACGTAGCGCAAGTGCTGACCGGTATTGTTGACGCTGGAATCGATGCCGTTCGCAGCGCGCAGCCAGCTAGGTTGGGTTTGCAGGTAAAGAAGGTAGTTGGATTGGGTACGAATCGGCATGCCCCAAACGGTCCCAGCTTTTCAGACGTGCCAGTGCTAGTTGTTCGAGCAGAATCGAATCTCAAGATCATCGGATTGATGTGTGTTTGTGCTATGCACCCAACGGTCCTTCATGAAGATAGTAAGCTGATTAGCGGGGATTTTCCAGGCTGTGCGCGTGAATACTTACGAAGTAAGTTAAGCATTCCTGATCTGTGTCTTGTCTATCACATGGGTGCAGCGGGAAATCAAAGCCCTCGACATGTGGTTGATTCCAACACCTTTGCCGAGGCGGAACGACTTGGAATAATACTAGGCGATTCGCTATTTTCCGCGGTTGAGGAAGCGGGATGCATTAACGATTGGCAAGTTGACTGTAAAACAATCGAACTCAAACTGCCCCTTCGTTCGTTTCCATCGATTGAGGACGCTAAGACAAGGCTACAAGAGGCCGTGTCGCGACTTGCGGAACTCACCGACTCCCGTGCCAAAAGGGCCATTATCCGGACTGCCGAATGCGACTTGTTTGGCGCGCAAGAAACGTTGACTTTGTCGCGCGCTCAGCAGCAAGGTCAGATTCAGTCTACCGCCAACTCCTGTATGCCCGCCGAGATTCAAGTGATTTCCGTGGGTTGTTGGACGTTTGTTGCGTGGCCGGGCGAAGTGTTTACGGAATTCGCGTTGGAACTTCAGGAGAAGTATCCGCACGCTTTCGTGATTACCAATGCCAATGGCGAACTCCAGGGTTACTTGGTGACTGCCGAGGCCGTAGAAAAGCGAACTTATGAGGCGTCCAACGCGATGTTTCAGAGCCCACAATCTCCGGAATTGCTGCTGTCAACGACGCTCAAACTCATGGAAAAGTGACTCGAACCCTTGGTTGAGAGAATTCTCGTGGGCAAGTTTCTTATCTTCGACCTCGGCACGACGTATTTCAAGACTTGTTTATTCGATGAACAAGGAAGGCTGATCGGTGTTTGCCGTATAGCTTCCCCACTCAGCCATGGACCTGATGAACGTGTCGAATTAGATGTTGAGACGTTTAAACGGACAATTCAATTGACCATCACACAATTGAGAGAAAAATCTGGATCACTTCACGACGTCATGGCGTTGAGTTTCGCAACTCAGGCCAATAGCTTCACCTTGCTCGATCAAGACAATAACGCGCTTACGCCCTTCTTGATGTGGAATGATGGCCGTGCTCGCGGTGAAAACCTTCCATTGCAAGAGTTGGCACACTCAACGAACTATTATCGAACCACTGGTGTCCCTTCCATCAACCATGAGTTTCTCCCAGCCAAAATCCACTGGCTAACTGTGCACGAACCGGTGATTACTGCCAAGACTCATCGACTTACCTGCATAAGCGACTACCTGACTCTCTGGCTAACTGGGCAACACAAAACTGAAGCAAGCGTTGCGTGGCTCACGGGTTTGGTCAATATTCATGAAGCGATCTGGTGGTCGGTAGCATGCGAAAAGCAGTCAATCTGCAAGGAATGGCTACCTGAGATCGTTCTGGCAGGAACCGACCTTGGCCCGCTGTTACCAACGGTTGCCGACGAGCTTGGACTCAGTAGAAACTGTCGCTTTGTTGTCGGCTGCCTTGACCAATTTGCCGGGGCAATCGGTGTCGGTAACGTCGTCCCCGGAATGGTCAGCGAAACGACTGGGACTGTTCTCGCAACAGTCCGTTGCAGTGATAAATTTGAACCGAATTTATCTAGGGATGTATTTCAAGGTCCCACTCTAAACTCATCATATTACTATCAAATGGTTTTCAGCAATATCTCCGGTGCGCTGTTGGAGAATTATCGCAATACTCGGCAGGAACATTGCACGTTTGCTGAGCTCGATGAACTCGCCCAGCATGCAGGATCTGCGATGGGTTTGAAGTGGGATCAGTCGCTTCACGAGCAAAGTTTATTTGCGAATCGAACGGCGGAGCATGCCGTTGGTTACGAAGTTTATGCCATTCTCGAAGCCGTTGCCGATGAGCTGGCTAAACAAGTCGACATGCTCTGTGGTTTGAATAGTCCTAAGTTCGTGCGATCTGCCGGCGGAGCCACAGCGAGCGAGCTTTGGCAGCAGATCAAAACTGAAAAAGTGGGGTGCCCCGTTGAAGCTACGGCTTGTGTCGAACCCACCAGCTTAGGAGCCGCGATACTAGCCAATCATGCAATTCATGGGACTTCTCTGAAAGACTTATCGCGAGAATGGGTCACGATCCGCCCGGCAGTGACTTTATAGAGCATATTGCGATCCGCAAATCCGCAGTGTTTCGACGAGAAAGTTAGTTAGTCAACTGTCGCCTACTAAAGGTTTGCAGTCAGCAATAAATTCGTAGCTCACAAGTGGCGAACAGTGTACGAACCTTTCCCGATCGATGGATCACCAACAATCGTTAAGATCGCAAGTTGTCAATCTGTCGATCTAGGTCACCTCACGCGAATAAGTCTGCAGTTCACACTACGAATCCGGTCCCTATACATTCGGCGGCACCCATCTCCCAGCCTCTATGTCGTGGCAGAAATTAGGCTCTGGGCGTCTCTAAACCAATATTACTTATCAAGATGCCAAGCAGTCGTCGAAAATCACCTTCTATGTCAAGTGTTTAGTAACAAAGCCTGGTGTGATCGTAAATCTCGTCCCCGAGACCGGTGGTTGTAGGAATCAAATCTAAGGCGCGCTTATTCTCGCTTGTACACCCGACCTTAGCGGACGCGTGGGGATTTCAGGAAACGCACACGGTACTTCAGTTCGCACTTTACGTAACCAACGCGGCATCGCTCTAGCTCGGGCCCGGCGCACTCCTATTTGCTAGTGCTCGGCAGCAAAACTCCGGGAATACCGTCTTTAACGCCTGTTCCCTACTCGAGAAACCCTTGGCGTAAAAGCCAGTCTCCCAAGGCCTCTTCCACGATCTCTTGCTGCGTATCGGGCTTGGCATGTTTCAGTCGCTGCTCCAAGTAGGCTCGCCGCAAGGCCTGGGCCGTGCGATGCAGCAATCGAATGGTCACCGGCACGAGCACCCGATCGAGTACTTCGCTCGCTCCGGGAGTTTCCTGAGTAGGGCGTTTGGCGGTACGTCGGGTTGAACGGGCCGCCGGTTCCCTCTCCGACTCGGTGTCTTTCTTAGTGACTGCAACCTCAATAGTCTTTTCCTGTACCTTAGCAACTGGTGTTGCCGCTTGTGGATTAGCGGCTGCTTGCGACTGTCCCTTGATGAACGCCAATTTCTCGGGCGTCATATCCATTGCCGCTCCTAGTGATCTTCTCCCAGCCATTTTCTACTTTTTGCCTCTCTGTTTGTTGTTTCGTTGCGATGATGTCTCCTAAGTCGAGCGAGCCAGATGTTGCTCGGCATCCTGCAAGAAATGTTCGCAGAGTCCAGCAACCGAGATTGCGCCGTTGACATCGGCCAGAAGTTGTCGCTCATCGAGCAGCCGTCGCAGCGCCGTTTCCGCTTGCCGACGATTCGCCTTGCCTTTGGCGAGCGTATGGCGCGTACCGCCAAGCTCGGTACACCAAGTTCCCTTGTGGTCGTTCCACCAAACTTGCGCACGTCGAGATATACAAAAACCTCACGAATCCTGACCTGATTCCTGACCAGGGGCTTCTTTTGAGGCTTCTGTTTCTCAGAGCCTGTCGCAAGTGCAATTGCGGCAAGGGTATTATATCAGTGCTCCCTGTTGGAATCGAACCAACAACCTACTGATTAAGAGGCAGTGGCTCGAATCACATTTAACCCCGTTCTTTACCGAGTCGACGCAATTCCGCATCGGTCCACTTGCTCGCCACTTGCTCAGGAAGAAAGGCACGGTAGTACTCCCACCAAGTAGTCCAACTGGGGTAACGATGTTATTGAGATGCCATTTGGAATTATAGATGGAGGCGTCAGGGCAGACTTCGGGAAATCAACCTTCGGCTTTGGAGGCGGCGAAGTCAGCATCGTGACGATGACGTCAATTGACTCCATCCCTCGTCAGATGGCGTCATCAAAAGTCATGCAACGCTACCACCTATACCGTCTGCTTGTCTAAACACCGGTCTATGATGTCAAAAGATGGCATATCGCGACACTTGGAGACGCCCATTGCATTCCACCCTGCACTCCACTGACTAAATAGTCTGTTCGCGACGTCACCGTGTCACCATCCGATTCGGATTTTGTTAAGTCCTTGGGTTGATTTGGGGAAGCCAACGAGGGCACAATCCGGCAGTTTTGCTTCTTGTATATTCCCGTTGTACGGAATGGGTTTGAAAAGCGACGATGAAATGCCGGACGGCTTCTGACCTTCTGGCTATCGCTCTCATAAAGAAAGAGCAACTGATCAAGAGTCAGCTTCCGGGAGTTTTGCGTTAGCAACGGTCGGCATCGTTATATTCTTTACAGTTAACGACTTAGCAAGGTCAGCAAGGCCTTCGGCCCGACGTTTGTACGTCCAAATTTTACAGAATTTTCCATGAATGGCAATCGATACCGTGCCAAATAGCGTGCCAGGCGTCAGAGGCTAGGGGCAAGCGACGAATTAGCGATTGGATCTATTGGTGATAGTCCTATAACACGCTCGAACTCCGTTAATCGTTTGTGATACTCAGCGATTGCCGCGTAATATTCGTCCCGGAGGTTGAGCAGCTGTCGTTGGGATTCGATGAGCCTTAAGAGATCAAGTTTGCCCGCGAGATAGCTGGCCCGCGCAGCGTCGATACTGTGACGTGCTGTAGGAAGAATTTTGTCTTCGTATAGTTTGATCGTCTGCTGGCTTTCTTCCACTCTTCGGTAAGTTTGTTCGACTTCATAGGCGATTTCAACGGTCTTGGCGTCATAGTCGGCTTGCTCTTTAGCAATTCTTGCACGTGCTTCAGCTACAGCTGCGTAGCGTTTATCCTTGTAGATGGGTAGGTTGAGATTCATCCCCACCATGGGACGCAAGTCATCTTCCGGCACCTGCCAAAACGCGTCATAGCGTCCGACAAATTCCAGATCTGGGTAGAACTCCTTGCAAGCTAAGGATAGCTCATACCGTTCGGCTCGAATGCGAGCGGCTTGGGCGGCAAGTTCTGGACGCTGGGCTATCGCAATACCTCGAAGGTCTTCGGCTGGAATCAACACGGCGTCCGTCGGCAATTCGACTGGAGGGGGTGGCAAGGTCGCATTCGGGGCGGTGAGTAGCAGAGTATTGATCCGCGCCCGCGCGACCTGTTCTTGACGCGTTAACTCCAAAAGTCGTCGCTCCTGCTCGGCAAGCTCGACATCAACCAACAGAACGTCCTGCTGTTCAACACTGGATGATTCATACTTGCTTACGGCGATTTCGCGAAAATCAGTAAGCAATTTGGTTGACTCGTTGAGCACGTCGATTTGCCGGTGGGCGACGTAATACTCGTAGAACGCCAGTCTCGCAACTTCAGCAACGCGTAGACGTTCTTCAGCGACATCATGAAAGGCGGCATTTGCTTCGGCTCGAGCTTTGTTGCCTCGTAACTGTCGCTTACCATGCCAAGGAATCTTTTGAGAAATCTCGACCATATACGCGTCATCGACCTCATCACTTCCCCACGAACCTGGCCCAAGTAAGTAACCAAACATGGGGTCATCCAAAGCGACTTCCTGAGGATAGCGACGGGCAGCGGCACGCCAAGCTGCTGACGCCGAGCGGATATCGGGATTCACTGCCAGCGCCTGGGCAACCACATATTCCACGTCAAGTGTGGGCGGTTCTGGATATTCACCAACTGAGGTAGGTGTAGGTATTACTTCCATCTCCGCGTCCACAAGCGATACCAAATGCACTGCATCGCCCGTGTTCACCGTTGGGAGTGGAACGATGACCTGAGCTTGTTCGCCAATGGAGCTGGCCGATGATGCCGCGATAGATTCCGTTACTGCGCTGTTTTTTGAGTCGACGGCGACGGAACCGAGACTGCCAACTCCTCTGCAACCAGCGAGTAAGACCAGTAAAAACAATGTTGAAAACGCCGCGCGCGTAGTCTGATAGCCAGTTCGCATTGCTGCTCCAGGCGTGGATGGGTGGGACGGATAGCGGCGGGTTAGCAGTGTCATCGCCTCAGCAGTCGGCGAATAACGGATATCCGTTCAAATCGACAATTTGCGACCAGCATGCCCACACGACATAAGTGGCCGCGAAAGGTTTACTGGACCGTCAAACTCGAATTCGTCGTGCTGGCACTCGCGGCATTCAATGCTGGTGTTTGCGGCATTTAAGCGATAACACGAACGATCCTCCAGCTACGACTATTTTGTTAAACCTCTATGCCTTAATACGTTACGTTTTCGGCCCTGATCTTTTCAGTGATGCGGAATGAGCCTTGCTTTAGCGGCTGTCAGCACTCCTCGCTCACTGTCCCGCGCCTGAAAACAATGCTTCGCAATACTCTAATTCTCTTACTGGAATTGTGGTGCGGATTTGGCTCTTCCATGGTTGCTGCTTGTGATTCGGTCAAATGTACCTGTCGAGAAGTCTCTCATTCTCGACAACCGGGGTGCTGGTTGGCATCGTCCGGCAGTTTCAGAGTCTGCTCGTTCCGTAGTGCTACTGAAGCCGAGCAGATGGCAAGCTACTGTGAGCAACTACGAGCTGCACTCGCCGATCACTATGGTTTCCAGTCTAGTAAAACCAAATGGCAAAACCGATGCGAGGTATATCTTTACCCCACCGAACAAAGGTATGGAGCAGTCGTGGGTCGCGCGGCTCAAGAAACTCTTGGGTCTTCGCTCGTCACTCCTGCAACAGGGGCAATTAAGAATCGCCGGATCGATCTGCGGACCGATGTCGCCGACTATCGAACGGAAGTCTTGCCGCACGAATTAACTCACGTTCTCATTGCCGATCATTTCCGCGATGGTCCTCCTCCCTTGTGGTATGACGAAGGACTAGCCCTACTTGCAGATTCTGAAGACAAACAGGTTTTGCATCAGCGTGACCTGCGTAACGGCATCAATCGTGGCAAGACATTCGCGTTAGCGGATTTGTTAACTACTCAGCATTACCCCCGTCAGGATCGGGTGGGCGTTTTCTACGGCCAGTGTGCTTCTTTAGCAAGCTATTTGTCTACAAAAGGTGAACCACGAAAAATGCATGAGTTTGCTCGGCGAAGCCAAGAAGTTGGCGTAAACCTCGCCCTAGAAGAAACTTATGGAATCAGAGGGGTGGCCAGCCTTGAACAGATGTGGCGAAAGAGCATCATAAGCTCTGCTCCTATCATTGCGGCACTGTATTCGCGCAATCATAATCCTAACTGAACTTTTCTTGTTCAGCTGCGTATAAGGTAATGGTGATGGTCGGCATAGGCCGGCCTTGTTTTACTGAGCTATAATAGCGCCATGAGACCTGCATCCCGCTACTTCAGATTGTTAACGGTGGCCAGCCTTTCGCTGAGCCTTGTCGGGGGCGGATTTTGTGCACCAAGCGCGACGGCGGATTGTCCAGTCGCTAAATCCATCAGTCATGTGATGAAGCGCTGCTGCTGCGGAGCCAATTGCCACTGTGGGCCGGCTTGTTGCGGAACATCTCCCGAAAAAAGTCAGCAGCCAACCAAGACGGCCGAACAAGATTTGCGTGACCTTGTGAAGGTCACTCCTGCGGTATCTTGTGAGGTTTGCGAACTTACATTTGGACAGCGGCTTTCCAGGCCAGCTTCGGATTTCTGCGGAGTTTCTCATTCTCCCCAAACTCTTGTTACGCAGCACACCTGTCTTCAGGTTTGAGTCGGCGCTCCACGTGCGCACTTAGCGTAATCGCTAGGTTTCTTACGCACGATAGGTTTGGTTTCTTATTGTCTTAGTTGCTGCACTCTGTGCCGCAAATTGCACGAAGAATCCTGCCACGAAAGCCCAACATATTGTTGCCCCATTCGTGACAGACTTTCGGAGGCCATTTTTGAGGCGGAAGTAATATCATGAACGCCAAATTTACAACATTGTTAGTGGCCATTGCTCTATTGGCACCGAGTCTTGGCCAAGCTGGCCAGACTCTTGGCACTGCGAAGGCGAGGGGAGACTTTCGGCCCTTCGCCGAGGCAAATCGTTCGACTGCTCGCTCTGTAACACGTTCGCGACCGGTTTATCGGTACACTGCTCCACAGAGTGCTCCGGTGATTGTTCGCTCGGTTCCCGTAATACGCGAAGTCCCGGGTCCGGTAGTCGCTCAAGCACCGACAACGGATGCTGCACGTCGTTTCTCACAAGCTCCTACTAGTGAGAATGACGCCGTTTCTACAGCGAAGCCCTGCCCCGAGCACGCACCCGTAGCGTCGCAACCCACCTCAGGTCGCCGATATTCCTATGCACCGGCACCTGCATCGTCGGTTAATTTCAGCCGTTCGTATTCGAGTAACTCCGGCCGGTCGAGCACACCGACCCGGGCGCTGCCGAAGACTGCTCCCGGCAAGTACAGCACTCGCTAATTTACGGTGCAGTTTTTGATTGCCTCAGCCTGGTTATCGCTAGGCTGAGGTACATCTTCAAACTATCCAACCACAATCACGAAATGTAAATACTCATGAATAACGAAGGCCCACAAACGCCAGACAGCCAGTCGAACTCTCATCTTGGAGAGACTAGTACGCTTACCGCGAACCGTTGGCAGCGAACAAAATTCTTTCTACGCGCCATCGAAGTTCGCCTGCGATTCATCGGTTTGTTCGTTGCCATCGGTCTGTTGATGGCCTATTGGGGAACCATCGAGAATTACTGGGAACGTTGGACACGTCCCGATACTGCGGCGACGGCTGCTAGTGCCGACACCGAATACTACTGCCCGATGCATCCCACGGTGATTCGACCTGGGCGAGAACCGAATGGTGCGGTACCGAGCTGTCCCATTTGCGGTATGCCTTTGTCCCTGCGCAAGAAGGGAGAAGTGCCGGAACTTCCCGAGGGAGTTTTGACGCGCGTGCAACTCTCTCCCGAGCGTGTCCAATTGGCGGGCGTAAAGACCGTTCCCGTGAGTTATATGCCGCTAGCGAAAGAAATTCGAACTGTCGGGTACGTGCAATACGACGAAGCTCGTCTGTCAGAAATTGTCACGCGTGTGGGCGGCTACCTGGAGAACCTTTACGTTGACAAGAACTTTGAGCAGGTCGACGAAGGGCAACCCTTGGCTGAAATCTACAGCCCGGATCTTTACAGCAGTATGCAGGAACTCCTCCTTGCCAAGAAGCACAGTTCCGCAGATCTAATTGCCAGTTCTCGTCAGCGACTTAAACTGCTTGGTGTCGACGATACGGAAATCGATGACGCTCTTCAAAGTGAAGAGTCCGCAGCCAAACTAGTGATTCGCTCTCCCTTGGCAGGTCAAGTGATTGAAAAGAATGTCGTACAAGGGGCCTCGGTTCAGCCTGGCACAGTGTTGTTCAAGATCGCCGATTTGTCGACCGTCTGGATTGAAGCGGATGTTTACGAACGTGATCTGCCCTTTCTGCAAGTCGGTCAAGAAATCGAAGCCTCTGTTGAAGGAGTTCCGGGCAAGACTTTTGGCGGCGAAATTGCACTCATCTATCCAGAACTGAACGCGGAGAGTCGCACAAATCGGATACGGGTGCTCCTAGAGAATCATGGGCTACAGCTGCGGCCGGGGATGTCCGCCACGGTTTTTGTGCGTACCCCGATCAGTGAATCGGAACCATTCAAAAGTGCGATAGCTCAAACCCATGAAAAACCGAAGGATGCTGAAGATGCAACCTTGATCGCTTATCAGAAGATTTGTCCCGTCACGGGACTCAAGCTCGGCAGCATGGGTAATCCTATCAAGCTCACCGTCAACGATCAGACGGTCTTCATCTGCTGTGATGGATGCAAGACGCCGCTGCTAGATAGCCCGGAGGAATACATGGCTAAGATTGCCCCGCCTCCCGTTGACGCAGTGCTCAGCGTTCCCGAACAGGCGGTCATCGACACAGGCTCCCAGAAGGTCGTGTATGTGGAGCGTGAACCGGGAATGTTTGAAGGTGTTGAAGTGAAACTCGGACCGCGTACTGGCGGTTACTACCCGGTGATTAGCGGTCTTACGGCTGCCGACAAGATCGTGGCGGCCGGTTCGTTCCTTCTTGATGCCGAGACTCGTCTCAATCCGGCTGCCGCCTCCGCGTATTTTGGTGCAAGCGGCACGACCGGCAGCAAAGATGGCTCTGACCCGGCGGCTTCCACGACACACAGAGTAGCCGAAACCAAAAGTGGTCTTTCGAGCGCGCAACTTGCACAGATTCAAAAGCTATCCCCCGAAGATCAAAAGCTCGCCATCAAGCAAGGGTCGTGCCCTGTGACGGATGAACCACTCGGTTCCATGGGGACACCTGTCAAAGTCATCGTTCAAGGGCAACCTGTGTTTCTGTGTTGTGCCGGCTGCGAAATGGAAGCTCAGGAGCATGCCGAGGAGACATTAAAGAAAGTCGAGAAACTAACTGGTAAAAAAGAAGAATCACCCGCCAGCAAGTCGCCTGGGACGACTCATGTGCATTGAATGGCGGTAGTGATGGTTTGCAAGTTTTGAGAAAGCACAAGGCAGCCGTGGCGAACTGGTGGGTTAGCACTCGACTTTGGTCGAGCCAAACAGCGCCACGGCTGCCGTTAATGAGTAACCAAAAACATGATTGAAAAAATCATTGCCTATTCGATTCGCAATCCATTCATTGTGATTGCTACGGCGGTTTTGATTGCCGGATGGGGAGTCTACGCCCTTTATCATACACCGATCGACGCGATTCCCGACCTCTCTGAAAACCAAGTCATTGTCTTTGCCGATTGGATGGGGCGCAGCCCCCGCGAAGTCGAAGACCAGGTGACCTATCCACTCTCGGTGAACCTGCAAGGTTTGGCGGGAGTGAAGGCCATTCGGGCGACTTCCGAATTCGGGTTTTCGATGATCAATATCATCTTTGAGGATGACATTGATTTCTATTTTGCTCGGCAGCGAGTCCTGGAACGGCTTTCGATTGCGGAGACGTTTTTGCCCGAGGGCGTGAAGCCTTACCTCGCCCCTGATGCCACGGCTTTGGGCCAAATCTTTTGGTACACCGTCGAGGGAGATGGTTACGACATTGGCCGCCTGAGGGCGATTCAGGATTGGTTCGTTCGATACCAACTTTACAGCGTGCCCGGGGTGGCCGAAGTGGCTTCCGTTGGTGGCTACCCTATTGAATATCAGATCGATGTCGATCCCAACAAATTGCGGGCCTACAACATCACGCTCGGCGAGTTGTACTCGGCTGTCGCGAAATCAAATTCCGCCGTGGGTGGCCGCGTCGTTCAAAAAGGCGGCAGCGAATTCCTGATCCGCAGTGTGGGATGGATCAAGTCGCTCAGGGATGTGGAGAACATTGTCCTCAAACGCGTGAATGGTACGCCGGTCTATGTTTCCAACGTCGCCACGGTACAGTTCGGTTCGGCGGCAAGGCGAACCAGTTTGGAAAAGAACGGCAACGAGGCGGTCGGCGGAGTTGTCCTGATGCGATACGACGAGAATCCGCTAGAAGTCACCGAGGCGATCAAGGACAAGATTGCCCAGTTGCAAGCAGGTCTGCCGGAAGGCGTCAGGATAGTTCCCTTCTACGACCGCACGCGCCTGATCGAGAACGCCATCGAAACCGTGAAGGAAACACTCTTTGAAGAAATCTTCGTGGCCAGCCTCGCGATTATCTTTGTCATGCGGCACGTCCGCAGCGCCCTGATCATCTGCCTCATCCTGCCCATGACAGTCTTGGTCGCATTCATTTTGATGCGAGCGTTTCACATCCCATCGAACATTATGTCGCTCTCGGGAATTGCTATTTCAATTGGCGTCCTGGTCGATGCTGCCATCGTCATGGTCGACCAAGGGGCGCATACGCTGCACAAGGAATTTGGCAGCCGGAAAGTCACCGGCGATACTCGGGAGCTTCTCATCCCTGCGCTTCAGACCGTGGGGAGGCCGATCTTCTTTTCGCTGATGATCATGATCGTGAGTTTCCTGCCTGTGTTTGCCTTGGGTGGCATGGAAGGGCGCATGTTCCATCCGCTCGCCTTTACCAAGACCTTTGCGTTAGTCGGGGTATCGTTACTAGCAATTACTTTGGTCCCGGCGGTGATTCCACAGCTAGTGCGAGGACGGGTAAGGGGTGAGGAAGAAAACTGGTTGGTACGGCGGGTGATCGAGATTTACCAGCCAGTGCTTAATTTTCTAATGGATCATCCTTGGCCCATCGTCTGGGTCACAGGAATCATCCTTATCGTCGGCCTGATTCCGGCCATCACTGGTGATGGGTTCTTTTGGCTGTTTTTCCGTATCGTCGCAGCGACTTCAATGCTCGCTGCCGTTTGGGCCGTGAATAGGGAAGAGCCTGGTTTTTCACGTTTGTGGTGGCTCGTGGCAGGTATTTGGGCAGTGGCAATGTTCCTAGTCGCTTTGATGCTGCCCGCGACGGGGTTGAGTCTTGATATCCAAGACGGCGGTCCAGGCCTGCGCGTGCCATACGCCTTGATGCTTGTGATAGCTCCTTTCATGGCTATTGGTTGTAGCTGGATTCTGGGCCGCCGTCGTTTGCTTGGTCGCGGAACTGTGCTGGCGAGCTTATTTTTGATCGCTTTCATCGCCGACAGAAATATGTCCCGCTTAGGTCGCGAATTTATGCCGCCACTGAACGAAGGGACAATTCTCGACATGCCCGTGACGATCCCCCGGGCGAGCATCACGCAAGTTGCCGACGACTTGAAGGCTCGGGATGCGATCCTGCGGACCTTTCCTGAAGTGGAACTGGTTGTCGGCAAAGCCGGTCGAGCTGAAACACCGACGGACCCGGCTCCTCCCGATATGGTGGAAACAGTCATCAACCTGCTGCCCGAAGAGCATTGGACCAAGCGTGAAATTGCCTACGATGATGCCCTCCTACAGACTGGCGTTGTGCTCACCGAGCTGGAGAGGACGGGCTGGATTGAGATTCAGACGGCAGATCGAGATGGCCTAATAAACGATGCCACTATGTATACCGTGGGCAAATTCGATGAGATCATGCGTGCTCATGCTCTTCGCCAACTTCAAGTGTTTCGGGGCAAATTGGGGTATCAACTCGTCATTGCGACGCTGGAGAAAACGGTTGAGTTGCTCCGCGATGGAGGCCATTTACCCAACGCGGTAAGCGAAGATGATGTACGGGAGATGGCGGATAAACTCTCGCCCCGGTACAGCACCATGCTTGCCAGCGGTCCTGATTTGGTGAGTGTGACGCATCTGGCGCAGGGCGTTGCCGAACTATTGACGGAACGGGGGACTGTGGAACAACGGGCTGATTTGTTGATTCTTTCGCGTTCCGTGTTCTCGGAACTTTACGCGAACCTGCGAGAGCTTTTAGGACAAAAGCGAGAAACCTTCTTTAGCGTCGTGCTAAGCGATGTGGAGCAACAATATCACGAAGCCTGGAGTGAACGTATCCAGGAGTTGAACTGGGAACTCGTCGATATGGCTGGTCCTGCTTACACGTGGCAGGCCGTGACGCAACTGGCCGAACAAGCCAAGCAAAAAGGCGTTTGGAAAGGGGGCGTTATATCGGCTGAGCAAATGCAGGAGATCCGCCGTGTTGCAGAAGAAAACTTCTCAAGTCAGGTATTCCTGTGGCGGCGAACTCGTGACGGCCTAATTAAGGAAATGGACACCGTCGTTCAAATGCCGGGATGGGGGAACATCTGGACTCAGCCAATTATCAATCGCGTGGATATGCTCGCCACGGGAGTGCGCACCATGATCGGCGTAAAAGTCTATGGCGATGACCTCAATCAGATTCAAGCCGTGTCTGAGCAAGTGGCCCAAGTGCTCAAGGGAATCCGTGGCGCGGTCGATGTGTTTCCTGACCAGATCGTCGGGGAAGGCTACTTGGAAATCGATATTAACCGCGAGCAGGCCGCTCGCTATGGCATCAATGTAGGAGACATTCAGGAAGTTATAGAAGTGGCTTTAGGCGGTCAGCCTATTACCACAACAGTGGAGGGACGCGAACGATTTCCAGTACGGATTCGCTACGCCCGTGATTTCAGGGTCGATGAGGAATCCATTAAACAACTGCTGGTGAGCGGCTCACCCAACACAGGCATGGAAGGCAAAGCGAAATCCGAAGGCGAGGCAGCACAACAACAAGTTCCGCTTGGCTCAGTGGCTGACATTCGGATTGTGGAAGGGCCCTCCATGATCAAAAGCGAGAATGGCCTGTTGCGGGCCTACGTACAACTCAATGTCCGTGATCGTGATATCGTAGGATTTGTCGAGGAGGCACAACGGGCAGTCGCCGAACAAGTCAAGTTGCCCTCGGGCATGTACTTGGAATGGAGTGGACAATTCGAGCATCAAGTTCGGGCACGGAGAACTTTGTCGGTACTCTTCCCTTTGGTCATCGCGTTGATCTTTCTCATCTTGTACATCACCTATCATGACTTTGTAGATACCATCCTAGTTATGGGGCTGGCCGTGCCCGGGTCCATTGCAGGCGGTGTTCTGTTCCAGTGGCTGTTTGGATTTAACTTCAGTGTTGCCGTGTGGGTGGGATACATCGCCTGCTTCGGATTAGCCACCGAGAACGGTTTGGTGTTACTGGTTTACTTGCGTGAGGCCATCGAAGAACGCGGCGGACTAGAGAACATGACCCTCGTCGAGGTACGGCAAGCGGTGATGGATGGAGCTGTCCATCGAACTCGCCCCAAGTTACTCACTGAACTGACAACCATGGTCGGTTTGGCCCCCATGCTATGGGCCACTGGTACGGGTTCAGAAATTATGCGTCCTATGGCGGCACCCGTGCTGGGGGGAATTTTAGTATCTGATGAAGTCGTGGATTTGTTGCTGCCAGTCCTCTTTTACCAAGTGCGTAAGAGGCGGTGGCATAAGATCCATCATCAGCCTGTTCAGGAAGCCCTTTCCGTACCTGCGCAAACAACCTTAGAGCCTTCAACCGTCGGAATCTAAATCTCAACCACATTTGGAGTTTAACAATGTCGCGATCAATTCTGTGGGGATCAATTGTTGGTCTATCATTTGCTGTATTAGGCTGTGGTACTAAACCAAGTCCACCTGCGAATACTGAGGCCCACCATTCGCACGAACATACAACCCATGAGGAAACTGAAGTGGACGAGGCATTTGCCAAACTTAGTCCTGAAGACCGCGAAGCAGCAATCGCGCAGAAAATTTGTCCTGTGAGTGATCAAGCCTTGGGATCGATGGGTACACCGGTCAAGGTCACGGTCGCAGGTCGCGACATGTTCGTCTGTTGTGCCGGTTGTGTCGACGAATTGAAGAGCAATTTTGCAGAGTATGAGGCGAAGATTCAGAAATAGCCTACAAGCTAACTATGAACATCGAACCCAGAAAACCTGATGACGACGTTTTGCAGATACTGCTAGCAAGCCACCTAAGGTTTCTCGCCTTTCTGGAACAGCGAGTAGGATCACGTGAGGACGCTGAAGAGATTCTTCAGTCTGCATTTGCTAAAGCTGTGCAGCAGGAGGACTCACTCAAAGGGGAATCAGTTGTCGCCTGGTTCTTCCAGGTTTTGAGAAACGCTTTGATCGACCATTACCGCCACAAAGATCTAGAGAAGCGCGCCATTGAACAGCATCGAGCAGAAGTTGAGTTGCAGCGAAACGACTTAGTGGAGCTGGAGAACACAGTCTGCGAGTGTTTCAAAGATTTGATACCGACCCTTAAGCCGGAATATGGCGAACTTTTGACAACTGTTGATTTGGGTGGCCAATCAGTGACGGAGGCCGCGACTCGACTGGGAATCACTCCCAACAATACGGCCGTCAGACTTTATCGTGCCCGGCTGGCGCTCAAAAAGCGTCTCGAAGAAACGTGTCGAACTTGTGCGGATCACGGATGCTATGACTGCACTTGTGGAAAGAATTGATTTCCCGAGTGTAATAGTTTGAAACACTCTTCGTATCCCTTGGTGTATTGGAAACGTCATAGGAGAACGAAAATGGCTACGACAATTGATCCTGTCTGCGGAATGACCATCGAAATAGGTCAGGCGGCAGATCAAGCGGATTTTGGTGATACGACCTACTTCTTTTGCAGCAAACACTGCGGAGATCGGTTTCGTGGATCTCCTGAGAAGTTCCTTGCCAAAACAGCCGTAAAAGTCGCGGATGAGAGCTGCTGCGGTGGGAAAAGCAGTTGCTGTGGCGGGCAGCAGCAAGTTCACGAAATCTCGTTGACCACCCACGCTACGGATGCTGTTTACATTTGTCCGATGCACCCTGAAGTGCGACAAGTGGGGCCGGGGCAGTTGTCCTAAATGCGGCATGGCTTTGGAGCCAGAAGCTCCCACCACTCCTGCCGAGCGTATCGAATACACCTGTCCGATGCACCCGGAAATTGTCAGCGACAAGCCGGGAAGCTGTCCTAAGTGTGGCATGGCACTGGAGCCACGAACCGTCATCGCTGAGGAGTCCAATCCTGAACTAGCCGACATGACTCGCCGGTTTTGGGTGAGTGCTCTGCTAACAATTCCTTTGTTTCTGTTAGCGATGTCACG
Organism: Bythopirellula sp.; assembly: GCF_041737835.1. Taxonomy (NCBI): domain Bacteria; kingdom Pseudomonadati; phylum Planctomycetota; class Planctomycetia; order Pirellulales; family Lacipirellulaceae; genus Bythopirellula; species Bythopirellula sp. The sequence goes on along the minus strand of NZ_JBGSQY010000072.1, from coordinate 6,488 downwards.
GATGGTCTTCGCCGAGCAGTTTGCTCACTGGTTTGACCCGAGCACACTTGCCTACGTCGAATTTGCATTAGCAACGCCTGTAGTATTGTGGGGAGGATTGCCTTTCTTCGTCCGCATGTGGCAGTCGGTCCTGAATCGCTCGCCAAATATGTTCACGCTGATCGGGATTGGAACTGCGACAGCCTTCATTCACAGTACGATTGCTACATTTTTCCCAGAGGTATTTCCAGCTTCTTTTCGCTCAGGACACGGCGGCGTCGACCTCTATTTTGAAGCGGCTGCGGTCATTACCACCCTTGTCTTATTGGGCCAAGTGTTGGAACTGCGTGCCCGCAGTCAGACGGGGGCTGCTATTCGCACACTCCTGGGACTTTCGCCGAAGACTGCCCGCCTAGTGAGGGCCGATGGAACGGACGAGGATATCTCACTGGAACAGGTGCAAACTGGCGACAAACTCCGTGTGCGGCCAGGTGAAAAAGTGCCCGTCGACGGAATCGTCGTAGAAGGCAATAGCTTTGTCGACGAGTCGATGATTTCAGGTGAGCCGGTTCCCGTCGAAAAAACTGTCGGTGACAAGTTGATCGGAGCAACCGTCAATGGTGCGGGCGGCTTTGTAATGCAAGCGGAGAAAGTTGGCAAAGACACTGTACTTTCACAAATCGTGAGAATGGTAGCCGAGGCCCAGCGGAGTCGCGCTCCAACACAGCGGTTGGCGGATGCAGTGGCCGGCTACTTTGTGCCGGCGGTACTGCTCTTGGCTGTCTTGACCTTTGTGCTTTGGGCAATTTTTGGTCCCGAGCCTCGTTATGCCTATGCACTCATCAATGCCGTGGCCGTCTTAATCATCGCATGTCCGTGTGCGCTGGGACTTGCTACGCCAATGTCAATCATGGTGGGAGTAGGTCGCGGTGCCGCGGCGGGCATCCTCGTGAAAAATGCCGAGGTGCTGGAGGTCATGGAAAAAGTTAATACGTTGGTCGTCGACAAAACTGGCACCCTCACGGAGGGTAAGCCCCGACTAGTCACTGTTCTTCCGCAAGCAGGTTCGACGGATTTGGAAGTATTGCGATTAGCAGGCAGCTTGGAACGAGCGAGTGAGCATCCGCTGGCAGCCGCCATCGCCAAGGGGGCCAAGGAGCGGGGACTAGAACTGGCAGATGTTAGCGACTTTCAATCGATTACTGGGAAGGGGGTGACAGGTACCATCGAAGGCAAGAAAGTTGCGATCGGCAATCGTCAATTGATTGAGAATCAGGAGGTCAATGCTGAAGATTCATTCAAACTAGCGGAAGAACTACGAAGCCAAGGCCAGACAGTCATGTTTATGACGGTTGACGGCAAGCTGACTGGACTCTTAGGCGTGGCTGATCCGATTAAGGAGACGACTGCCGAAGCCTTGCGAATGCTTAAAGAAGAAGGAATCCATGTCGTCATGCTAACGGGGGACAGCCGTACAACGGCTAACGCGGTGGCAAAGAAACTTGGTATCGAGGATGTCCAAGCTGAAGTCTTGCCAGAGCAAAAGGTTGAAGTTGTAAAAAGGCTGAAAGCTAAGGGAAGCATCGTCGCTATGGCGGGCGACGGCATCAATGACGCTCCTGCACTTGCTGAAGCTCACGTTGGCATAGCGATGGGTACGGGAACAGATGTAGCTATGGAAAGTGCTGGGATCACGCTAGTTAACGGTGACTTACGGGCGATCACCCGCAGTCGACGTTTGAGCGAGGCGACCATGAAAAATATTCGACAGAATCTGTTCTTCGCGTTTATCTATAACGTCCTCGGCGTTCCGATTGCCGCCGGAATTCTTTATCCCATTACAGGACTTCTATTAAATCCGATGATTGCTGCCGCCGCAATGAGCTTGAGTTCGGTGAGCGTTATTGGAAATGCACTGCGACTAAGTAAGGCTAACATTTGAGTTGGTCAGCCGAGACACAGTCATATAATTCAAAATCCTCCCTAGCTGATTCCCTTAGGTTCGGTTGTGGTCCCAGCTGTTATTAGATGATGGCTGAGTCCCAAGACATCGAGTGTCCCTTGGCAAAAAAAAACCGATCCTGGTTTGGGTGGATCAAGAGTATTACATGCCAATTATGAGAGATTATTGTTCTATACCGTATTGATAGTCCATTATGTCGGCATTAGGACCACAGTCCATCTTGCCCGAAGGGCGATTAGGAAAGGTGAGGAAGGGGCAATTTTCCTCAGACTTATGATTACATTTTCATAGTAAATGCTTGCCGTAGGACCAGGGCGTCGCTCTGGATTGCAGGATCAACCACCTGCCCGTTGCCTGGATTTCGTCTGTTACCTTTCCGAGATAGGAGGTTCGAACTATCTTCGCTGCTAAGGGTTACACTCTCTTTGGTTCAGGATAGAGAATCGACTCGGCTAGATAGTTCTGATCTACTCAGAATCTTGAGATATATCTTAACTCCTGGTTTTTACTTTTAGAGTAAAGATGGGTATGCCGGGCGCAGCCCGGCTACCCCTGGTTCGGGCGCAGCCCGAGACAGTAGCTCATAGTTCTCAAGACGTTTATCAGTAGGAGTACTTGGCCTTCATTCGTAGGATAGATTTTCGTGTTCCTACCGGCTGCGCCGGCAGCTCCACTCGAATCTATCCTAAGAATGGACTCTAGGTGCTGGGTGTCGAAAAACTTGGTTATCGAAACGCAGTAACTGTAGAGCACGGCCGGGCGGGTGGGGTGGAGAGGGAATCCATCGTTTCGGCGAGCCTAAAGAGATCGACGAAACTGAGAACAGGGAAGGGAAGTCCTGATATAGGAATGACCTGCACGTTCTCAAATGGATGACTCCTCGGTACAGCCCGTCATCTACATCAAGGACGGTAACGACCTCCATCTGCGAGACGGATACGTCCAGGATCAACGGGACGGACTCGTCGAGGGTGATAATGGCTCTGTTAGGTGAAGAATGTCGGTTCGTCCTGAGCGGGGAACGAGGTAACGCGCCTGCTAAGGTCGGGGGGGACCTTGCAGGTTTGCTTGTATTAGAAATCCGCGTCGTTTGATTTCTCGCAGCCAAACTGCCAAATAATGGGCAGTTCAAAATCGGTCGATTCTGTAGAGGTCTCATAACCAAGAAGTTGATGCCACACTATGGATCGCGATTTGTATCCCATCGCTTGGTAACTCTCCAACGAAAATCGGCGTTGAGTCGCGAATGGCCGTGGCCTCTGGCGAATGGTCCAACCTGTGAATGCGGCAGCACTTGGTGTTGAAGTTTCATACATCATAAGCGTGCTTACGGAACTCGTTTCCATGAAAGCATCAATAATGTGTAAAGCATGGCACCGAAAGTCAACAACCAAGCGGCAAGAGCAAAGTAGATGACGCTCTCGGGAATCACCAATAGGAATATCACGTCCATTGCATGAGCTAGCCGGAACGTACAAACTCCGTACATTCCCAACGGAAACACAACGCCCTAGTACTACAGATTATAGCGCAGCGGAAAGCGTTTGTAGACAAGTCGCCAGACTCCCAGAATTACCAACATCGGAATCTACCATGTTGCGCTGGCCCAGTAGAATAGCGTGAAGCCTTCGTTTGGGACATGGGGGCCACTCTGGCCCGTTGACCGCTATATGATCACGTCAATCGCAGGTACGACCACTATATGCCGTATATTGCCATCCACGGCAAGGTATTCACCTCATGTTGTCTGCTGGTCGGAATAGCACTCTATATTTGGTTGACTTTGCGATACTTATCAGGAACCTCACGTGGAAATTCCTAAAGGATTAAAACTAGTTCCCAATAGCGTTTCAATTCGCTTCCTTGAATATGTAGCCTCGCTGCGAGGAGAAGCTCTATGCCATCCGAGAATCTGATAGCCAGCGAGTCGATCTTAGGGAATCGAGACTTGTTCGCCGATAGAATTGTTTCGCGCTATTCCACACTGCAGCCGGAGCTGGTTTCCCGTTATGGTAATGCTGGCCGGGCCAAGTGTGTCAACGATGTAAGATATCACTTGAACGGATTGGCGGAGGCCATCTCAGCGGGGCGACCGCAGCTTTTTGTGGATTATGTTGCCTGGCTAAAAGTCATGCTCTGCGCTCGTGGAATTCCTATTGAAGATTTGGCAGAGTCCTTAAAATTGTGCTGCCAAATTATTAAAGAAGAGTTGCCATACTCTCAGGCGATCTTGGCCGAGCAGTGCATTTTAGCCAGCCTAGACCGCCTCCCTACACTACCGTCGGAAGCACCGAGCTATCTCACCGAAGACAGGCCGTTGGCTAGCCTCGCTAGAGAGTACCTGAATGCGCTGCTCGCAGCTGATCGTCGCAAGGCGAGCGAACTCGTCATGGACGCCATTCAACAGGGGACTTCAGTACGAGATATTTACTTGCATGTGTTTCAACAATCGCAGTACGAGGTCGGCCGACTGTGGCAGTCTAACCAGATTAGCATTGCTCAAGAGCACTTATGCACTGCGGCCACCCAGCTCATTATGTCGCAGCTCTATCCGCTCATCTTTAAGTCCGAGCGGATCAACCGGCGTATTGTGACAGTGTGCATAGGAGGTGACCTGCATGAAATTGGAATTCGCATGGTTGCCGATCTCTTTGAGATGGCAGGCTGGGACACATTCTACCTAGGTGCCGATGTGCCGAGCGCTAGTATCATTCAAACCGCTATCGATCGTGATGCGCATGTGTTGGCAGTATCGACGGCATTGACAACCAATGTTTCCTCGGTCGCGAAATTAATCACTGAAGTGCGATCCAATCGTGCATGCGACCACATGATCATTCTCGTCGGGGGTCACCCCTTCAAAGTGTCTCTCGACCTTTGGCGAGAAATTGGCGCCGATGGACATGCAGCCGATGCCGACCAGGCAATCGAACTTGCCGAACAACTGCTCTCCTCGAGGAAGCCTGCCCATGAACAATCGCAATGATAAATCAGGGATCGTGCTCCAATGCGATCCGTCAGGAGAGATCATTCGAATCATTCGCGACGACCTGGGGATTACCTCAGGTTGTGAATCGCACGCGACGCTCTTTGGAATCGTCGATGAAGATAGCCGGGAAAAGGCCCGAGAGTTTCTCCGCACGGCCATGGAGTCACGCGCAACATTCGGTTGGGAGCTGAATGTTCGCTGCCACGATCAAGTAACCGGTTTATTACTCACCGGAGGACTTACCGAAGAAGGTATCATCGTGTGTGGTTCACCTTCTCGGACGGGAATCATGGAACTTTATGATGAGATGACGAAGATTCAAAACGAACAGCTGAACACTCTGAGGATGACACTCAAAGAGGATCAACTCGAGGCAGCTCGGTTGCGCCAACAAGATGAGGACATGCTGGCTGAATTCACTCGCTTGAACAACGAACTGGTAAATATCCAGCGTGAGTTGGCTCAGAAAAATGCAGAAATAGCTGACGCGAACGTGCGACTCCATTCTCTCGCAACAACCGACGGACTCACCGGCTTAAAGAACCATCGTGAGTTTCAGGACGCACTTGAGCGCGAGTACGTCCGCGCTGCCCGGTACGGCACTCCACTGTCGCTGCTCATGATGGACGTCGACTACTTCAAGCAATTTAACGACCAGTTTGGGCACCCGGCCGGCGATACGGTGTTAATCAAAGTGGCTAGAATTTTGACCCAGGAAAGCCGCTCGGAATCTGTGGTCGCGCGCTATGGTGGTGAGGAGTTCGCAGTCATCTTGCCCAGCTGTGGATCTGACGATGCCGCCAATGTTGCCGAACGAATTCGGCGGACCATTGAATTTGGTCCCTGGGATTGTCGTCCAATCACTGTGAGTATTGGTAGTGCCACCATGATTGGCTGCGAACTAGATCGTAAAGCGTTAATTGCGCAAGCGGACGGAGCTATGTATCAGGCAAAGGTTGGAGGCCGGAATCGAGTCTGTTGCACTACGGACCTTTACAGTTCAGTTCCAGCCATGACCGAGTAGGCGGCGGGTAAGGAGATAATCGCCTGGCGGCTCACCTTAAGTACCCTCGACAATTCTTTTTTTATCTCCCAAATTCACAGCAAGAGCTGCAAGTCTCACTAATTGGAATGCGGATTCCGATTTTGTTCACATCCGTCTAAGCGCAAGCTGCTACAAGCGACTGTGCTGATGATGCCAGCTTCCGCTTGAGTCGTAAAGGCGAACTGCGGCCCGCGAGTCCTAGGTGGTGCAGTAGCTTCCACCTTCTCCTTATCTTTCCTTGTTATCTGTGAATAACTAACGACGAATCATAAGGCATGCAATTTGCCTTGATTAGTCCATTCGAGCACTTTTACAAGGACTTAAAAATGAGACGCTTAACAATCTTGGGGCTAGCATTTATTGCGCTCAGCGGGTGTATGGAACCGGCGAGCGATTCGACTGGTGCCGATCGTGACAATACGGGTGTCAACGTCCGCGATCGTGACGCCAATGAAAAAACACCCATCGATCAAAATGAAAACCAGGCCGATATCGATATCACAGCAAAAATT